>JAKONI010000363.1 GCA_022702015.1 Beijerinckiaceae bacterium | reverse complement strand
CGGCCCTGGAGGTCGCGGCCCGGCACGCCGACACTTACGCCCTGTGGGGCGAGACGCAGGCCCAGGTGCGGGACTTGATCGGGCGCGTGCGGGACGCGGCCGCCCGTCAGGGCCGCCGGCCGCGCTTCAGCCTCTCCGTGCGGCCGATCCTGGCGGCGACGGAGGAAGCGGCCTGGGCGCGGGCGCAGGCGATTCTCGCGCGGGCCAAGGCGGTTCGGGCCGCGAAGGGCCTCGGACCGGCGGCGCCCCCGCAGAACGAGGGGTCGCGACGCTTGCTGGCGGCCGCCGCCACGGGCTCGCGCCTCGACAAGCGCCTGTTCACGGCCATCGCTGCGGAGACGGGCGCCCAGGGCAACTCCACGGCCCTCGTCGGCACGCCGGAACAGGTGGCCGACGCGCTGCTCGACTATCACGACCTCGGCGTACGCACCTTCCTGATCCGCGGCTTCGATCCCCTGGAGGATGCGATCCAGTACGGCCGCGAGTTGTTGCCGGCCTTCAAGGCCGCCCTGGCGCAGCGCGGACCGCGCGGGGAGGTAGCCTGATGCGTGCCCTTGTCCTGGCCATCCTTGCCCTCCTGGCGACCGGTGTCGCGCGGGCCGAGGACGTTCTGCGCGTCGGCGACCAACGCGGCAATGCGCGCGCCCTGATGGAGGCGGCCGGCGTGCTCGAAGGTCTGACCTACCGCCTCGAATGGAGCGAGTTCCCGGCGGCGGCCCCGCTGCTCGAAGCGCTCAATGCGGGGGCGATCGATGCGGGCGGCGTCGGCGACGCGCCCTTCACCTTCGCGGCGGCGGCGGGCGTGCCGGTCAAGGCCATCGCCGCCTACCGTAACCGCCAGGACGGGCTGGCGATTCTGGTGGCGAAGGATTCACCCTTCCGCTCCGTGGCGGATCTGAAAGGCAGGCGCATCGCCACCAACCGAGGCTCCATCGGGCATCAGGTGGTCCTGGCGGCCCTGGAGGAGGCCGGGCTTCCCTTCGACAGCGTGACCTTCAACTTCCTGCCCCCGGCGGATGCCAAGCTGGCGCTCACCTCCGGCGCCGTGGATGCCTGGGCCACCTGGGAGCCCTACACATCGACGGCCGAGCTGGCCGGGCTGGTGCGGGTCGTCCGCGATGGCAACGGTATCACGCCGGGACTGTCCTTCGCCGTGGCGAGCGACGGTGCCATCGCGAAGAAGCGCCCGTTGCTGGCCGACTTCGCGCGGCGTCTCTCAAAAGCGCGGGACTGGGCCTTGAAGGACCCGGCCCCCTACGCGGTCGTCTGGTCGAGGCTGATCGGCTTGCCGGAGACGGTGCCGCTCCGCTGGTTCGGCCGCGCCGCCTATCGCGCCGTGCCCATCGATGGCACCGTCATCGCCGACGAGCAGCGCAACATCGATCTCTACGTCCGGGCCGGTCTCATCCCGAAGTCGCGGGCGCCCCGCGCCGAGGCGATCCTCGACGCCAGCTTCGGTCAGGCCGCCGCGGTCGTGCGGTGATCGTGTGAGAGGGGCTTGCCGAGGTTCTCTCCACGGGCGCTGGTCCGAGAGGCAACGGCGCCCCTTGAGATAGGCGGGAGACGCCACCGATGAGCAGCCATCGCCACCTGGATCCCGGCGCCTTCATGCGCCCTGTCGGGATTCACACCGCCTGGTGGCGCTACCCCGGCGGCTATCCGGATGCGAGCTTCAACGTCCACGACCTACACCGGGCCCTACCACGTCGCGCAAGTTCGCCTCCCTGGACCACATCTCGCAGGGACGCGGGGGCTGAAATCTCGTCATCTCCGGCTCGTGCCGGAGGCGCGGCGGCGGGGGCTCTTCCGGCGGCAGTACGATGGATCGACGCTCCGCGACCACCCTGGCCTGCCCCATCCAACGAACCGCTTCTTCGCCTTGGGCTGAATGCACGGGGTACTATGGGAGAAGCCGTATCCCGAGTTCGAGCGTGCCGGTCGCCCCCGCAAACGTAGTCATCCCGAAGATCCAGTCCGGGACGGCGTCGGCCCGGCGACCGTCGCGGCTGCCGGGCATCCGCGATCCGTGACCCAAGTCCGACTGTGCGCCACGGCAGATGCTAGAGCATTTTCCGCCGAAGTGGATGCCGGTTCGGCGTAAGAAAAACTTTTAATAAAAAGCAGGCGGTCTGTTCTCGAGGGGTTTCGCGCGTAAAGGACATTGCACGAAAATCCATCGATCCAATCGCCAAAGACCCGCAGTGTGGCGATCATCCTCACGGTCTCGTTCCACGCCGACCCGTCGGGCCGGCGTGGAGCATTCAATGCCGCGGCAGGGTATGCAGCGCCCGCAGGAACACGTCCACGTCCTCGCGGGTGTTGTAGAACGCTAGCGACGCCCGCACCGATTGGTCCACACCGAATCGGCGCAACGCCGGCAGGGCGCAGTGGTGGCCCGAGCGCACGGCGATGCCATGGGCGTCGAGATGGTGCGCGACGGCCTCGTTCTCCTGCCCCTCGACCGTGAAGGACATGACGCTCGCCTTCTCCCGGGCGGTGCCGATGAGGCGCAGGCCCTTCACGTCGGCGAGCCCTGCCTGCGCGCAGTCCAGCAGGTCGTGCTCGTAGGCGGCGATGGCCGGTAGGCCGATGCCCTCCAGGTAATCGAGGGCGGCCCCGAGGCCGACCGCGCCCGCGATGTCGGGCGTCCCCGCCTCGAACTTCTCCGGCGCGCCCTTGTAGACGGTCTTCGCGAAGGTCACGTCCTCGATCATGTGGCCGCCCCCCTGCCAGGGGGGCATCGCGTCGAGCAGGGCGCTCTTGCCGTAGAGGGCGACGATCCCCGTCGGCCCGAACACCTTGTGGCCGGAAAAGACCAGGAAGTCGGCGTCGAGCGCCCGCACGTCCAGCGGGATATGTGGCGAGGATTGCGCCGCATCCACCAGCACCGGCACGCCGTAGGCATGGGCCAGGGCGATGATCTCCCGGAGCGGGTTCACCGTGCCGAGCGCGTTGGCGACATGTGTCACCGAGACGATCTTCGTCCGTCCCGAGAGGAGCGCCGCATATTGCTCGAAGATGATCTCGCCCCGGTCGTTCACCGGGATCACCCGGATCGTCGCGCCGGTCCGTTGCGCCAGCAACTGCCAGGGCACGATGTTGGCGTGATGCTCGATGGTCGAGAGGATGATCTCGTCGCCCGGCCCGATATTCGCCCCGCCATAAGAGGCGGCGACGAGGTTGATCGCCTCCGTCGTGCCCCGCAGGAAGACGATGTCGTCCTTGGTCGGCGCGTTGAGGAAGCGGCGCACGGCCTCGCGCCCGCCCTCGAACAGGTCCGTCGAGCGCGCCGCGAGCGTATGGGCGGCCCGGTGGATGTTCGAGTTGTGCCGGGCGTAGAACTCAGCTGTCGCGTCGATGACGGCTTGCGGCTTGTGGGTCGTGGCGGCGTTGTCGAGCCAGACGAGCGGGTGGCCGTTGACGCTCTGGTGCAGAGCCGGGAAGTCCCGGCGGACGCGCTCCACGTCGAAGGGCGCCGCCACCGGGCTCGACCCGTGCGACAGCGCCCGCGGCGCGGATCCAGGTGAGCGGGTCGGCTCGACGCGGGGGCTCGCTGGGGCCTTGCGCGCCGGGCCGGGGCCGAGGTTCAGGAAGTAGTAGTCCGACAGGTTGGACGGGGCAGGCTCCGGTGCCCGCGACCGGCGGCCGGTCCGGCGGAAGCCCTCCCGCGCCTCGTCCACGCCCGCTTGCGACGGGTCGGCCGGCGCGAGATGCGGGGCGAGCGCGTGGGCGAAGGCGTTGGCGCGGGGGTGGTCCGCCGCGATCTGCCGGTGCGGCTCCGGACCGCCGGGGAGGGCCGCCGCGAGCGAGGGGGCGCTCGGGAACGAGAAGTCCGGCGGGACCGGCCTCGGGCTCGCCGGGTGGACCGGCGGGACCGCGCCGGCATCGGCGAAGGCGGGGCTTGCGGGGAGACGAGACGGGGCGAGGTTCGGGACGGTCGGGCCGCTCACGCCCGGCACGCCAACCGGCGGCGCCCCGAAGGAGCGGGCGCCGAACGCCGAGACGTCCGGCTGGTAACCGTCAGGCGGCCCTCCGGCCGGAACCGAGGGCGTTCCCGGCGAGCCGCTCGGGAGCGGCGCGCCACCGGAACCCTGCGGCGGGCCGTCGAGGGCCTGCGGCACCCATGGGCCCGCCGGCAGCGTCGGAGCGAAGGGCCGGCTCGCCGCCTGCCCCTGGCCGTAGATCTCGCGGACGAGGCGCCCGACGAGATCCGCATGGGCGAGCTCGCCCGTCGTCCCCGTGGGGAAACCGGACACCGGCACCTCACGCATAATCATGGTAGTTGCCGAGCAGCACATTATCGAGACGGGCGATCGCATCCTCGACCAGCACGGCGGCCGAGAAGTAGCGGGTCACGAGGTGCGAGGCGATGGAGTGGTCGTTGGTGCCCATGTAGCGCACCGACAGGCCGGGCTCGATCTCGCCGGTCACGCCCGACTTCT
>JAKONI010000361.1 GCA_022702015.1 Beijerinckiaceae bacterium | reverse complement strand
CCGTCCGGTTCGAGCCGAGTGACCCTCCGGCCGCCATGCTCGCACGTGAGAAGCCGGCCCTGACGGTCGCGGGTATGGCCATTCGGATAGCCGGCCGGCTTCTGGAACTCGTCAACCAGGCCGGTGGATTCCTGCCAGCGGAGAGTTCGGTCGTTGGGAATATCCGACCAGATCAGACAGCGCTGATCGGCCATCCATACGGGGCCCTCGCTCCAGCGGGCTCCCGTCCAGAGGCGCTCGACACCACCGGCATCCAACCTGTACTTGGCGAAGCTCGGATCCAGGATCTCGAATGCAGGATCCGGGTAGCGCACGGTGTCGTCCCAGCGCGCGGACGAGGGCCCCGCGGCCAGGAACGAGGCTGCACCGGTCGCAAGCGAGAACAGATCCCGACGGGTGGTCTTGGTCATTGTTTCGCCTCCTCATCATCCTCGATCCAGGATCGCTCGATCAGCCGCCGAGCAAGGCGTGCCGCTGGTCTGGGGTGAGGGCCATAAGAGGCGGACACAGGCGAAGCCAGCCGTCCTCGCCCGTCGCCTGCGCGATAAGCGTCTTGATCGCAGCCATCTGGCGGGCGCCGACGGTGCGCTCGCGCTCGTTCACCACGCGAGCCTGCGCCACGGCGACCTCGTCCGCCTTCGACGGGTCGGCATGGTGCCGGTAGACGAAAGCGAGATCCGCCGCACAAAGGTTGGAGGTGGCGGTGATGCAGCCCGCAGCGCCCTTCGACAGAAGCGGCAGCAACAACGGGTCGGCGCCGGTGAGCACTGCGAAGCCGGGGAACCGCTCGATCATCGCCACGTGGTTGGCGATGTCGCCGGAGGAATCTTTGATGCCGGTCACGGTCTCCGGATAGCGCGCCCGCAGCCGCTCGATCAGGTCGTGGGAGATCGGCACGGCCGAGACTTGGGGGATGTGGTAGAGCACGACACGAAGCCGCGCATCGCCGATCCGCTCGATGACCTCGGAATAGGCGGCGAACAAGCCGTCATCGGTGACACCCTTGTAGTAAAAGGGCGGAAGCATCACGACCGTATCCACGCCGAGCGAGAGAGCGTGCTTCGTCAGGTCGATCGTCTCCGCGATCGCCGCAACGCCGGTGCCAGGCATCAGCTTCTGCGGGGCGACGCCAGCCTCGACCGTGACCTCCAATAGCGCCTTGCGCTGGGCCAGTGAGAACGAGTTCGCTTCCCCGGTCGTGCCAAGCAGGGCGACGCCGTCGCAGCCCTGTGCGATGAGCCGCTTGGCATGAGCCACGAACAGCGTGTGGTCGGGCGCGTAATCGGCTGTGAGCGGCGTAGCGGCGGCGCAGAACACGCCGCGGGGATGAAGGACGGTCATCACAGGAACCTTCAGTAGGCGGCTCGGTAGAGCGTGAGGATGTCGGCGCGGCTCATGTCGCGCGGATTGTTGTCGAGGAGCCTTCGGATGGCGTGGGCCTCGCCCGCCATCGCGTCGAGATCGTCCTCCGGCACGCCGATGCGCGACAGGCGAAGCTCCACGCCGAGGTCGGCACAGAACCGGGTGGCGTGCTCGCGGACGGTGGCTTCGTCGGTGCTGGCCGGGGCGCCCAAAGCCTGGAGCACGAGGGCGGTCTTCTCCGGCACGGCAGGGGTATTGAAGGCCAGGGTGTGCGGGAAGATCGCCGCGCAGGCGAGCCCGTGGGCGACATGGTGCCGGGTGCCGAGCGGATAAGCCACGGCATGGCCGGCAGTGGTGTTCACCGGTCCAAGGCAGAACCCGCCGTAAAGCGAGGCCAGAGCCAGCCCGGCTCGGGCCTCACGGTCGGAGCCATCGGCGACCGCGCGCGGCAGGTAGCGGCCGACGAGGCGGGTGCCTTCCAGCGCGTAGAGATCGATGGTTGGGTGCGCCTTCCGGCTGGTGAAAGCCTCGACGCAATGGGCCATGGCGTCGACGCCCGTGGCGGCGGTCACGGCGGCCGGCACGGTCATCGTCAGGTCGGGGTCGATGACAGCGAGGTCCGCCAACATATGGCGGCTCTGCACCGCGAGCTTGGCCTGCGCCTCCGGGTCGGTGATGAGGGAGCGCGTGCCCGCCTCGCTGCCGGTGCCTGCGGTGGTCGGGACCTGGACGAGGCCGATCCGGCGACCGAGCACCTTCTCGGGGCCGACGACATCGCGCAGGGTCTGGCCGCTGCCCGGCAGGACGGCGACGAGCTTGGCGAGATCCATGGCGCTGCCGCCGCCGAAGCCGATCACGCAATCGGGCCGGACCTCCTCCGCGAGCGCCAGCACGGCATCGAGGTTCGGGAGGTCCGGCTCCGGTTTCACCGTGCCGAACACGGCGATCTCGCCGGACAGGCCGAGAAGATCGACCCGGCCGGCATTGAAGGCATCAGCCACCACGAGCGGGCGGCGGTAGCCGCGCTCGGCGAGGAAGCGCGCCACGCGGGACAGTGTGCCCGCGCCGAAGGCGATCTCCTGCGGCCGGACGAGGTCAATCGGCGAGGCGTTATTCATGGCGATCCTTACGCGGCGCGGCGGTTGGCGGCGAGCTTCTCGGCGAACTCGATCGCCTCGATCAGGCTGCGCTCGTTAGCGATGCCCCTGCCCGCGATGTCGAAGGCGGTGCCGTGATCGACCGAAGTGCGGATGATCGGCAGGCCTAGGGTGATGTTCACGCCAGAGAGGTCCATCCACTTCCCCGTGGCGGGATCGATCTCGAAGCCGAGCAGCTTCACCGGGATGTGCCCCTGATCGTGGTACATCGCGACCACCGCGTCGTACTGGCCGGCGCGCAGCTTCACGAACACCGTGTCGCCCGGCACGGGGCCGTGGATGTCGAGCCCGTCCGCGTTGGCCTTCTCGATGACCGGCGTGCTGACGTCGAGATCCTCGCGTCCGAACAGGCCGCCCTCGCCGGCATGGGGATTGAGCGCGGCCACCGCGATCTTCGGCCTGGACAGGCCCAGGCCCTTCAGGGTCTTGTCGGTGAGGTCGATGACGAGGCGCAGGCGCTCCGGCGTCAGGCGCTTCGGAACGTCCTGCAGGGCGATGTGGGTGGTGACGTGCGAGACGCGCATGTTGCCGTGGGCAAGCATCATCACCGAGCCGCGCACGCCGGTCAGTTCGGCCAGCATCTCGGTATGACCGGCATAGTGGTAGCCAGCCTTATTGAGCGCCTCCTTGTTAAGGGGAGCCGTGACGATGCCGCCGATCTCGTCAGCCATTGCCAGACGAACGCCGGCCTCGATCGCCTTATAGGCGAAGCGGCCACCATCGGCGGAGAGCTTGCCGGGCTCAATGGGCGCGCCCTCCGCATCTGCCTGGAGGCAACAGAGGGCAGGCCAAGTAGCTGCCTCGGAGATTTCGGCGATCCGCTCCGGCAGAAGGTCCAAGGTCTCCTCCGCCCGACGCAGGGCCGGGACGCTGCCGATCACCATCAGCTTCAGGTCTCCGGCATCGATCCGGTCCTTGAGCCGCGCGGCGGCCTTGACAATGATCTCGGGGCCGATACCGGCGGGATCACCCATGGTGATGGCGAGATGCTGGGTCATGTGCCGCTCCTCATGTGCGGAAAGCCGTTTTGGTGGAGGAGGTCGCGCCAGAGGCCCGGCGCGCCGAAGGCCCCCGATTTCGACACGACCGGCAGGCCGTCCCAGCGTCCGCCGCGCAGCGTCGAGCGTGGGAGGCCGGGGGCGATCTGCCCAGTCACGTCGAGGTAGTCGACGGACAGGGCGAGGCAGAGCGCCTTGAGCGTCTCGCCCCCGGCGACGAGAAGGCTCCCCGGCCGGGGAAGATCGTCGATCAATCTCGCGAAGGCCCCGGCGATCTGCCCGGCGGCGACCTCGCGGGCCGTGCCGGGGGGAAGGTCGAGGCTCGCCATCACCGCACCGTCGCGGGCTAGGCGATCCATGATGAGGTCGCGATGCGGCGCGGCGTGGTTGAGAACGAGCCGCAGGGCCCCGCAAACCGCGAGCTGGGCCTCGGTTTCCTCGCGGTCGGACCCGAACAATCCGAGGACCGGTCCTTCCAGGCGGATATTGGACGGCGGCGTCACCCCTCTGGCGAGGGCGGCGGCTAGGCCGCCGCTGCCGCACCACAGGACGGGGCCATCCGCCGGCAGGGCCGCGATGGCGGCAAGATCCTCATCGGTGCGCGCATCGTAGACAGCGACCCCCTCGACCGGCCCGTCCGCGATGGAGGCCCGGCGGGCGGGGAGACCGGCCTCGCGCAAAGTCTGGGCGATATCGCCCGAGACGGGGGTCCAGTCCTCGCCGCGCCTCATTAGTTGGCGGCCTTCCACCGTCGCCCGGCCTTGGTAGGGGAAGGCGGGCGCCACGACGCAGCGCCGCCAGCCGCCCGCCTGCACCGTGGTCGCCAGCTCCGCCCCCCAGGGACCGCGCATGAGGCTGTCGAGCTTCTTCAAGGCGATGTCTGCCCCGTCGAGGCGGGGCAGGAGGCCGTGCGTGATCCGCACCGCCTCCTCCGCTGTGCGCTCCCGCGTCCCGGAATCGATGGCGAGCGAAGCCGATGCGCTATCCGACATGATCTCCGGCCAGACGACCGGGATGGTGCCACAGAGGCCGGTGAGTCCGGCCGCCGTGTCGAGGGTCCCGGTCAGGTCGTCGGCGATCAGGCGCAGGGTGGGCATCGGAGCCTGCCTCAGGCCTTGGACGGGGTGGCACCGGCCGCGAGGGCGCTGCCCTCGGCCTCGTCGTTCCGGCTCTTCAGCGGCGCGATCTCGCCGACGATGAACAGGTACGAGCAGGCGCCGACGATGCTGAGTGTTCCCGCCACCGCGAGCGGTACCACGAACGAGCCCTGGGTGATCGAGACCATCACGCCAGTGAAGGTGGTGATGGCGATGCCCGCGAGGTTCGAAGCGAAGTTCTGGATGCCGGAGATCGAGGCGACATGGGCCGGGGTCGGAGCGACGTCGCCTGGCAGCGTCCAGATGTTGGCGCCGGCGAAGGCGAGGCCGGAATACGAGATCGCCAGCAGGGTCAAGGCCGCCGCGTCACCGGGCACCAGCGGCGCGAGGGCCACGACCGAGGAGGCGAGCAGGCCACCGACGAGGCAGGTCTTGCGGGCGGCGGTGAGGCTCCAGCCCTCCTTGAACAGGCGGTCGGACAGATAGCCGCCGAGCCAGCCGGCCGGGATCGCGACGAGGCCGGGCACCAGCCCGAGCGTGCCGAGCTTCGCCAGGGAGAAGCCGCGGGACTGGGTGAGGTAGGACGGGAACCACGTGGTGTAAAAGTAGATGACGAAGTTCAGGCAGAAGAACCCGATCATCATCCCCCAGATCGTCCGGTAGTGGAACAGTTCGGCGTAGCGGATCTTCTTGGCGCCGGCCTTCACCGCGTAGTCGGCTTCCAGCACGGCGAGTTGCTCGGCCGTGACGGCGGAATGGTTCTTCGGATCGCGATAGAGCACGTACCACAGCACCATCCACACGAGGCCGATGGCGCCGGTGACAAGGAAAGCCTCGCGCCAGCCGAAATTGGCGATGATGAAGGCGACGAGCGGCAGGGTCATCGCCGAGCCGACGCGCGAGCCCGAGGCCCAGACGCCGGTGGCGAACCCGCGCTCGGAGCGGCGGAACCACAGGGAGGTGACCTTGGCATTCACGGGATAGCAGAACGCCTCGCCGATCCCGAGCACCATGCGGCAGGCGATGAGCGAGGCGACACCGCCCGCGAACGCCGTCGCCAGAGTCGCGACCGACATGATCAGCGTGGCCACCGTGTAGGTCAGCCGCGAGCCGAACTTGTCGATCAGCCAGCCGCCCGGCAGCTGCATCAGCACATAGGACCAGAAGAACGCCGACAGGATCAGGCCCATCAGGGCCGGATCGATACCGTATTCCTTCTGGATCATCGGCACGGCGACGCCGAGATTGGCGCGGTCGATGTAGTTGATCGCCACCGCCAGGAAACACATCAAAACGATGGCCCAGCGCTGTTTCGGTAGTTTTATCGTGGCCTGTCCCGTCATGGCGTGTTCCTCCCTCTTATAATCGTTCAGTCCATTAAGACCTTGCCGGGGTTCATCAGGCCGGCTGGATCGAGCACGCCCTTGATCGCCCGCATCAGGTCGAGTTCCAGGGGATCGGTGACGCGGGCGAGCCGGCCTCGGTTGGACAGGCCGATGCCGTGCTCGGCACTGATGGCGCCGCGCTGCAGACGGGTCTCGTCGTCGACGATGCTGTTGATGAGTGCGACGACCCGCTCGGTCTCGCCGCTCTCCGTGAGCCGCGCCCGGTCGATGAGGGCACAGACATGGATGTTGCCGTCGCCGATATGGCCGTGCATCGCCACGATGGCGTGCGGCACCGCCTCCTGAATCCGCCTCTCGACGTTCACCGCGAAGGCGGTCTGACGATCGAGGGGAACGGCGCTGTCGTGGGAGACAACCAAGCCGGATCGCTTGTTGCCCTCCGAGACGCTGTGGCGGACCTTCCAGATGCCCTTGGCCTGTGCCTCGCTCGACGCGATCAGCGCGTCCGAGATCAGCTCCCGCTCCAGAGCCTCGCCCAGGGCGGCTTCGAGGGGGGTCGCGAGGTCCGTCCCGGCCAGCGTGTCAGTCAGTTCGATGATGAGGTACCACGGCGTGTCGAGGCTGAACGGGATCGCTGTGTCCGGCACATGATCGCGGATCGCCTCGATCTGGCTGCGGTTCATGATCTCCAGCGAACCCAGCCGGTCGCCGACATGGGAGCGGAGCAGACCCATCACTTCCAGCGCCTGCTCGACGCCAGGCAGCATCGCCAGCGCCGTGAGCGACACCCGGGGCCGGGCGAAGAGCTTCAGCACCGCGCCCGTGATGATGCCAAGAGTGCCCTCGGCGCCGATGAAGAGCTGCTTCAGGTCGTAGCCGGTGTTGTCCTTCCGCAGGGCGCGCAGGCCGTCGAAGATCCGGCCGTCGGGAAGCACCGCCTCGATTCCGAGCACGAGTTCCCGCGTCGGGCCGTAGCGCAGCACGGCGGTACCGCCCGCGTTGGTGCCGATGTTACCGCCGATCTGGCACGACCCCTCGGCCCCGAGGCTCAGGGGGAAGTACCGGTCCGCCGCCTCGGCCGCGGCCTGGATGTCGGCCAGCACGCAGCCGGCCTCGACGGTGATGGTGTTGGCCAGCGGGCTGACCGCCCGGATTGCCCGCATCCGGTCCAGCCGGATCACGAGATTGCGGCCGGGCGCCGTCGGGGTGGCGCCGCCGCACAGGCCGGTATTGCCGCCCTGCGGGACGATGGCGACGCCCTCGCGGTGCGCCAGGGCAACGACCTGCGACACCTCGGAGACATTCGCGGGCTTCACCACCGCGTCGGCCTGGCCGTGATAGCGCTCGCGCCAATCGGTCACGTAAGGGGCGAGGTCGTCCTGCGGACCCATTACATTCCGGGGGCCGACGATGGCGGCCAAGCGATCGATGAAGCCTTGAGCATCACTCACGGCGATCTCCCTAGGAGCAGGGCCCAGCCCTGCGTCTACTTGTTATAAAGTTGTAACACTGGTACCCGCCGCCGCGCGACAGGTCAAGTGGTCTTGGCCGCCCAATTTAAGACAGGTTCCGCTCGGGAGCACTCATACAGCAGCTGGGCACGCATTGGGGCGGCAGATTGACGGTTCGAAGCGAGCCGTAAAGCACCTGACATCTTTTTAACAACTCGGATGACGGAGGGACCAAGATGTGTCAGGTTGAGGCCTTCTCGAACCGACACCCATCAGAGCGGCAGTGCGGGAACAGAACGGCAGTGACAGCATCCTTGGCCCTATCACCCGAGACGCCAACGCCTCGCCCGACAAGCTTGGCGGATACCGTCTACCGGGCGATCCTCGCCGGCGTGGCGGACGGCTCCTATGCGCCGAATGACCGCTTGCCGAGCGAGCACGATCTCGCCGGCCAGTTCAGGGTCTCGCGACCCGTGGTGCGTTCAGCCCTCGACCGGCTGAGGCGCGAGGGGACCATTGTGTCGAGGCGCGGCGCGGGAAGCTTCGTCCGGGCGAGCGAGGCGAAGCAGACGCTCGGCTTCGCGCCGGTGGAGAGCATCGCCGACATTCAACGGTGCTATGAGTTTCGCCTCACGATCGAGCCGGATGCTGCCTTCCACGCGGCCCTGCGGCGGGACGAGGCCGCCCTCCACCGCATTGAGGCGGCGCTTGAGCTTCTCACGGCGGCAACGCGCCAGGAGCAGCATCGGGAAGATGCCGACTTCATGTTCCACCATGCGATCGCGGAAGCTTCGAACAACCACTATTATGCGGCCTCACTTCAAGCACTGCGTTCTCACATCGCGGTGGGCATGAAGATCCACGGATTGTCCCTGCTCGGACCGAATTCAGGTCTGAAAGGCGTGCTTGAGGAGCACGAGGGTATCTTCCGCGCGATCCGAGATGGGGAGGGTGATGGAGCGCGTCACTCGATGGCCGCGCATATACGCACGTCGCGGGACCGCTTATTCGAAGGACGGTTGCTCGATCTTTCGCTCTGAGCCCCGGGATCTTGGCCCGGTCGATTGTCAATTAGATCAGCCGACAAAGTCGGATTCGTGGAGGCTCGTCCGCTTTCCTGAGTAGCGCCATCCGAACCGGACGGACCGCTTTCGGCCAGTTCCGGGCTTCTCAGCAGACGCCTCTGAATGGCTGGGTAGAGTGGAATTCGGCTGGTCCGCTTCTGGACGCCGGACGCCTTGGAGCAGACGTAGCCGCGGCGGTCGCACACGACCCATTGCGGGTGACTTTGAAGCTTCTAAAGTTTGCAGCTCTCGGATTGTCACAATGAAACAGCTATAAAATTGCCAGAGTGGTATGATGTATTTGAGCCGCCTAGGGCATTATATGCTGTTTTATATTAAATTCAAATAATTAATACTTAAATATGGTATGCCGGACAAAGCGGATATGTTTTGTATGACCTCAGTCCGCAAGAATTGAAGGGGGCGATATTGCTTGAAATTATCCTGGCATTCGCAATTCCGTATTTGATTGTAAAGCGGTTCATAAAGTGTCTACGGAAGAGTAACTTGGATATTCCGTAAGGTTCGCAAACTATATCGAACCAAGGCTACTGTGGAACTGATGAACGGCCGCTTCGAGGAAGCACCAACAGCGCTTCCAGCGATTGCGTTGGGTCGTAAACGGAACGTCTGCATATGCCCCCATCTTCAGAGCCTTGTTTCGGGCGTCTCTTCGCCTCGTCGGCATGAGCCGGCAAGGAGACAGATGATGGGACACTCAGCACATGATCCGGCCACAAAAGGGCGGCCGGCCTGGAACGCCGGCCGCAAGCTCGGAGCCAAACGAGCACTCAAACCTCAGCAAGTCTGGGCCATCCGATTTTGGCTCGACTGCGAACGGCGCACGCGCGACCGAGCAATGTTCGACCTCGCCATCGACAGCAAGCTGCGCGGCTGCGACATCGTCAAACTCAAGATTGGCGACCTCGTCAGCGGTGGTCGGGTTCGGAACCGGGCCATTGTCATCCAGAGCAAAACTGGCCGACCAGTGCAGTTCGAATTGCTCGAACCCGCGCGTACCAGCATCCTCGCATGGCTGGAGGCAAGACGTGGAGCGCTCGACGACTATGCCGTCCCAAGCAGGCTCAACGGCGTCACGCACATCAGCACCAGACAGTATGCGCGCCTGGTCAATGAGTGGGTGACTGGCATCGGGCTGCGCAGGGAGGACTATGGGACCCATTCTTTGCGTCGTACCAAGGCGTCGTTGATCTACAAGCGGACCGGCAACTTGCGTGCCGTTCAGATCCTGCTCGGCCATACCAAGATCGAAAGCACGGTCAGGTATCTTGGTGTGGACGTCGAGGATGCTCTGACCCTGGCCGAAGAACTGAGATTTGAGCGATTGGCCCCTCGGCTTCAGGCTTGAGGGGCTGTCAAACCAGCCCGGCAGCAAAGCGCCCATCCCAGTCATTTGCTCGCTTCCCGCGGCGTCTCCGAAGCAGACTTGAGTTCACCATGAGCTACCGTTCCTGCCGCCGTACTTCGGCCTGTCCCGTGGTCTGCGGAAAGTCGGAGGCGGTCATGCCGATCTTCAGCACGCGCTGCGCCGAAGCCGAGTTGCTCAGGCTCACCAAGGGGGCGCAGGACAGGATCGCAGGTTGCCACTGCAGCGCCGTCCGCATGTAGAGCGCTTGATTGTGTGCCGACGTTGGAGGCGGCGGCGGCGACCCCGTCTAGCCAATCACCAGCCCCGCCTGGGGGCTACTGGGCGTAGGGACGCCGCTCACAGCTCAGGAACCGATCGATTCCAAGAACCCCGGCCGGTTCGTCGTTCAGGTAGCGATGGAAATCGTCCTGGCTGTCGGGAGATCCGGCCAACGCCCGCAGGCTGTCCCACTCCTCCGACGCCTGCGCCGAACCTTGGCTGTCACCCCGACGCATGGTCGATGGCGAACATCCGAAGCTGCGACGGAACAGGCGGTTGAAGTGGGATACGTCCGAGAACCCGCATTCCGTGGCGACCTCCGTGATGGTCTGCGGCGAGTTCGCCAGGAGCCAGCGTCCATAGAGGACGCGAAGGTCTCGTGAGTATTCCTGGACGCTCTTGCCGACGAGTTTGCGGAAGACCCGTTCGAGCTGTCGCTTCGACAGTCCCACGGTCTGCGCGATCTTCTCGACCCGCTGGGGCGTGCTGAGATTCTGCTCGATCAGCAGCATCGCCCGGCGGACCCGGTTATCCTCGACGATTCCGGCACTTGGCGGCTGGGGCTGGGCCCCGGCCGCGGGACGAGCCCGGTCGGTGACCATGATATGCAGGCTCTTCTGCGCATGGCCAGGACCGAGATGCCGGTCGATCAGCCAAGCCCCTAGATCCAGGCTGGCGAGACCTCCCGCGCAGGTGATGAACGGGCCATCCTCCACAAAGAGCTGGTCCGCGACCGGAATCACGTCGTCGTGCCGCGCGACGAGATCGGTGAAGTGGTACCAGCTGACGCAGCAGCGGCGGCCGCGCATCAACCCCGCCTCGGCCATGGCGATGCCGCCGGTGCAGATGCCGATGAGGCGCACCCCGGCGGAATGGGCCTCTCGCATGAAGGCGAGAGTCCGGGAATTGTAGGGCTCCCGGTCGAGCAGCCCGCCGACGACGACGATGTAATCGAACCGGGTCGGATCCGAGAATGTCTCCCAGGGCATCACCTGGATCCCGCAACTCGACGTCACCGGCTCCAGATCCGGGGCCAACAAGCTCCACGAGCAGCGCTCGGGCCGGCTGCGATCCCCCTCGTCCGCGGAGAGGCGCAGGATATCGATGAGCGTCGAGAAGGCCACGAGGGTGAAGTGGGGCAGCAACACAAAACCGAGCGACAGCTTACGACGGCTCGGCGCCTGCACGGGTGTGGTCGACGGTGTCCGGGGTGTGGTCATGCCATCCGGTGCGTTTGCCCGGACTGTGATCCGGTCTGCCTTCCGCTGCAAGAGGCGGACCAGGGGCGGGCGAACAGCGGGACGGCAGAGTCAGTGCACGGCGCCGAAATAGGCCCGTTGCAATTCGGGGTCGTCCCGCAGCGTCGCGGAGGAGCCCTGCGCCACGATGCGCCCGCCGGATAGGACATAGCCGTGATGGGCGATCGCCAGGGTCTGGTTCACGTTCTGCTCGACGAGCAGGACCGTGACGCCGGTCGCATTGATCCGGGCGATCACATTGAAGTTTTCCTGCACGAAGAGCGGCGAGAGCCCCAGCGAGGGCTCGTCGATCACGAGGAGCTTCGGATCGGTCATCAGCCCCCGGCCGATCGACACCATGGCCTGCTCGCCACCGGACATCGTGCCGGCGAGCTGGC
>JAKONI010000333.1 GCA_022702015.1 Beijerinckiaceae bacterium | reverse complement strand
CCCCGCGCATCGGCCCAGCCCTTCAGGCGCTCCATCCAGGCATCGGAGGCGAGCACGCTCAGCCCCGGGAGCAGCGCGAGGGGCGTCACCCGCTCGATCCGGTCCCGCTCCCCGAGCCTGAGGCCGCCCCGGCGGGCGACGAGGCGCAGGATCTCGCCGAGGCGCACCTCCTCCGGCGGGTCGTTGCGGGCGGCGGTGCGGATCTTCTCCACGATCTCGTCGGTGGTGCATTCGACGATGCCGTCCGTGCCGACGCGGGCGTCCCGCAGGCCCTCCTCGTAGAGCAGACGAAGGGCCAGCAGCACCAGCGTCTCGTCCTTGCGCAGGCGCTCTCCGGCGATGTCGAAGCGGGGGGCATCCGGGGCCGGCCCGAGGGAGACCATCTGATCCCGGTGGGCCACGTTCATCCCGTAGCCGAGGCAGGCGAAATAGTCCGCGAAGAACGGGGCGTAGTGCCGGGCCAGCTCGTAGGTCCGCCCGATGCCGGGGGTGTCGGCGTAGATGACCTGCGCCTTAAGCATCACCTGAAGGGCGCGCATGAGCTCCTCGGCGTCCGGGGCTCGGCTGCCGGGGGGAGGGGGCTCGTCGCCGTCGATGATGGCGCGGAAGGGCTCAAGCACCGGTGGCCTCCCCGGCCCGCCGCTCCACGACGAAATCGGGACAATCGAGCCAGCCGTTGGCCAGCCGTTCCGTGAGGTGGGTGACGGCGTAGGTTTCCGACAACTGGCCCTCGAACAGCAGGTCGATCTCGCGCAGGCGCTGGAAGACGACGAACTCGTCCACGTCGGAGATGGCGAGGCATGAGCCCCGGAGGGCTCCTCCGTCGGAGAGCCGCGTCTCCACGAAGTCGCGCATCCGCTCCGGTGTCACCGTCACGCGGCGGCGGAAATCGGCCTTCGCGGCGGCGAAGGCATCCACGGCGGGGTCGATGTCGAGATCGGGAAGGGCCTCGATAAAGATCTCGGGACGGCGCGCCCTCGGGGTCTGGAGATGCGCCTCGCCGATGGGCGGACGCAGCAGGGAAAGGTCGGCCGGCACGTCGGGGGCGTCCTCCGCGTCGCCGACGCATTGGAGCAGGGCGCCGATGCGCTCCGTCGTGCCGGGGTCGGTGGCCTCGGCATAGCGCAGGTGCGCGCCGATCCGCCGTTCCAGGCGGGCGACCACCGCGTCCACCGCATCGAGGTGGCTGTCGATCCCCTCGAACACCGTGAGGATCTGCGACAGCTCCGCCCGCACCATGTTCTCGCCCGCCACGAGGTCGGCGGCCCGGCCCTCGCGCACGGCGCCCTCGGCCAGGGCCCGCACCCCCAGCGCGTCGCCGAGCGCCCGGTGGGCGAGGCGCACGACGCTCGCCCGGAAGCGGAACGGGTTGAAGCGGGTGTGGAGGGTCCGGTAGTCGCGGATTAGATGCCGCTCCACGAACTCCTCGAAGAACAGCCGGAACGAGGCGGCCCGGTCGGGCTCACGCAGGATGCGCTCCTCGACCTTCCGCATCCCGGCGGCCAATCCCCTCACATGCGCGAGGAAGTCCCCCGCCGCGCGGGCGGCGTTGGCGAGTGATTCCGAGCGGTTGGCGGGGTCGGCCAGCGCGCTTTCGAGGCCGCCGAGGACATCGAGCACCGCGCCGCCATAGGAGCGGGTCTCGCCCCGCTCCAGGCGGGAGAGTTCCTCGAGGAGGATCCGCGCCTCGGGGTCGAACTCGACCACGGGCACGTAACGCTCGCGCCGCTCGATCAGCCAGCCCGTCTCGATGAGGCGGCGATAGGGGACGGCCCGGCGCTCCGCCGGGTCCGGCGGGACCGGCTCGTCGCCATGGACCTCGGGCTCCGTCCAGCCGGCGGCGAAGTCGCCGATCTCCGCGAGCAGTTCCGCCTTGCGGACGGGCTCCGCCCCCAGGACCCTGCGGTGCAGGTGCAACAGCAGGGCCGCGTTGAAGGCGCGACTCGGCGAGGCCAGGGGGCGGAAAAGGTCGTCTGAAAGCTGCGCGAACAGCATGGGATGACAGGCCCCTCGGCTCGCGCAGCCGTCGGTCTTACTTGGCGCCGAGGAGTTCGACGTCGAAGATCAGGGTGGCGTTCGGCGGAATCACGCCGCCGGCGCCCCGGGGGCCGTAGCCGAGCTGCGGCGGGATGATCAGGGTGCGCTTGCCCCCTGTCTTCATCGACATCACGCCCTCGTCCCAACCCTGAATCACCTGGCCGGCGCCGATGGTGAAGGAGAAGGGCTGGTTACGGTCGCGGGAGGAATCGAACTTCTTCCCCTTCTTGCCGCCCTCGTCGAGCCAGCCCGTGTACTGCACGGTGACCTGCTGGCCGGCCTTCGGCTGCGGGCCGGTGCCCACGACCTCGTCCTGATACTTGAGACCGGTCGGCGTGGTGACGGTTTCGGCGGCGTTGGCTGATGCGGTCATGGCGATCACTACGGCTCCGGCGACGAGGGACAGGCGGGTCATCGATCCTCCCTGGGCCGGTTGCGAAACACCGGCCTTCGGGGGGCTTCTAGAACCGGGGGATGGCGCGACGCAATGCGGGCGGCGAAATCCCCCCGTCCCGACCGGTTAACGCGACCTGGGGATAACCTTTCCGAAAGGATTCCCTTCAGCCACCGTTCAACCGGCGGGGCGCAGCTTGGCCGTGCGCTCCTGATGAGGCGCGTCCCACCGGATCACCACCCGCCATGCTGGCCTTTCGGGCTCTCCCCGCCCTCGTCACCGCCGGCCCCGCGCCGGACCGGCCGCGGCACCCGATCCTCACGAGCATCATGCCCGCGCTGGATACGGCCTTCGGGCTGGAGCATCCGGTGCTCTTCCCCGACGCCATCGCGGCCCTTGTCGCGCAGTTGACGGCGGCCCTCGACGCGGAGCCGGCCGAGGCGGATTTCGTCTTCCTCGAAGCGGCCTGATCTCAGCGTCCCGCCCACTCCGCGAGCCGCGCCACCAGCCGGCGGGCGACCTCCTCCTTGGCGGCGCGCGGCCATGATTCGACACCGCCGTCGCGCGAGATCAGGTGCACGGCGTTCTCCGCGCCTCCCATCACACCGCCCTCGGCCGAGACGTCGTTGGCGACGATGAGATCGCAGCCCTTCCGGGCGATCTTCGCGCGGGCATGGTCGAGCACCGAGTCGGTCTCGGCCGCGAAGCCGACGACGAGGCCGGGCCGCCCCTCCCGCCGATGGGCGATGGTGGCGAGGATGTCCGGGTTCTCCGCGAGCGCCAGGGGCGCGGGACCGGAGCCGTCCTTCTTGATCTTCTTGCCGGTCGCCTCGATTTCGGGCCGCCAATCGGCCACGGCGGCGGCGAAGATCGCGATGTCGGCGGGCAGGGCCGTCTCCACGGCGGCCAGCATCTCCCGCGCGGTCTCGACGCGGACCACGTTCACCCCCGGCGGATCGGGGAGGGCGACGGGGCCGGAGACCAGCGTCACGGACGCCCCCGCCTCGGCCGCCGCCGCCGCGATGGCGTGACCCTGCCGGCCGGACGAGCGGTTGGCGATGTAGCGCACCGGGTCGATGGGCTCGTGCGTCGGGCCGGAGGTGATCAGAACGCGCTTGCCGGCGAGGGGGCGCGGCGCCGCCGGGCCGGCGCGCCCGGCGAGGAAGCCGAGGCCGGGTGTCTCGCCCGACGCCGCGTCCAGCATCGCCACGACCGCATCGGCGATCTCCGTGGGCTCGGCCATGCGGCCCGGCCCCGATTCGGGCTCGGCCATCGCGCCGGCATTGGGGCCGACCACCCGCACGCCGTCGCCCTGCAAGGTCGCGAGGTTCCGTTTGGTCGCGGGATGGGCCCACATCTTCACGTTCATCGCCGGGGCGATCAGGATCGGCAGGGTCGTGGCGAGCAGGATCGTGCAGGCGAGGTCGGGGGCGTGCCCCCCGGCCATCCGCGCCATCAGGTCGGCGGTGGCGGGCGCCACCACCACCGCATCCGCCTGCCGGGCGAGCTTGATGTGGCCGATCTCGGCCTCGTTCGCCCGGTCGAACAGGTCCGTATGGGCCCGCTCGCCGGCCAGGGCGGCGGCGGCCAGAGGCGTCACGAATTCCTGCGCCCCCGCCGTCAGCACGGGGCACACGCTCGCCCCGCGCTCGCGCAGGCGGCGGATCAGGTCGAGGGATTTGTAGGCCGCGATGCCTCCCCCGATGACGAGGAGGATGCGGCGGCGGGCAAGCGGCAGGCTCATGGA
>JAKONI010000314.1 GCA_022702015.1 Beijerinckiaceae bacterium | reverse complement strand
GCAGGAAGCCGACGATGATGATGGTGGCCGAGAAGAAGATCGCCCGGTTCACCTCGGCGCCGGCGACGGCGATGGTCCCGAGCCGGCCCTTGAGGCCCCCCGGCGCCCGCTGGCCCTCGGCATGCTCAGGCTCGGCGAGGTGCCGGAACACGTTCTCCACCATGATCACCGTCGCATCGACGATCAGGCCGAAATCGATGGCGCCGAGCGACAGGAGGTTCGCCGAATCGCCCCGCACCACCAGGATCAGGATGGCGAAGCCGAGGGCGAAGGGGATCGTCGCCGCCACGATGATCGCGCTCGTCAGCGAGCCGAGGAACAGCCACTGCACCACGAAGACCAGCACCACGCCGAAGACGAGGTTGTGCATCACCGTGTGCGTGGTGGTGTGGATCAGCCCGGAGCGGTCGTAGATCCGCTCGATCTTCACGTCCGGCGGCAGGATCGTGGAGGCGTTGATCTTGTCGATCTCCGCCTCGACCCGCTTGAGCGTCGGCAGGCTTTCGCCGCCCCGGGTCATGAGGACGATGCCCTCCACCACGTCCGGCTGGTCGTCGTGGCCGACGATGCCGAGCCGCGGGGCGTTCGAGACGCGCACCTCGGCCACGTCCCGCACCAGCACCGGCACGCCGTTGACGAGGCTGATGAGGGTGTCCCGGATGTCGTCCGTGTCGCGGATCAGGCCGACGCCCCGGACCACGGCCGATTGCTGGCCGACGTTCAGGGTCTGCCCGCCGACGTTGATGGAGGCGTTGTTCAAGGCGCCCGTGAGTTGCACCAGGGTCAGCCCTTGGGCCTGGAGCCGGTTCAGGTCGACGGCGATCTCGTACTCCTTGGCCTTGCCGCCGAAGGCGGTCACGTCCACCACGCCGGGGATCGCCTTGAAGCGGCGCTGGAGCACCCAGTCTTGCAGGGTCTTCATGTCGGTGGGCGAGTAGCCCTTCGGGCCGACGAGCTTGTAGCGCATGATCTCGCCGACGGGGCTCGTGGGGGAGATCGAGGGCTGGGCGCCGTTGGGCAGCGTCGGCGCCTGCGACAGGCGGTTGAGCACCCACTGCTGCGCTTCGTAGTAAGTGTACTCGTAGTTGAACTGCACCTTCACGTCGGACAGGCCGAACAGGGAGATGGTGCGCACCACCTGGGCATTGGGGATGCCGGCGAGGGCCACCTCCAGGGGAATCGTGATGTAGCGCTCGATCTCGTCCGCCGACTGGCCGGGATTCTGGGTGATGACGTCGACGAGCGGCGGCACCGGGTCCGGGTAGGCCTCGATGTTGAGCTTGGTATAGGCGGCGTAGCCGATGCCGAGCATCAGCACGAACAGCAGGCAGACGAGGACGCGCTGCTTGAGCGCGAAGACGATCATGCTGTTCATCGCCGCCCCCTACGATGCCTTGTCGCCCGAGGCCGCCCGGTCGATGAACAGGGCGCCGCGGGTGACGATCTGCTCCCCGGCCTGGAGGCCTGTGACCACCTGGGCGTTGTCGCCGTTGATCAGGCCGAGTTGCACGTCCCGGGCCTCCACCGCCCCGTCCGGCCGGGCCACCCAGACATGCGTGCGCCCGCCCTCGTACACGACGGCCGCCAGCGGCACGCTGGGGGAGGGTTCGCCCTTGCCGGTGACGATCGTGTAGGTGGCGAACATCTCCGGCCGCAGCACCCGGTCCGGGTTGTCGACCTCGCTGCGCACGGCGAGCCGGCGGGTCGCCGGGTCGAGGCTCGCGGCCATGTAGTTCACCCGGGCCTTGAAGATGCGGTTGCCGAAGCCCGCCACCTTCGCCTCGACTTCCTGGCCGATGCGGATCCTCGGGATCTCGCTCTCGCGGACGTTGGCGATCAGCCACACGGTCGAGAGGTCGCCGATCACGAATTGCGGGTCGCCGGAGTTGCTGATGTACTGGCCGGTGCCGACCTTGCGCTGGACGATGGTGCCGGCGATCGGCGCCCGGATCTGCGTCTCCGGGCTCATGGTGCCGTTCTTCTCGTAGGCGGTGATCTCGGCGTCGGTCTTGCCGAGCAGCCGCAGGCGGTTCTTCACCGCGTCGAGGGCGGATTCGGCGGTCTTCAGGTCGCTCTGGGCGGCGATGACGTCGTTCTGGGCGGACTGGTAGTCCTTCAGGGCCACCGCCTTGGCCTGGAACAGTTCCTGCTGCCGGCTGGCGATGGTCTGGTCGAGCTTGAGGAGCGCCTGCTGCTTCTGGAGGGTGTTCAGCGCCGCCTGATAGTCGTTCTGCGCCTGGACCATGTCGGTGGCCTCCAGCGTCAGCAGGACGTCGCCGGCCTTCACGTCGTCGCCGGCCCGGGCGAGCACCTTGGTGACCCGGCCGGAATAGGGCGAGACCACGGGGACGTTGTCGTCGTCGTTCAGGGCGATGCGCCCCTCGGCGGCGCCCTCCGGCCGGAAGACCTGCGTCGCCACGGGAAGGATCTCGAAGGAGGTGCGCTGCTCCTTGCTCGGCCGGAACATCCGCTCGACGGGGCCGGCCTTCCCGAGATCGACCCCCGGATCCGGGGTGCTCGATTCGAACAGGCCCGCCACCGCGCCGACGAGGCGGTGGCCGACCTCGCGGGCCTGCTCCGGCCGCAGGACGGCGAAGGCGACCACGGCCCCGACCACGGCGAGGAGGAGGAGAACGCGCCGCACCCGTCCGGCGCGCCTGCGCGCGGACCGGGCGAGAACCATGTCCTGTTCGAGCGGGTTGCGGGCGTCCATCGGCGTCGTTTCAGGCGGGGGAGGAGACGGGGTGCATCATCCGCGCCGGCCCGGTGTCAGCAAGGGGCCGCAGCGGGGGCACGGTGGTGTCGCGGGTGCCCGGCACCTCGCAGGCGGCGTTAGAACCTCGCCGGCCACCGGGCAAACGACGGTTTTGTGAAGCCTGAAAAGGCTTTCTGCCTGCGTCGTGGCGGCCACAGTGCGGAGTCCATCGCGAGAACGGTTTGTCTGTGGGCGAGCCATGTGACCGTCTCGTGACGATTCCGAGGCCGCGCGGGCCCTTCCGTTGGCGCCCGCGCGCTACAATGTTACATGCGCGCCCATCGCGGCACAGACTTCTCCATCGACAAACCTGGCAGGCCGACATGGCAACTTCCCCGGCGACCCTCGCGCAAACGGACGGCAAGATTCCGGTGACGGTGCTCACCGGCTATCTCGGGGCCGGCAAGACCACCCTCCTGAACCGCATCCTCACCGAGAATCACGGGCGCCGCTACGCCGTCATCGTCAACGAGTTCGGCGAGATCGGCATCGACAACGACCTCGTGGTCGGGGCCGACGAGGAAGTGTTCGAGATGAACAACGGCTGCGTCTGCTGCACCGTGCGCGGCGACCTGATCCGCATCATGGACGG
>JAKONI010000284.1 GCA_022702015.1 Beijerinckiaceae bacterium | reverse complement strand
GTCGGTGCCGTCGGCCACGGGCTGCATCCGCAGGGCGACCGCCACGGCGGCCCCGCCGCTCGACCCGCCGCCGCTGAACGCCGGATCGTAGGCGTTGCCCGTGACGCCGTACACGGAATTGAAGCTGTGAGAGCCAAGGCCGAATTCCGGCACGTTGGTCTTGCCGATGAGGATCGCGCCGGCGGCCCGCAGCCGGGCGACCATGATCGAATCGGCCTCCGCGATCCGGCCGGCGAAGATGGGCGAGCCCTGGGTGAAGGGCAGGCCCCGCGCCGGATCGAGATCCTTCACCGCCAGCGGGAAGCCGTGCAGCGGCCCTACAGGCTCACCCCGGGCGAGGGTCGCATCGGCCCGCGCCGCCTCGCGCATCAGTTCCGCCTCGTCCCGCAGGCCGACGATGGCGACGAAGGTGGGGTTCAGACGTCGGATGCGTTCCAGGTAGGCATGCATCACCTCCAGGCACGACACCGCCCGGCCGCGAATCGCGGCGGAGAGGTGGACCGCGCCGAGCGCGGTGATGCCATCCGCGCCCGCCATGCCTAATGCTCCGCGATCACCCAGGGCAGGCTCTCGTCCCCCCGGAAGACGACCACCGAGGTGTCGTCCACCTCGACGCAGGGGGCGACCTGTCCGCCCCGGCGTTCCAGGGTGATCGTCCCCTCGTTCGGCTCCAGCCCGTGGAAGCGGGCCCCGTT
The DNA here is from genome assembly GCA_022702015.1 of Beijerinckiaceae bacterium. GTDB lineage: Bacteria > Pseudomonadota > Alphaproteobacteria > Rhizobiales > Beijerinckiaceae > Methylobacterium. The sequence goes on along the minus strand of JAKONI010000284.1, from coordinate 4,160 downwards.
GAGGGAGGCGAAGGCCTCGAACCGGTCCAGCGCCCCCTCCTCATCGAAGACCTGCACGTAGGTCTGCAACGCGGTCGGCCCGCAGAACACGCCGGCGCAGCCGCAGGCGGATTCCTTGGCGCCCACCGGGTGGGGGGCGGTGTCCGTCCCGAGGAAGAAGCAGTCCTCACCGGAGGTCGCCGCCTTGCGAAGCGCGAGGCGGTGCCGCTCCCGCTTGGCGACCGGCAGGCAGTACAGGTGCGGCCGTAGCCCCCCCTGGAAGAGGTGCGTGCGATTGATGACGAGGTGATGGGGCGTGATCGTCGCCGCCACGCGCTCCCCATGGGCGCGAACCACGTCGAGAATCTCGGCGGTGGTGGCGTGCTCCACCGTGACCTTAAGCCCCTGGTGCCGGGTGAGGAGCGGAAGGAGCTTCTGCTCCATGAACACCGCCTCCCGGTCGAAGATGTCCACCTCCTGGTCCGTCACCTCGCCGTGAATGAGAAGCGGCATGCCGATCCGCTCCATCCGCTCCAGCACCGGGGCGATCTTGGCGAGGTCGGTGACGCCCGCATGGGAGTTGGTCGTCGCCCCGGCCGGGTAGAGCTTGGCGGCGATCCAGACCTTCTCCGAAAAGCCACGCTCGATCTCGTCGGCGCCCGTCGCGTCCGTGAGGTAGCATGTCATCATCGGCGCGAAGCTCATCCCCGCCGGCAGGGCAGCGAGGATTCGCTCCCGGTAGGCCGAGGCGGCGGCCACCGTGGTCACGGGCGGCACGAGGTTCGGCATGATGATGCCGCGGGCGAACTGCGCCGCCGTGTAGGGCAGCACCGCCCGCATCATCGCGCCGTCGCGCAGGTGGATGTGCCAGTCGTCCGGCCGCCGGAGGGTGATGCGGTCGCGGGTCGCGGCGGGGGCGGGATCGGCGGCCATGATCGGGGTCACTTCTGGCCGAAGGACGAGATGCCGCCATGGGCGGCGGACCATGTGGCGGGCTCGTGCAGGAAGCTCTCGACCTCCTTCAGCGTCACCGGATCGAACGTGCCCGCCTCCTTGGCGACCTCCAGCACATCCCACCACGTGGTGAGGTAGTGGAGCTTGATGCCGATCTCGTTCATCAGTTCGGCGCTGTCGGGAAAGATATCGTAGTAGAACAGCACGAAGCAATGATCGACGGTGGCGCCGGCCTCCCGGAGCGCGTTGCAGAAGTTGACCTTGCTGCGCCCGTCGGTGGCCAGATCCTCCACGAGGAGCGTCTTCGCCCCGTCCACCACCTCGCCCTCGATCTGAGCGTTGCGGCCGAAGCCCTTCGGCTTCTTGCGCACGTACTGCATCGGCAGGCCGAGCCGGTCGGCGATCCAGGCGGCGAAGGGGATGCCTGCGGTCTCGCCGCCGGCGACGTGGGTGATCTGCTCGTAGCCGATCTCCCGCACGATCGTCGAAGTGGCGAAGTCCATCAGCGTCGAGCGCAGACGCGGGAAGGAGATGATCTTGCGGCTGTCGGTATAGACCGGGCTCGCCCAGCCGGACGTGAATTTGAAAGGCTCGGTCTTGTAGAAATGGACGGCCCCGATCTCCAGGAACATCTTGGCCGCCTCGCGGGCGATCAGCTTCCGGTCGATCGGCAGGAACGTGCTCATGCGGCGGCTTTCGGGTGGTGGTCTTGATCGGACTCCTCAGGCCTTCCCGTGCGGGCGTCAACCCTCGCGCGAGCGCAGATGCGCGAGATGGCGGATGGCCAGCGCATAGCCGTGGATGCCGAAGCCGGCCATCACCGCCGTGGCGGCGGCCGAGATGTAGGAATGGTGGCGGAAGGCCTCGCGCCGGTGGACGTTCGAGATATGGCACTCGATCACCGGCACCTCGCAGGCATTAAGGGCATCGAGGATCGCCACCGAGGTGTGCGTGTAGGCCCCGGCGTTGATCACGATGCCAGCCGCCCCCACCCGGAACTCGTGGATCGCGTCGATGAGGACGTGTTCGGCGTTACTCTGGCGGCATTCGGCCCGCAGTCCGAACGAGCCCGCCGTCGTACGGCAGAGATCCTCCACGTCGGCCAGGGTGGCGTGCCCGTAGATCTCCGGCTGGCGTTTGCCGAGCAGGTTGAGGTTGGGTCCGTTGAGGACCAGCACCGTATCGTCCATCGTCATCGTCTCCGGCCTTCCGGGAGAGGTGCGGCAATCGCGTTGGCGACTCAAGCCCGGGGTTGTTCGCGGCGCGGGGCCAAGCCGGGCGCGTTGGCCCTTCTTGTCGCGCCGGCCCCGGTCTATCACCGCACCGGGGCGCAAACGGCCAGGGAGACGGGCGATGGCGGACGCGGAGCGGAACGTGCCGGTGGTGATCGCGGTGGCGATCACCGGGTCGGTGCCGCGCAAGAAGGACAACCCCACCCTCCCCGTCACCGTGGCGGAGCAGATCGAATCGACGCACGAAGCCTTCGAGGCCGGGGCGACGCTGGCCCATATCCACGTCCGCAACGACGACGAGAGCCCCTCCTCCGACCCCGATCGGTTCGCCGCCGTCCAGGAGGGCCTGCGCCGGCACTGCCCCGGGATGATCGTGCAGTTCTCCACCGGCGGTCGCGGGCGCGATCCGGCGGCGCGGGGCCTCTCGTTGAAGCACCGGCCGGACATGGCCTCGCTCTCCACCGGCTCCGTCAACTTCCCGACCATCGTCTACGAGAACCCGGCCGCCCTCGTAACAGATCTCGCCACGCAGATGCGGGCGAACGGCGTTCGGCCGGAGATCGAGATCTTCGACCTTTCGCACCTGCATGGCGCCCGTCGCCTGATCGATGCCGGGCTGATGGACGAGCGTCCGCACGTGCAGTTCGTAATGGGCGTGCAGAACGCGATGCCGGCGGATCCGGTGCTCCTCGACATCCTGCTCGCGGAATGTCGCCGTATCCTGCCCAGAGCGACCTGGACCGCCGCCGGCATCGGCCGCAACCAAGCCACGGTGATGGACTGGGCCCTGGCCCGTGGCGCCGACGCGGTGCGCACCGGCCTGGAGGACAACATCCGCGTTTCGAAGGACCGGCTCGCGGCGGGCAACGCCGAACTCGTCAAACTCGCGGCGGCGGCCGTCATCCGCCACGGACGGCGGGTGGCGACGCCCGCCGAAGCGCGCGCGGCGCTGGGGCTTGCAACCTGACGTCCATCTTCTCATGCCGCCAGCGCCATGCTAAGGCAGCGGCCGCGCGGGTGTAGCTCAATGGTAGAGCAGCAGCCTTCCAAGCTGAATACCCGGGTTCGATTCCCGGTACCCGCTCCACCTCGTCGTGGTCTCAGCGTTTGGCGCTGACAGCCGGCCTGGGCGAGACTTCGCAGCGCCAATCGATTTCGATCGCCTGTGATGCGCACTCGATCGTGTAAGAGGATGATCGAGTCCTTGCCGTAGGTGCCGCCGATGAAAGTCTCCGCCGATCTCTGCATCGTCCCGATGGGCGTCGGCCCGTCGGTCTCGCCCTACGTGCGGGAAATCAAGGTGATTATCGAGTCGAGCGGCCTCACCGCCACGATGCACCCGAACGGTACCAACATCGAAGGCGAGTTGTCGGAGATCTGCGCCCTCGCCGAGAGATGCGAGGCGAGGCTCGCGGAGCTTGGGGTCCAGCGCGTGTTCTTCACGCTGATCTTCTCGTCCCGGCGCGACAAGAATCAGTCCATGGCCGACAAGCTCGCCGCCGTCTCGTAGGGCGCCCCCGCGTCGTCCTGGCGTTGATCGTTCCGGCAACTGCCGCGTTAGCCTCATTCAGGCCCGCGTGCGGGTCGCGATGCGACGCGGGACAGGCGATGAACGAGATTGGCAGCCCTGACGACCGGAGCCGCGAGGTCCGGATCGAGCCCTATGACGGTCCGGCAGGCGGCTGGGGTTCGGCCCGATCCCTTCTGGAAATCCTGACCCGGGAGGGCGTGCCGGTCACCGGGACGGCCCTCCTCACCAAACAGAACAAGCCGGGCGGCATCATGTGCACGTCCTGCGCCTGGGCGAAGCCGGCCAAGCCGCTGGCCTTCGAGTATTGCGAGAATGGCGCGAAGGCGACCGCCTGGGAGCAGACCCGGCGGCGGGCGACGACCGACTTCTTCGCGGCCCATTCCGTCACGGAACTGCGGACCTGGAGCGACTACGCCCTGGAGGAAGCCGGCCGTCTGACCCATCCCCTGCGCTACGACCCGGAC
>JAKONI010000279.1 GCA_022702015.1 Beijerinckiaceae bacterium | reverse complement strand
CACCGAGTTCGCCGTCGTCCGCGCCGGCATCAACTACAAGTTCGGCTCGTACTAGGACCTCAGCCGGACCCGTCGCGCCTCGGCGCGGCGGGACCCTGCGGAAGCCCGGCCTCACGGCCGGGCTTTTTTATTCCCAAGCTCCGTCCCATGAAGTTTTCGCGCGGCACCCCTGACAAAGCGTCGCCACGCCCCCATGTCCTGCCCAGGCCATGCGGCACACACGCGGGCCGTGCGTGCGACCCGAGGAGGTTCTGATGAACAGCGAGGAACGCGATATCATCTCCGGCATCTTCCAGCGTTTGGAGCAGGCCCAGAGCCAGCCCCGCGACGCCGATGCCGAGCGGTTCATCGCCGACAAGCTCCGCGCACAGCCCTACGCGCCGTACGCGATGGCGCAGCTGATCTACGTGCAGGAGGAGGCGATCAAGAGCCTCAACCAGCAGCTGGAGGAAGTCCGTCGCCAGGGCTCGCAGAGCCAGTCCTCCGGTGGCGGCGGTGGCTTCCTGTCGAGCATCTTCGGTGGCGGCGGCAGCCGGCCCCAGGAGCCGCAGCCGGGTTACGCCCAGCAGCAGCGTCCGCCGGCCGGGTCCCCGTGGGGCGGCCAGCCGCAGCCGCAGCAGGGCTACCCGCAGCAAGGCTACCCGCAGCAGGGCGGCTATCCGCAGCAGCAGGGCGGTCCCTGGGCCGGCCAGCAGGCGGCCCCGAGCCGGGGCGGCGGCTTCCTGGCCAGCGCCCTTCCGATGGCGGCGGGCGCGGCGGGCGGCATGTTGCTCGGCAGCGCCCTCTCGAACGCCTTCGCGGGGGGGCACTCCTCCCTCGGCAGTGCCGCCTCGGCCGGCCTCGGCGGCGGCGGTGAGACCGTCGTGAACAACTATTACGGTGACGGCGGCGGCAACGGCGGCAACGCCGACCTCGGCTCCGCCCTCGGCGGCGGCGACGGTGGCCTTCAGGATGCGTCCTGGAGCGACGGCGGCGGCGGCGATTTCGGCGGCGACATGGGCGGCGGCGACGACAGCGACTGGACCTGATCCGCGCTGAGGACTGAAGACAAGAAGGGCCCGGCCATGAGGATGGCCGGGCCCTTCCGCGTTCGCGCCGTCCGGCGATCCCGGCTCAGAGCACCTCGACCCGCGTCCCCACCGGCACGCGCTCGTAGAGGTCGATGACGTCCTCGTTCATCATGCGGATGCAGCCCGAGGAGACGTTGCGCCCGATCGTCTCCGGCTCGTTGGTCCCGTGGATGCGGTAGAGGGACGAGCCGAGATACAGCGCCCGGGCGCCGAGGGGGTTGGCGGGCCCGCCCGCCATGTGGCGCGGCAGGTCCGGGCGCCGGGCGATCATCTCCGCTGGCGGGATCCAGTCCGGCCACTCGGCTTTCCGGCTCACGGTCTTGAGCCCGCTCCAGGCGAAGCCCGGGCGGCCGACGCCGATCCCGTAGCGGATCGCCCGGTGGTCCGGCTGCACGAGGAAGAGATACTTGGCCTGCGTATCCACCACGATGGTGCCCGGCCGCTGCGGCCCATCGAACGTCACATCCTGCTTGAGAAACTGCGGATCCATGGCGCGGCTGACCCGCTCGGTCCGCTCGTAGGCGTAACCCGGCGCCACGGCGGCCGGCGCGGCGCCGTAGGACGCGGCGGAGGGCTCGCCGTAGGGCGGAATCGGATCCCCGGCGATGGCGGCGGCCTGCCGGCGCACCGTCTGGTTCCCCCGGGGCAGCGCGCGCCCGGCGGCATCCGACCGGCCGGTCACGAGATACTCGATCAGTCCGCCGCCGTACCCGCCGGTGGGAGACGCCTCCGCATACCGGGCCTGCTGTGCCACGGCCGAACCACCCATGAGGACCGCCGACACCGCGCCGACCGCCAAAACCACCCCCGCCTGTCGCATCACATCCACCCCGCAGCGGACACGTCGTCCCCGTCCCGCGAACGATCCTCCGGGGAGCGGCGGATCCGGTAAACGGACATGGTGAATGACGAAGAAGGGCCCCCCGTGCCCACGGGTGGTATTCTGTACGGTGAATCAACCGTCACTTGCGCCACCCGGCCAACACGATCGGGCGCAAGATACTGCATTTCCCGCTCGGGCGGTCACGGTCCGCTAAGGGTCTACGGGGAATGATCCGGTCATCGCCCCAGCGCAGGCCCTCGCTCGACCGATGAAGACGAAACGCTACCGTATCGAGGAAAGCCTCGGCCTCGCGATACCGGCCCCAGCCGCCGCACCCCAGGCGGGGCGGTCCGACGAGATCCTCACCGCGATCCAGGACCTGCGGCGGATCATGCAGTCGAGCGCCAGCGAGACCGTCGAGGCCTGCCGACGGGAGTTGAACGAGGCCCTGTCCATGCGGGGCGAACTCGATTCGATGAAGGACGCCATCGTCCGCACGAAGGCCGACCTCGCCGCCCTCCACCGTTCCGAGAGCAACGGCAAGGGGATGCGCCGGGCGGCGGACGAACTCGACGCCGTGGTCGAGTCCACCGAGCGGGCCACCACGACGCTCCTCAGCGTGGTGGAGGATGTCGAGGCCCGCGCCTCGATGCTGCGCTCCATGCCGCTCACCCCCGACGCCCGCCCGCACGTGGATGCGATCCTCGAACAGGTGATCCGCGCCTACGAGGCTTGCAACTTCCAGGATCTGACGGGCCAGCGGATCAGCAAGATCGTCCAGGTGATGAAGTTCATCGAGGAGCACCTCGACCGGGTGATCGCGGCGTGGTCCGCCCTCGACAGCTTCCGCGACCTCGTGGCCGGAGGCCCCGCCCCCGAGGACGAGGGCGACAGCGCCCTGCTGAACGGCCCGAGGCTCCCCGACGACCCGGGGCATGTCGATCAGACGGATATCGACGCGCTGTTCGACTGAACCGCCCGGACGCCGTGCCAACGGGCGCGAAAGCCCCTACATCTGCGGCATGAGCCGCAGAGCCCTCAACGACCTGCCCCCGGACACCTTCGATGACGGCCGCGCCGCCGGCACCGAGGATGCGGACGAGGCCGACGTTCCCCTGACCAACGAACCGGGCGCCGAGATCGATTTCGATTTCGAGCCCGGCGCGGTGCAGGCGGGCACGGAGGTGATCCGCCGCTTCTGGTCGACCTTGCCGCAATCGCCCGGCGTCTACCGGATGTTCGACCACCGGGGCGACGTCCTCTACATCGGCAAGGCCAAGAACCTGAAGGCCCGGGTGGCCTCCTACGCGCGCGGGCAGGCGCATTCCAACCGCATCGCGCGGATGATCTCGCAGACGGCGGCGATGGAGTTCGTCACCACCGCCACCGAGACCGAGGCGCTGCTGCTGGAGGCGAACCTCATCAAGCAGCTGAAGCCGCGCTTCAACGTGCTGATGCGAGACGACAAGTCCTTCCCCTACATCCTCGTCACCGATGACGGGCCGGCGCCGCAGATCGTCAAGCATCGCGGCGCCCGGCGGCGGAAGGGCAACTATTACGGCCCCTTCGCCAGCGTCTGGGCGGTGAACCGCACCGTGAACGCCCTCCAGCGGGCCTTCCTGCTGCGCACCTGCACCGACAGCTACTACGAGAACCGCACCAGGCCCTGCCTGCTCTACCAGATCAAGCGCTGCTCCGGCCCCTGCACCGGCGAGATCGCCACGGAGGATTACGCCACGATGGCCGATTCCGCCCGCGCGTTCCTGGCTGGCAAGTCGAACGCCGTGAAGGACCGGATGCGCACCGAGATGCAGGAGGCCTCCGAGGCGATGGAGTTCGAGCGCGCGGCCCGGTTCCGCGACCGGATCGCCGCCCTCGCGGCCATCCAGGGCGTGCAGGGGGTGAACACGCAAGGGGTGGAGGAAGCCGACGTCTTCGCGCTGGACGAGCAGGCCGGGCAGTTCTGCATCGAGGTGTTCTTCTTCCGCAACTTCCAGAACTGGGGCAACCGCGCCTACTTCCCCAAGGCCGACCGCACGATGTCCGCCGACGAGGTGCTCGGCTCGTTCATCGGCCAGTTCTACGACGACAAGCCGGCCCCCCGTGTCGTGCTGACGAGCCACGTCATCGAGGATGTCGAACTGGTGGGTGCCGCCCTGTCCAGCCGGGTCGAGTACCGCGTGGAAATCCACCGGCCGTCCCGGGGCGAGCGCAAGAACCTCGTCGATTACGCCCAGCGCAACGCCAAGGATGCGCTGGCCCGGCGGCTCGCGGACACCGCGTCCCAGGGCAAGCTGCTGACGGCGCTGGGCCAAGCCCTCGGCCTGGAGAAGACGCCCCGGCGGATCGAGGTCTACGACAACTCGCACATCATGGGGACGAACGCGGTGGGCGGCATGATCGTCGCCGGGCCGACGGGGTTCATGAAGCAGTACTACCGCACCTTCAACATCAAGTCCGAGGAGCTGACCCCCGGCGACGATTTCGGGATGATGCGCGAGGTGTTGCAGCGTCGGTTCAAGCGCTTGGTGAAGGAGGCGCCGCGCAACGCCCCCGAAGCCCTGGCCGCGGAGGCAGAGGGGCCCGTGCCGGAACCCGTGCCCGACGCGGAGGCGGACGGCGAGGGCTTCCCCGCCTGGCCGGACCTGGTGCTGATCGACGGCGGCAAGGGCCAGTTGGAGGCGGCGCGGGCGGCCATCGCCGCGATCGGGGTCGAGGACGTGCCCCTCGTCGGCGTGGCCAAGGGCCGCGACCGGGATGCGGGGCGCGAGACTTTCTTCATCCCCGGCAAGCCGCCGTTCAAGCTGCCGCCCCGGGACCCGACGCTCTATTTCATCCAGCGCCTGCGGGACGAGGCACACCGTTTCGCCATCGGCACGCACCGGGCCAAGCGCAAGCGCGAGATGATCAAGAACCCGCTTGACGAGATCGCGGGCATCGGCCCCTCTCGGAAACGCGCGCTGCTCCACCATTTCGGAACGGTGAAGGCGATCGAGCGCGCGGCCTACGAGGATTTGGCCAAGGCGCCCGGCGTCAACGCCGCGACGGCCCGCGCCGTCTATGATTTCTTTCACGCCGGCCCCTGATCCTGGGGATGCGAAGAGTGGAGCCGAGCCGTTGACGGGATCGCCACGCTCTGATTTCACGGCCCCGATGAATGCCGTCCTCCCCCGGCGACGGTCATCGGCGTGGAACCTGGCGAACTGCCTGACTTACGGGCGCCTCGTCGCGGTGCCGGTGATGGTCGCATTGCTGTTCTGGCCGGACTCGACGACCGCGCGCTGGGCGGCGTTCGCGGTCTTCGTGCTGGCGGCGATCACCGATTACCTCGATGGCTACGTGGCCCGCGCCTACCAGCAGAGTTCGGCGCTCGGGCGGATGCTCGACCCCATCGCGGACAAGCTCCTCGTCTCGGCCTGCCTGCTGATGCTGGCGGCCGACCATACGATCAGCGGCTCCTCCATCTGGGCGGCCATCGTCATCCTGTGCCGGGAGGTGCTGGTCTCGGGGTTGCGGGAATACCTGGCCGAGCTGAAGGTCGGCGTGCCGGTCAGCCGGATCGCCAAGTGGAAGACGACGGTGCAACTCGTGGCGTTGGGCTTCCTCGTCGCGGGGCCGGCGGGGGAGACCGTCCTGCCGGGCACCCTGGTGATCGGCATCATCCTCCTGTGGCTCGCCGCCGCCCTGACGATCTGGACCGGGTGGGACTATATGCGGGCCGGCATTCGACACGTGATCGACGATCCGCGCTGACCCCTGGACCGGTGACCCGATGAAGCTCGTTTATTTCGCCTGGGTGCGCGAGAGGATCGGCCGGGCCGAGGAAACCCTCGACCTGCCCTCCGACATCGTGACGGTGGCCGACCTGATGGGCTGGCTGAAGGGTCGGGGCGAGGAATACGCCTACGCCTTCGAGAACGGCACGGTGATCCGGGCCGCCATCGACCGGGTCCACGCCAAGCCGGACACCCCCATCGCCGGGGCCGGCGAGGTGGCGTTCTTCCCGCCGATGACCGGGGGTTAGAGCTGTTTCCGCCGGAGCGGATGACGCCTCGGTGCAAGGAATGCAGCGGAAACACGAAACGGGAGTAGTCTCCGTGCTCCGACGACGACGGTGAATGCCCGTGGGCGCTCGTCGGGCACCGGGGTGATCGAGGGTCTGCGCCGCCTCAGCCGCCTTGCAATTCCGCCATCAGCGCCGCGATCCCGGCCCTCTCCCGCTCGGGGGCGAACAGGGGCGCCCGCGCCGCGCCCTGGGCCGCCAGTTGCCCGAGGAACCCAGGCTCCCCCTCGATCGCCCGCAGCAGATCGGCCAGCGCCGCCGTGTCGCTCACCGGGAAATACCCGCGATACTCCTCGCCGAGGAGGCCGACCGAACCGTCGATCCGCGAGGCGAGGACCGGCAACCCGGCCACCAGAGCCTCCGAGATGACGTTGGCCCCCCCTTCCATATGCGAGGACAGGACCATCGCCCGCGCCCGCGCCATCAGGCGGCGGACCCGGGCGGGGGGGAGATCCCCAAGCCAGAGGTAGCGGGGATTCGTCCCCATCTCCGCCCGCGCGGCCTGCTCCCAGGCCGGATCGTGGGCCGCGCCGCAATGGATGATGCGGATGCGGGACGCCTCCGGCAGCCCCCGCGCCGCGAGGGCGGCGCGGAACGGATCCTTCTCCGTCCGCAGGTGGCCGACGACCAGCACCTCGAAGGCGTCAGCCGTGGGCGGCGAACGTTCCGCCCGCCCCCGGGCGGATTGGTGGATCACCCGGAGCTTCGCGCGATGCCGCTCCGGCAGGGCGAGTTCGACCCGGTCGTGGAGACCGATCAGACGGTCGGCGAGGTCGATCGAGCGCAGGGTCGGCTCGGGCTCGGTACCGAGGAAATGGTAGAGGTCCGTCCCGGTCAGGGCGACCACCAGGGGCGCTCGGGGGTGATCCTCCCGGAACCGGGCGATGGCCCCGGCGCTGCGCCAGGCGTGGAGGGCGATCATCGCATCCGCCGGAGATCCCGGCGGCGGATTGATCACGACCTCGTGGCCGCCCTCGGCGAGGAACCGCGCCCAGCGGCCGGCGGTGGCCCGGTTGCCCGTGCGGAGTGTCGCCGCCGTGGGCGTCACGATCGTGATACGCATGTGACGCGGTCGCAGTTGCCTTCATCCCCGCTCATGCCGATGGGTGCGGGGACCGACGCGGCAGAAGGGTGCGGGGACGGAAATGGCCACAGTGGCGACCTTGCCGCAAGGCGACACGGCGGACGATCTGCTCGCCGACCTTCGCGATGCCCGGACGCGCACCCTCGAACTCGTGGCGGGCCTGGATGGGGCGGCGCTGATGGGTCCGCGCCTCGCCATCGTGAACCCCCTCCTGTGGGAGATCGGCCATCTGGCGTGGTTCCACGAGCACTTCATCCTGAGGGGCCTCGACGGACGGGCGCCGCTGCTGCCCGAGGCCGACCGCCTGTACGATTCCGGCGCGGTCCCCCATGCCACGCGCTGGGATCTGCCGCTGCCCTCGCTGACCGACACCCTCGCCTACATGGAACGGGTGCAGTCCGCCCTGGCCGCGCGCCTCGAGGGTCGCATGCCGGACCCGCACGAGGCCTACCTCTACCGCCTGATCGCCCTGCACGAGGACATGCACGCGGAGGCCTTCACCTACACCCGGCAAACCCTCGGGCAGCCCCGCCCCTCCTTTGCCTCGCCCTGCGACGGCACGGCGGAGGGCGGTCCCTGGCGGGGGGACGTGGAGGTGCCCGGCGGCCTGCTCCGTCTCGGGGCCGAGCGTGACGCCGCGCGGTTCGTGTTCGACAATGAGAAGTGGGCGCATCCCGTGGAGATCGCGCCGTTCCGCATCGCCCGTGCCCCGGTGACGAACGCCGAATTCGCCGCCTTCGTCGAGGATGGCGGCTATCGCGCCAGGGACCTGTGGGACGAGGAAGGAATAGCGTGGCTCGACGGGAGCGGGGCGATCCATCCGGTCTACTGGACGCGCGGAGAGGGGGGTTGGCTCGTCCGCGCCTTCGACCGGGACGAGCCGCTCCGGCCCCACCGGCCGGTGATCCACGTCAACTGGCACGAGGCGCGGGCGTGGTGCCGCTGGGCCGGTCGCCGCCTGCCCACGGAAGCCGAATGGGAGGCGGCCGCCGTGGCCGAGCGGGGACCCGAGGGTACCCTGGCCCCGACCAAGCGGACCTATCCCTGGGGCGAGACGGGACCGACGCCGACGCTCGCCAACCTCGATGGCGGCCGCCTCGGCACCGTCGATGTGGCCGCCCACCCGGCGGGGGACAGCCCCTGGGGGTGCCGCCAGATGATCGGCAACGTCTGGGAATGGACGGAGAGCGCGTTCCTCCCCTTCCCCGGCTTCGCGCCGGACGCCTACCGGGAGTACTCGGCGCCGTCCTTCGGCACGCGCAAGGTCTTGCGCGGCGGCGCCTGGGCCACCCGGGGCCGCATGGTCACCGGCCTGTACCGGAACTTCTTCGGCCCGGATCGCCGGGATGTGTTCGCCGGCTTCCGGACCGTCGCGCCGTGAGCGGATCCGCAGGGCGTCTCAGCGCCCGGCGAGGCCTGCGGCGAGGTGATGGTTGATCTGGATCAGCGATTCCAGTTTGTCCGGGGCCGGCGCGGCCATGGTGTCGATCATCTGGCGGAAGACGAAGGTGGCGAGCCGGGCGACCCCCTGCTTCACGTCGTCCGGCAGGGGATTGGCGGGATCGGTCGCTTCGGTGGCGAGGATCGCCCAGACCTTCTGGTTGAAGTTGAGGGCGGGCACGAGTTCGCCCGCATGGGTGGCCCAATTGTCCCGCACCAGTTGAAACCGCTGGGCCGCCTTCATCAGGACGGCCGACTCCGCCTCGCGGGGCGTCATCACACTTTGTGACGCCCGGGCGTAGGCGTTTACGGCGTAACTCATCGCGATGTCCGGATTTTGCTGAGCCGCCGCTCGGCGACATCACGCGATTTCAGCATAGGCCAGTTAAGACTGCGTAAGTTTGCCACACAAACTGGGGATAGGCTAAGCGTGGCGGGACGAGTCGGTCCGGCATCGCGGATGCGGGAGGCTCACAATCCGCCGAGCGGAGGGGACGCCGGGTGACGGCCCGGTGGGTCCCTGTCGCCGGGCGCCACGGCGCCGCCTTGTTGCAGCCGACTTATCCGGGGAGACGAGGATGTCCGTCGCGGATCGAGCCCTACGAGTCGAAGGCGTATGCTGAATTTCACTCTCGGCGCGGTGGCGGGGGCGATCACCGCCGGCGTCCTGACCATCGCCGCCGCGCGTCAGCCGGAGATCCAGTTCCGGCTCGGGCTCATCGCGCCGAAGGCCCCCGTCACGGCGGCCGTGGCCAAGCCCGCCGAGGTCCAATGCCCACCCCCGCGCCCGACCCCGAAAGCCGAAGGGGCGGCGCAGGAGATTCTCTTCAACCGCCAGCGCTTCTGGTCCGTGATCCCCTAAGGGCCGGACGGGCCGGCGGACAGGATCAGAGGGCGCCGATCAGCAGGACGAGGGCGGCCCCGGCCACCATCGAACTGACGAAGCCGCAAAGGGCGGTCACGAAGGACGGGCCGTTCACCACCATCGGCACCACGTCGGCGCGGGTCGTAGCTTCGGACATGACTCACACTCTCTCCTGGGCCAGCGACGGCCGTTTCACGCGTTTGCAGTGTTCGAGAAGGCTCTAGCCCGCTGTGCGCGGGCACACGGTATCAGTCACACCGGTTAATCTTCTTGGCGATGCGCAGTTGCCGCAGTTCGCTCCGAAGATCGATGGCAACGACGCCCTCGCCGCAATCGTCGAAGGCGTCGCGGGCATCGTTGTAGCGATCCCCGATCTCATCGAGGGTCTCGCAGACCCGACCGCGATCCCCCAAGCGCATGTCCTGCTTGACCTGGAAGCGGAGGGCTTCCGCTTCCTCGACCTTCTGCCGGGCTTCCACGCAAGCTGGCCGGGCAATGGCCGTGGTCGCGAACGACAAACCGGCGACGATCCCCAGAATGCCGAGGGCGATATGGGTGTGGGCGTGGCGCATGGGCGTGATCGTTGCTGTCGGTAAACGTTAACCGTAAAAGGCGAATGCTTCGGTTAGTCTTCGGCGCGTCTGCCTATGACCGCTCTAACGGCGAAGCTGGCTGAACGGTTCCTGACCGAAGGCATCATCCCCGCGCCACCTTGCGCCGTCGGGACGCAAGGATCGCCGACAGGCCGACCGGGGCGAATCCCATCGGATCGACGCCGACGTCGTACTGCTTCGGCATCGGCGTCAACTTCCCGTGAGAATGGCCGTGCAGGTTCAGGGCGCCGCGCCCGATGCCGTTCCATGTCCTGAAGGCATAGTGGCAGAGCACCAGCGGCCGCCCCTCCACCGCGATCTCCACATAGGCCCGGACCGAGGCCCATTCCTTCGCGGCGAGGGTGTGCGGCCCGTCGTTGTTGCCCGCGATCAGGTGCTTAGTGCCGTGCAGGCGGGAGAGGATGTCGGCGATCCGGTCGGGGCCGGGGCCGAGGCTGAAATCACCGAGGTGCCACACCTCGTCGTCGGGCGCGACGGCGGCGTTCCAGGCGGCGATCAGCCCTTCGTCGTGGGCGTCGAGATCGGGGAAGGGCCGGTGGTCGAACCGCAGCGCCCGCGGATCGCCGAAATGCGTATCGGCCGTGAAGTAAACCGCCATCCTGCCTCCGGCCCGTCATCCCAAGGCGCGGAAGCCTCCGGCGGCTGGATGGTTCCGCCGGACTGGCCGCGCGCCCCGCCCGGGGGTAACTCCATGCGGACGAAGCCGGATCGCCCGTGGCCCCGGGCCGTCCGAAGGGAATTGCACGATGACCGATCACCCTCGCCTTTCGAGCCTCGCCCACGGGGGCGGCTGCGGCTGCAAGCTCGACCCGGAAGTCCTGCGCAAGCTCCTGGCGGACCAGCCGGCGGCGGGGCCGTTCGAACGGCTCCTCGTCGGCAACGAGACCGCCGACGATGCGGCGGTGTGGGAGTTGGAGGACGGCACCTGCATCATCGCCACCACGGACTTCTTCACGCCGATGGTGGACGACCCGAGGGATTTCGGCCGGATCGCCGCCACCAACGCGATCTCGGACGTCTACGCCATGGGCGGGCGGCCCCTCCTGGCCCTGGCGATCCTCGGGATGCCGGTTGGCAAGATCGCCCCGGAGGTCGTGGCGAAGATCCTGCGGGGCGGGGCCGAGACCTGCGGCGAGGCCGGCATCCCCGTGGCCGGGGGGCACTCCATCGACACCCCGGAGCCGATCTACGGCCTCGCCGTGATCGGGACCTGCCGCCGGGAGGCCGTGCGGCGCAACGCCGACGCCCGCGCGGGGGATGTTCTCATCCTCACCAAGCCCATTGGCGTGGGAGTCTACTCGGCGGCGATCAAGCGCGAGGCCCTGGACGAGGCCGCCTACCGGGATTTCGTCGGCACGACGACCCGCCTCAACCGGGTTGGCACCGACCTCGCCACCGACCCCGCCGTCCACGCGATGACCGACGTGACGGGGTTCGGGGTGCTCGGCCACGGGCTCGAACTCGCCCGGGGTGCCGGCCTCACCCTCGTCCTCGATGCGGAGGCCCTGCCCCTGCTGCCCCGGGCGGCGGAGCTGGCGAGGGAGGGTTTCGTCACCGGCGCCTCGCACCGGAACTGGACCGCCTTCGGCGCCGACGTCGACCTCCCGGCCGACCTGCCGGACTGGCGCCGGCACCTGCTCACCGATCCCCAGACCTCCGGCGGCCTCCTCGTGAGCTGCGCACCGGAGGCGGCCGAGGGGATCCTGGCGCGCATCCAAGGAGCCGGCTACGGCGAGGCCTCGATTATTGGCCGGATGGAGGAAGGGGCGCCGCGCATTCGCGTCGAGGGCTGACCTCAAACGCGCGGAAGCGCGCCATCGGGCGGGGTCGGCGCCCCGCCCGGCCGGGCCGTAGACAGAATATCTTCACGAGTGGACATTATCGAGGAGGCTGAAGCCACGTTCTACTTGTTGCGGCTGGTTCTCAGCCGTCACATTCGAGCGTGATGTGGCACACTGCCATCGTTGTACGTGGTTAATAGAGTGCAACGATGGCGCGAGCGAGTGGCGACCCGCGTTTGTCAGGACATCCTGTCCCCGAGAAAACGGCGTACGGCATCGACGGCTGGCCCTTCCGCGCGCCCGCCGAGGGCGCCCGGCGCCCGACGCGCCTGCCGGACGGGCAGCCATGGCCGCGCCTCCGGATCCTGACCGCCGCCGCCGACCCGTCCCGGCTCACCCTCGCCTCCGTGGCTATGCAGGATTACCCCGAGCACCGTCACGACATCGTCGTGCCGGGGACGGAGGCGAACGCGGTCTCGGCGCTGCTCGCCGACCCGCTCACGGACGCATTCCTGATTCTGCCCGACGGTGACCTGCTCGCCCCCGGCGCTCTCACGGCGCTGGCCCTGGACCTCGCCCTCTCCGGCGCCACGGCGGTCGCGGGCCTGCGCGTCCTGTTCACCGACCGCGTGGCCGGGCTCGACGCCCCGTCCCTCACCGGGGGCGAAACGGGATTCGAGGCCATGGGCGGCGAGGTTCTTTGGGCCCGCCTCGCCCTCGCCCGCACCCTCGGGTCGCGGCCGTTCGATCCGGCCCGGACCTGGGTCGATCTGACGGTTCAAGAAAAGCACAGGATCGGCCGACCTGTTCTCCTCCGTTCGGGACAGCCGGCCGACCGGGGCGAGGGCCTTTCCATCGTCTCGCTCACCGGCACGGGCACCGTCGGCGGGGCCGGGGTCGCCCATCGCCGACTGTCCGAGGCCCTGGCGCTGTCGGGGCATCGGATCGCGCAGGTCGTCCTGAACCACAGCCCGGCCACGGCGGAATGGACCGACCGGTTCCCCCGGGCCGAAGCGGAAATCGACGCCATCGCCCCAGACTTCGTGCTGATCGGCAATGTCCACGGGGCCACCCGCAGCCTGGACGCGGTTGGGCGGCAGGCGGCCTCCCGGCCGACCGCCCTGGTCCTGCACGATCTCTTTGCCCTCACCGGCCGCTGCTGCCACCCGCGCGACTGCACCAAGGCCGAGCGCGGCTGCGATGCCGCCTGCCCCACCCCGGACGAGTACCCGCAACTCGCCCCCAACCGCATCGCCCCGATGCACGGGCGCAAGCGGGAGGTTCTCGCCCGGTCCGGGGGGCCGATCCTGCTCGCCAATTCGGCCTGGACGCTGGCGAGGAGCCAAGCGCTGGCCCCGGCGGAGACGGTGACGCGGCCGGTGAGCCTGTCCTTTCCCACGGGGATCTTCCGGCCGGGCGACCGCCAGGCGCTGCGCCACCGCCTGGGCCTGCCCCAGGATCGCGTGCTGATCCTCGTCTCCTCGGTGATCGTGGACGGCCCCGACAAGGGCTTCTCCGATCTGCGGGAAGCCCTGCGGGCGGTCGCGGGACCCGGTGTCGGCGTGGTCGCCATCGGCCGGCTGGACGATCCGGGCCGGTTCGGCATCGCGAACCTCCACGCGCCGGGCCTGATCGCCGGCGAGGAGCAACTCGCCGCGTGGTACGGCGCCTGCGACCTGCACGTCACCGCGAGCCGGCACGAGACCCTTGGCCAGACCCCCATCGAGGCGGGCCTCTGCGGCGTCCCCACCCTCGCCTACCGCACCTCCGGCCTCACCACGGCGGTGATCGACGGCGTGTCGGGCCGCCTCGTCGACGTCACACCGGGCGCCCTCACCCGGGCGCTCGCCGCCCTCGTGGCCGACCGCGACGAGCGCGAGCGCCTCGGGGCCTTCGCCCGCATCGCTCTGGAAAGCCGGTTCAGCCCCGCCGCCGCCGCCCTCTCGCTCGACGCGATCCTCCGCGAGAGGGGCCTCGTCGCGGAGGGGGCCCGCGCGGCCTTCACCCCGGCGATGCTCGGGCATTTCCCCTTCGCGGCGGACAGGCCGCGCGGGGCTGAGGGCACCGTCCAGGCCCCATCCTCCCCCCTGGTCCGGCGCCTGCGCCGGACGAAGCAGGCCATCCTCGGCCGGCGGATGCCGCTCGTGCTCCGGCGCTGCCTGTATCTCGCCAGTTCATTGCGCAGGAGCGCTGTCTGATGCACGGCGCCTTCGCACGACGGCGGATCTATATCGACCGGACCCACCTGCGGGGCCGGGTGACGGGGATCGAGCGCGTCACCCTCGATCTGTTCTCCGGCGACCGCCTCGTCCCGCACGATGTCCGGTGGGTGTCGAGCCGGTCCCTGCCTGGGATGGTGCTGCGCCAGCATCTCGGCCTTCCGCTGGCCGCGCTCCGGGACCCGGAGGCGCTGTTCGTGTTCCCCGGCTTCCCGCCGGGGCCGCTCTGTGCCGCCGTGGCCGACCGCTGCCTGCTCTACATCCACGACACCTTCCTCCTGAGCCGCCCCGAGGATCTGAGCCGGCGCAGCCGGCTGTACCTCAGCCCCTCCTTCGCCCTGGCGATGAAGTGGGGCCGGCATCTGTTCGTGAACAGCCGGACCACCGGGGAGGACGTGCGCCGCTACTGCTCGCCCCGGGCGACGGTGACGCTGCTGCGCCCCGGCGTGCGCGACGTGTTCGACCTGTCCCGGCGGGTGGGACCGGGCCGCCTGAAGGCGGGCGAGACTTTGCGCATCCTGGCGATCGGCACGGTGGAGCCGCGCAAGAACTATCCGGCCTCGCTCGCCATCGTCGAGGCGCTCAACCGCTCCGGCGTTCCGGCGGAACTGCACATCGTCGGCCGGGAGGGCTGGGGCCGGCACGATTTCCTCGATACGCCGCCGTCCTTCCTGCACCGGCACGGCTACCTGCCGGATTCCGAGTTGCAGGCGCTGGCGGAACGCTGCCACCTGCTGCTCTCCACCTCGAAGGCCGAGGGGCTGGGCCTGCCCCTGCTGGAGGTCCAGCACGGGGGCCTGCCGGTGGCGGCCCCGGACAGCGCCGTGTTCCGGGAGGTGCTCGGCACGTCGGGCCTGCTGATCCGGCCGGAGGACAGCGTCGGCACGGCGGCGTCCCTCGCGGCTTGGGCCGCCTCCGACGCCTTCGCGGGCGCCCCCGAGGCGAGCCGGGCCAACGTGCGCCGGTGGAACGACCTCGCCACCACGGATGCCGACCGGCTGCACGCATATCTCGACGGCGATCCGCGCGTCTCCGCAGACGGAAGGGTGGGGATCGCCTGATCCCCGTCGCCCCGGGACCGGCCAGCACTCCGGCGCGAGGCGGAGCCCTGTCGTCGTGGAACGGCACGATGCCGATCGCAGCAATTTAAGTGGTTTTGCCGCCTTGCAATTGTAGTGTTCGAGGATGGAACGTTAAGTTTCCGAATGCCACAATGAGGCCATAAGACGGGGCGTCCAAGAGCGAGGCCTATGTTCGACTTCTCGACACAGATCAGCGGCGAGCCGATGCGGATGGTTCTACCCGAAACGTCCCCACGGATGGACGCGCGCACCGTCGCCCGCCGCCTGTGGCGGGGGTCCGGCTTCATCGTGCTGGGCGGCATCCTGATGGTGGCGGTCGCCGTGGTCGTGCTCGGTCTGATCCCGCCGAACTACACCTCGAACGTGCAGATCCTGGTCGATCCCACCGACCTGCGGGTGATCGACAACGACGTGAACGCCCGCGCCCCGCAGGCGGATAGCGGTGTCTCCATCGCCGAGAGTCAGGTTCGTGTCATCCAGTCGGACAACGTCCTGCGCCGGGTGGTCGAGAAGCTGCACCTCGACCAGGACGAGGAGTACGTCCGGCCGGAGGCGAGCTTCCCCGCCGTCTACTGGCTGAAGGGCGTGCTCGGGATGCTGCCGCCGGGCGTCAGCCGCGATCCGGTGAACATGGCCCTCGACACGTTGCAGCGGACGATTCTCGTCCGCCGCCCCGAGCGGACCTTCGTCATCGACGTGGCGGTCCAATCCCGCGACCCGGTGAAGGCGGCGCGGATCGCCAACGCCATCAGCGCCGCCTACCTCGCGGAGGAGACCGCCGCCCGCATGGATTCCGCCAAGCGCGCCTCCGACGCCCTCGCCGGTCGCCTGGCCAGCCTGAAGCGCGACGTGGAGGAGGCCGAGGGCCAGGTGGTGCGCTACCGCGAGGAGCACCGCCTCGTCGCCTCCAGCGGCCGGCTGCTCACCGATCAGCAGCTCGGCGACCTGAACCAGCAGCTCGTCGGCTCCTCGATCAAGACGGCGGAGGCCAAGGCCAAGCTGGAACAGGCGCGCAAGATGCGCTCCACCGATCCGAGCACCGCCCTGCCCGAGATGCTGCAATCCCTGGAGATGCAGGCGCTGCGCCAGCAATACGCCACCCTGTCGCGCAACACGGCGGAGCTGGCGACCCGCCTGGGCGAGCGGCACCCCGCCATGGCCGAGCAATACGCCCAGCAGCGGGACCTCCAGCGGCTGATCCAGCGGGAAAAGGAGCGGATCATCGACACGCTCCAGAAGGATTACGACCGCGCGGCGTCCAGCGAGGCCGCGATCCGGTCGAGCCTCGATACGGTGAAGACCGAGACCACGGCGAGCGACCGGGCCTATGTCGGCCTGCGCGAACTGGAGCGCACCCTGGAAGCGCGGAAGGGTGTCTACGAGGCCTATCTCCGCCGGGCCCGGGAGGCGAGCGAGCAGGAGCGGCTGAACACCACCAACGTGCGGGTCATCTCCACCGCCACGCCGGCCCTCCAACGGACGTTCCCGCCCTCCCCGAAGGTGATCCTGCCGGTGGCCCTGCTCCTCGGCTTCGGCCTCGGCGGCGGGCTGGCGCTGCTGCTCGGCGCCGACGCGGATCGCCGCCGCATCGCCGAGAAGGCCAAGACCGTCAACCCGAGCCTGCGCGCCGCCGACGCCTGAGCGGAGCCGACCTGTCCCTCCCCCCCCCGCGGGGGAGGGACGAATGCGGCGTTTCTCTATGGCGTGGCGAAGAGGTCCGGCCGCCGCAGTTGCAGGGCGAACAGGAGGACCAGGGTCTTCATGTCCGCCACCGCGCCCCGGCCGACCATGGCGGCGAGCTCGGCCAGCGGGATCTCATGCACCGTGACCGCCTCGCCCTCGCCGGCGAGGCCGCCGCCCTGACTTATCCGGTCCGCCTCCCCGTATTCCGCCAGGAACAGGTCCATGCGCTCGGTCGACAGGCCGGGCATCGACCACGCGCTCGCCACCCCGTCGAGGCGGGCGAGGCGCAACCCCGTCTCCTCCTCGGCCTCGCGCCGGGCCCCCTCCTCCGGGGGCTCGTCCTCCAGGAGGCCGGCCGGCGCCTCCATGATGCCCGGCGGGCCCCCCGCGTA
>JAKONI010000264.1 GCA_022702015.1 Beijerinckiaceae bacterium | reverse complement strand
CGGTGGAGAACCACCAGAGCAGCACGGCATAGACGACGGGTGCGGCGTAGGTCCCCATCCTACCAGACCGGCTGGAGGCGGATGTCGGCGGGCAGGGCGTTGGCCTTCACCGGCAGCAGGTAGAGCCTCACGAAGGTCAGCGCGGCACCGGCCATGTGAGCCCCCTGCGCGAGCTTCCCGCCGAGGCCGCCCTTCGCCTTCGCCGCCGCGATGCCCCGGGAATGGGCCAGCAGCGTATCGAGACCGGCCCGGAACTTCGGGTTGTCGATGTCGAGTTCCAGCGGGAAGGTCTGCTTCGAGATTTCCGAGGTGATGCGGAAGACCTGGTAGTCATAGTCGGTGGGGTTGACCCCGAGCGCCGCGTGGAAGGCCGGACGGTGGTGGTCGCGGACATACATCGTCGCGAAGACGGCCAGAAGGAAGAAGCGAATCCAATAGCGGTTGACGCCGCTCGTCAGCTTCGGGTTGGCCCGCATCAGCAGGGCGAAGGCCTCGCCGTGCCGGAACTCGTCGTTGCACCACAACTCGAACCACTTGAAGATCGGGTGGATGCGCCGCTCCGGGTGCTTCTCCAGTTCCCGGAAGATGGTGATGTAGCGGGCGTAGCCGATCTTCTCCGAGAGGTAGGTGGCGTAGAAGATGAACTTCGGCCGGAAGAAGGTATACTTCTTCGTCTTGGTGAGGAAGCCGAGATCGACGCCGATGCCGAAATCCTTCAGCGTGTCGTTGATGAAGCCGGCATGGCGGGCCTCGTCGCGGCTCATGAAGCCGAACAGCTCCTTGATGTCCTTGTTCTTGGCGCGCTTCCTCATCTCCGCGTAGAGGACGCAGCCGGAGAACTCGGCGGTGATCGACGAGACGAGGAAGTCGAGGAATTCCTTGCGCAGCTCCGGCGTCATGGCCGACAGGTCGCAGTCGAACTCCGCGTTGCGGGTGAAGTGGCGCTTGTTCGGGTCGGAGCGCAATTCCTCGATCAGGATGTCCCACTCCCGGCGGACCGGCTCGACGTTCGTGCGATCGAGTTCCTCGAAATCGGTCGTGTAGAAGCGCGGGGAGAGGAAGGTCGTCTCCTGCGCGGCCTTGGTCGATTCGTTGACGGGCGTCTTCGGCAGGGGCTTGCCGGAGAGGGGCGGGACGGGAGCGTTCACAGCGTCCTCCGTTCGGAAAAACTGACCTCGTAGAGTTCGGTCAGCTCGAAATGGGCGATGAGCTTGGTCCAGGCGCGCTCCAGCGCGCCGGCCCGGGTGACGGTGGCGGTGCGCCGCACGGTGATCCGCTCGCCGTAGGGCACCTCGGTGGGGGCGTCGTGAACCTGCACCTCGTCCCCGGGCTCGATGTCGAAGCCGGCGTCCAGCGTCACGTGCGCATGCAGGCTCTCGGGCGTGTGCTCGATCTCCACGGTGCAAGGCACGGTGACGGTGCGCGAGCCGGGCCAGCCCATCAGCGGGCCTCCGTCGCGGGCGCCGCCTGCGCCGGGGCGCCCGGCCCCGGCAGCAGCCGGGCGAAGGCCTGGGCGTTGGTCTGGCCGAAGGCCTCCAGCGGCACGTGCCGGCCGGTGGCCTCGTCGGCGAGGTCCAGGCGTCCGTCGTCGAAGCGGGTCAGGGTGAAGGGGGGCTGCCGGCCGAGGCCGTCCCGCTGCCGCGCCTGGGCGAGGCCGCGGAGAGTCCCGCGCAGGAAGCCGTCCTCGCCGGGGCGGATCCAGGTGACGACGTGGCCGTCGCCGGCGTCGCGCAGGGCGATGGAGCCATCGACCTGATCCTCGGCCCGGAAGTCGAGGCGCGCCACCGCCTTGGCGGCGGGCAACTGCGTCAGGCCCACGCCCTCGCTCCGGCCGATGGCCACCGCGAGCATGGTGAAGCCCAGGAGCGCACCGGCGCCGATCAGGATGAGGGCCGGGACCGGCCCGACCTCCTGCCTTCGGATTGCTCCGCCCATCGCGTCCTCCTTATTCCGCCGCCACAAGGCGGGGAGCCGTCTGCGCCGGCCGCGCGACCACCACCGGCATCACCGGGTTCGCCTCGTCCGCGTGGGCCAGCAGGGCCTGCGCGAGGAGGCGGGCGACCGACCCGGCCTCCGGCACGGAGCGGAGCATGGGCTCCGTCCGCGACAGGTGCCAGGGCCGGGCGTGGGGCCAGAGTTGAAGGTAGGCGATCCGCACCCCCGGCTGCAACCGCAGCGGGATGTCGCCGCTGCCGTCGCCGAAGGCCCGCAGCGCACCGGTCTCGATCTGCGCGAAGGGAAGGTTGCGCGTCACCGGCAGGGCGATGCCCGTGTGGAGCACCACCCGCCGGTTCGTAATGGTGTAGACGCTGGTCCGGTGGGTCAGCCACGCCAGCCCCCACAGGAGGGCCAGGGCCACCGCACCGGTGAGGAGGATGGCACCGCCCACCAGGGCCCCGTGGCCGGGGGAGCCCGCCGCCACGGCGAAGACGCAGGCCCAGGCACCGAACCACAGGAGCACCGGGCGGGCATGGAAGACCCGCACGAAGACGCCCTTCGTGCTCGGCGCGCCCTGCCAGAGGACCCGCTCGCCCCGGGGCAGCGGACCGGGCAACCCGCGCAGGGTGCCCTCGGGGAGGAAGTCGCCGCTCATATCAGCGGCTCCGCCCGCTGGGGCGTGGCGTAGAGGGTGCCTGCGCCGAAGTAGCACATGATGCGCTCCTCCTCGAGAAAGGTAACCGTGTCCGGGTTCCGGGTGGAAGGGATGTCCGAGAACTGCGAGGCGAGGAGTGCCTCCGACTTCACCGTCTTGGTGAAGCCGCCGGCCCGGCAGAAGACCGAGGGCATCAGGCGGCGCCCGCCCGTGGCGAGCTCGATTTCGTAGTACCGGACCAGGGATTCGCCACGATCGACCCAGAGGTCGGCGACGACCCCGGCCACGGCGTTGTCCGAGCCGAACACCGTCATGCCGATCGGGTTCGGCCCCTGCTCGTGGACGACGAAGTTCTTGGCGATCCGCAGGGGGGCCATCCGGTCCTCGCCCTCCCAGGTCTTGTCCGTCACGTCGTGGCGGATGACGTAGGAGCCCGGGCCGACGCCGGCCGCCAGCGAGCCGTCCGTGCGCTCGTAGGGGGCGCCGGGCCAGGGCTCGACCTTCCGGGCGGGGATCCCGGTCTCGATGTCCTGGCGCCCTTGCATCGCCTGCGGGGCGTAGGTGGTCTCGCCGCCGGCGAGGTGGAACGCCTTCGCGGTGGGAATGAGGAACGGGTTGATGGAGTGGCGCAGGCCCACGGCCTCGTCCTCCAGCGGATAGCCCTCCCGCCGGTCCTCCCGGCGCAGGTAGAAGACCAGCCCGAAGAAGAACAGGAAGAAGGCGTAGAGCACGACCTGAGCGACGTCGGCGTATCCTGTAAGCGCACCCGTGGGCATGGCGATCCTCCCCCTGTCTCAGGCGGTTCTCTCGATGAGGCGGTGGCCCTCGGCGCTGCGTACCAGCGGTCCCAAGGCGATCAGCGCTGCGAAGAGCAGCGCGATCTCGATGTGGTAGACGATGAGGTAGCCGATCGCCGGCTCGTTCATTCCCTCGCCGAGGACGCCCGTCTGGGCGATGGCCGCCCCCACGTCCCGCACGATGCCGCTGGCGGCGATGGAGAGCCCGGCGGCGGTCGCCTGCACCGCCCCCCAGGCGCCCAGCGCGAGCCCGGTATCCTCCGGGCCGGCCTTCTCCATGCTGGCGGTGAGGGTGCCGTGTGCGAACAGGCCGCCGCCCAGACCGATCAGGCTGACGCCCACCGCGAACAGGTTCTGCGAGGCGAGCGGGGCGGCGAACACCACCGCCGAGAAGGCTAGGATGCCGGTCCCGGCGCCGGCCGCCGCCACCCGGAACGGATCGCCCCCCCGGTTCAGCCAGCGGGCGGCCATCAGCAGGCCCAGCCCACCGCCCGCCGCCAGCATGGCGGTCAGCGCGGTGGTGGCCGCCACCGGCAGGTGGAGGATCTGGCCGCCATAGGGTTCGAGCAGGATGTCCTGCATCGAGAACCCCGCCGTGCCGAGGCCGATGGCGAGCAGGCGCCGCCGGGCGTGGCCCTGGCCGGCATAGATCTGCCAGGACTCGGCGAAGCTGTGGCGCGGCGCATCACGGCCGCGGTGCGGATCCCGGGGCTCCTGCTTCCACAGGGCGAAGCCGTTGAGCACGATCGTGACGAGGGCTGCCCCCTGGATCACCTGGATCAGCCGCACCTGGGAGAAGTTCGCCAGGGCGAGACCGAAGACCAGCGCGCTCGCCATCATCCCCACGAGGAGGGCGGCGCAGAGCAGCGCGACGACCTTCGGCCGGGCGTGGGCCGGGGCAAGGTCGGTGGCGAGCGCCAGCCCCACGGTCTGCGTGGTATGGAGGCCGGCACCGACGAGGAGGAAGGCCAGCGCGGCGGCCACGTCCCCGACCCAGAGGGGCCCGGTGGTGTCGCCCGACAGGATCAGCAGGGTGAAGGGCATGATGGCGAGCCCGCCGAATTGCAGCAGCGTCCCGAACCAGATGTAGGGCACCCGCCGCCAGCCCAGCACCGAGCGGTGCGTGTCCGAGCGGAAGCCGACCAGCGCCCGTAGGGGAGCGAAGACCAGGGGCAGGGACAGCATCACCGCCACGATCCAGGCGGGCACGCCGAGCTCGACGATCATCACCCGGTTGAGAGTGCCGATCAGCAGCACGGCGGCCATGCCGACCGTCACCTGGAACAGGGCGAGCCGCAGCAGGCGGCCCATGGGCAGTTCGACGGTCGCTGCGTCCGCGAAAGGCAGGATCGACGGGGTCAGCCGCATGAGGGTGCGGGTGAGGTTCATCGCGCCACGCTCCGCGTCAGCGCCACCGCGTTCGACAGGTAGAACCCGCTGTTCACCCGGTGGCTCTTTGCCCAGGTGAACCCATCGAGCGGGCGCTCCGCAGCGATCCGGCGGCGCAAGCCCCGCTCCGTCACGGGCACGATGGCGGGCGAGCGGTCCCCACGGGGAAACAGCTTGCCGGCGGCGTGCATCGCCGTCAGCAGCGCGGTGCGCGGGGCGACGGTGAACAGCACCGAGCCGTCCGTGCGCTCCGCCAGCCGCCCCAGGGCGCGGGCGATGTCCGCGGGGCGGTAGTGGATGAGTGAATCCATCGCGACCACGTGGTCGAACCGGCCGAGTCCCGCGTCGAGCATATCCCCGACGCGGAAGTCGATCCGCCCTCCCCCCGCGATGGCGGGAAGGCGCTCCCGCGCCAGGCCGATCAGGGTCGGCGAGACGTCGATGGCGACGACCTCGGCGCCCAGCCGGGCCGCCTCGACGGACAGCGCCCCGGTGCCGCAGCCGGCATCGAGCAGGCGAAGCCCTGTCATGTCCGTCGGGAGCCAGGAGAGCAGGGTGGACCGCATGGCGTCCCGCCCGGCGCGCACCGTCGCCCGGACCTTGCTGACGGGGGCGTCCGAGGTCAGGCGCGACCACGCCTCGACCGCGGTGCGGTCGAAGTAAGTGGTGAGTTCGCCCCGGCGGGCGTCGTAGCTCGCGCTGCTCATCGGTCGGTCCCCCGGATCAATCGAAGCCAAGGAATTCGAACAGGTCGCGGTCCTTCATCGGGGCCGCCTCGCAGGGCTCGCCCCCGGCCCAAAGGGTCTCGGCCAGCCGCATGTACTCGGCGGTCACCGCATCGAGCTCGGGCGAGGAATCCATCTCGAACAGAGTCGACTTCTTGAGGCGCGAGCGCCGCACCACGTCGAGGTCGGGGAAGTGGGCGAGGCGCTTGAGGCCTACCGCGTCGTTGAAGCGGTCGATCTCGTCGGTCTTGGCCGAGCGGTTGGCGATGACGCC
>JAKONI010000250.1 GCA_022702015.1 Beijerinckiaceae bacterium | reverse complement strand
GGCCGGCGACCGCCCGTCCGGCTCACCCCCGGCATGGAGCCGCCCTCGATTCGGAGCGCACGCTCGCCCACATGGCCGACCGGGACAGCCGCGACCTCTGGCCGGACTGGGAGGAGAGGCGCCCCCTGGCGAGTCGCTTCGGCCCGGCGACGCGGGAGCGGGTGGCGGCGCCTCCCTTCACCGGCTGGGGCTACGGCGCGACGATTCCCGGGGCATGGCCGGGTTTCCGGTGATTCGGACCCCCGTTAACCGTTCTTCTTGGCGGACCCTTAACGGGGGCCCGCGACACTCCCCCACGGTGCCTCCCCCATTCCGGGCGCGGAGGCGATGCGAGGGAGGTCTCCATGGTGCGGGTCGCTGCTGTCTCTGCCGCCTGCCTCATGCTCGCCCTGCCGGCCCAGGCGAGCAGGGCCGAGCCGGCGGGCGCCGGTCAGGCCCGGCCGCTGAAGGCGTGGCTGCGGGGCGTCGATCCCGGCACGACCGGC
Organism: Beijerinckiaceae bacterium; assembly: GCA_022702015.1. Classification (GTDB taxonomy): domain Bacteria; phylum Pseudomonadota; class Alphaproteobacteria; order Rhizobiales; family Beijerinckiaceae; genus Methylobacterium. The sequence goes on along the minus strand of JAKONI010000250.1, from coordinate 7,800 downwards.
TCCGTCGATGCCGCCCCCGTGGCCTCGGCCCGTCCCCCCTGCCCCCCGGACCGCAAGATCGGCACCGGCGCCGGGTTCTGCATGATCAACTGAGGCGGGCCCCGGTCCGGCCTCAATGCCCGATCGCCGCCCCCGCCGGCCGGCGGTTGTCGGTGGCGCCGTAAATCCGATCCGGCCGCATCCTCCCGGTGCGCGAGGCGTCGTTGCCGGAGGAGGCGGGTCCCTCCCTCGGCGGGGCCGCGCCGTCCACCGCGATCAGCTCCTCCGCCCCCCAGGGGGACTGGACGGTGACGGAATGGCCCATGCCCTTCAGCACCGCCAGGGTGTCCGCCGAGAGGGCGAAGGGCTCCGCGGCAATCGTATCCGGTAGCCATTGATGGTGGATGCGCGGGGCGTCGACGGCCTCCTGCGGCTGCATGCCGTGATCGAGCATGTTGATGATCGCCTGCGCGTTGATGGTGATGATCCGCGAGCCCCCCGGCGAGCCCGCGACCATCACCGGCTTCCCCCCGCGCAGGACCACGGTGGGGGTCATGGACGAGAGGGGCCGCTTGCCCGGCGCGATGGCGTTGGGGGTGCCCTGGACGAGGCCGAACAGGTTCGGGACCCCCACCTTCACGGTGAAGTCGTCCATCTCGTCGTTCATGAAGAAGCCCGTCCCGGGGGCGATCACCCCGGCGCCGAAATAGCCGTTGATCGTGTAGGTGAGCGCCACCGCGTTGCCGGCCCGGTCGAGGACGGAGATATGGGTGGTCTCGGGCCGCTCCTCCTGGGGGATCAGGGTCGGATCGGGGCGCACCTGCGCCGAGGGCGTCGCCCGGTCCGGGTCGATCCCCGCCCGCATCCGCGCCGCGTAGGCGGGCGAAATCAGCCGGGCGACGGGGTTCGTCACGAAGGCCGGGTCGCCCAGCGTCGCGTTGCGGTCGGCATAGGCGCGCCGCATCGCCTCGACCATCAGGTGGACGCTCCGGGCCGAGTTGAAGCCCGAGGCGGCGAGGTCGTAGCCGTCGAGGATCGCCAGCATCTCGCACAGCGTCGTCCCCCCCGAGGAGGGCGGGGGCGCGGCCAGGATCGTCGCCCCGCGATAGGGGCAGGAGAGCGGGGCGTCCTCGGTGACGGCGTAGGCCGCGAAATCCGCCGCCGTGAGGAGGCCGCCCCCGGCGCGCGAGGCCGCCTCGATCCGGGCGGGGATCTCCCCCCGGTAGAAGGCGTCCGCCCCACCCGCCGCGATGGCCTGGAGGGTGCGGGCGAGGTCGGGCTGCGTCAGCCTTTCCCCCGGCTCGAGGGGCGTCCCGTCCGGGCGCAGGAAGGTGCGGGCGATGGCCGGGTCGGCGCGGAAGGTCGCCGTGCCGGATGCGAGGATGTCCGTGTCGCCCCGGGTCAGGACGAAGCCGTCCCGGGCGAGGGTGATCGCCGGGGCGACGACCCGGGTCAGCGGCAGGGTCCCGTAGCGGGCGAGCGCGGTGGTGAGGCCGAGCACCGTGCCCGGCACCCCGGCGGCCTTCCACCCCTTCAGGCTCGCCCCCTTCACGACGTTGCCGGCCCCGTCGAGGTACATGTCGCGGGTGGCCGCGCCGGGGGCCGTCTCACGGAAGTTCACGAAGCGGCTGCGCCCGTCGCCGGTGTGCAGGACGAGGAAACCGCCCCCGCCGAGATTGCCGCAGCAGGGGTTCACCACCGCCTCGGCGAAGGCCACCGCCACGGCCGCGTCGATTGCGTTGCCCCCCGCCCCGAGGATGTCGGCGCCGACCTGGGAGGCCAGGGCCTGGGACGAGACGACCATGCCGTTCCTGGCCTCGACCGCAGGGGCCGAGGCCGCCCGCGCCGCCCCCGGCAGGGCGAGCGATCCCGCCACGAGGAGAGCGATTCGCAGACGTGCGGCCATCCCTACCCCTTCCGGTGGCGAGAGCCGCCAACGCGATCAACCTAGGGGCGTCGCGGCCGGGCGAGAAGGGGCGCGCCCGTCCCCAAGCCCACCGCCTTTGCTGTGGACCGTTGCGGTCTCGGGCCGGTCCCGGCGCTGCGGCGGCGCCGTCCGGGGCGCCGACGGACCCTCTTGTTTCGCCACCGTTTCCCCTGGCAGGAAATGTCCGGGGCCCGCCGGCTCGGCCTCATGAAAACCGCATTGCGCGCCTCAGCACGCAACCCATCGCACACCGAGATCCGGTTCGTTCCGCCATGCCGTCCCCATCCCCGGAGCCGGCGACCGCCGCCCCCGCCGGGGGGTTGGGGCGCGTCGCCGCCGGGATCACCCTGTTCCGCCCAACCCCCGCCCAGATCGCGGTCCTGCCGGAGCGCCTGCCCGGCGGGCTCGGGGGGCGCTTCGCCTTCGCCAACTCCCCCCTCGTCCCCGCCGAGGCGCAAGCCCTGCGCCGGGCGGGCATCACGGTGCTCACCGATTCCGCCCGGCCCGGCGCCAATCTCGGCATCGCCGAGGCGCTGAACCGCCTCGTCGCGGCGGCCCGGTCCTCGGGGGCGGAGTGCCTCTACCTCCTCGATCAGGACGCCGCCGCCGACCCGGCGCTCCCCGCCGCCCTCCTGGCCGGGCGGGACCGGCTGCGCGCGCGGGGCCTTGCCCCCGCCGTCGTCGGGCCGGCGCCCGCCGCCGCCCAGGGCCACAAGGCCCCCGCCCCCCGGCCCCGACCCGGGGCCGGGACCGCCGGGGACCTGCGGCCGGTGCAGTTCTTGGCGACGTCGGGCTCCCTCGTCGACCTCGACGCCGCCCGGCGGACCGGGCCGTTCCGGTCCGACTTCTTCATCGACGGGGTCGAGCTCGAATGGTGCTTCCGCGCCTGGAGCCTCGGACACGGCAGCTACCTCGACCCGGCGGTCAGCCTCCCCCACCGGGTCGGCGGCGGCACGATCCGTGCCCTCGGGATCGCGATGCCGCGCCAGCCCCTGTTCCGCATGGCGACCTACCTGAGGAACAGCGTCTACGCATGGCGCCTGCCCCACCTGCCGCTGGCCTGGAAGCTCCGGCAGGGCCTCTACCTACCCGCGCAGGCCCTGCTGTACTGGGCGGATTCCGGCTGCCGTCCCGCCGTCCTCCTGCGCTTGACCGGGGCGGCCCGCGACGGGCTCCTGGGCCGGCTCGGCCCGCCCCGGGATCTGCCATGATCCCGGCGACGCCCCCCGATCTCGACGTGGTGATCGTCAACTGGAACGGCGGCGCCCTGCTGCGGCAGTGCCTCGCGGCGCTCGCCCTCGCGGAGGGGGCGGAGCGGGTCGCGGTCACGGTGGTCGACAACGCCTCGACGGACGGGTCCCTCGACGGCCTGCCCGCCCTCCCCGGCCCGTTCCGGGTAGTCCGCAACGCGGACAATCGCGGCTTCGGCCGGGCCTGCAACCAGGGGGCGGCGGGGGGCGGGGCGCCTGCGATCCTGTTCCTCAACCCCGACGCCCGGGTCGCCCCGGACGCCCTCGCCCGCGCCCGGGATGCCCTGCTGGCCGACCCCGCCTGCGGGATCGTCGGCGCCCGGCTCACCGAGGCGGACGGGGGGACCGCCCGCTCCTGCGCCCGGGCCCCGACGCCGGGGGCGATGCTGGGCCGGGCCTTCGCCCTCGACCGTGTGGGCCTCGTCCCGCCGCACTTCCTGCGGGAGTTCGACCACGAGGCGGACCGGGTGGTCGATCAGGTGATGGGGGCCTTCCTGATGATCCGCCGGGACCTGTTCACGGCGCTCGGGGGCTTCGACGCGCGGTTCTTCGTCTACTACGAGGATGTCGACCTCTGCCGCCGGGCCCGGGATGCGGGCTTCACGGTGCGCCACCTCGCCGGCCCCACGGCCCACCACCTCGGCCAGGGCACCACCCGGCAGGCGCGGGCGCACCGGCTGTTCTACATCCTGCGCAGCGAGATCCTCTACGCCGGCAAGCACCACGGCCGGGCGGCGGCCCTCGCCCTGCTGGCGGCGGCCTTCCTCGGCCAGATCCCCCTGCGCCTCGCTCAGGGCCTCGCCCGCCGGTCCGGTGCCGGGGAAGTCCTGCGGGGCGCCCGCATGCTGGCCGCCGCCGTGCCGGCGATCCTCGCCGAGCTCCGCGCGGGCCCCCATCCCTCCCCTGCCGCGCCGGCGAAGCCCGGCGGCGGCGAGCGCGCCTGAGCGCCATCGAAGAACCGCCATGCTCCACGGAAAACGAATCGCCGTCGTCCTGCCCGCCTACAACGCGGCGGCGACCCTCGAACGGACCCACCGGGAGATCCCGTTCGACATCGTCGACGACGTGATCCTGATCGACGACGCCAGCCGAGACGCGACGGTGGCGGTGGCCGAACGCCTGGGCATCCACACCGTCCGCCACGCGAAGAACCTCGGCTACGGCGGCAACCAGAAGACCTGCTACCGCACCGCCCTCGACCGGGGGGCCGACGTGGTGGTGATGCTCCACCCCGACTACCAGTACGCCCCCCGGCTCGTGACCGCGATGGCCTCGATGATCGTCTCGGGGGAGTACGACGCGGTGCTCGCCTCGCGCATCCTCGGCAACGGCGCGCTCAAGGGCGGGATGCCCCTCTACAAGTACATCGCCAACCGGGGTCTCACCCTCGCTCAGAATCTCTTGATGGGCCAGAAGCTCTCCGAGTACCATTCCGGCTACAGGGCCTGGAGCCGCGGTGTCCTGGAAGCCCTCCCCCTCGACCGCTGCTCGGACGACTTCGTGTTCGACAACCAGATGCTGGCGCAGGCGATGCACCAGGACTTCCTGATCGGCGAGATTTCCTGCCCGACCCGCTATTTCGACGACGCCTCGTCGATCAACTTCCGCCGCTCTTGCATCTACGGCCTCGGCGTCCTGCGCACGAGCCTCGCCTACCGCCTGCACCAGTCCGGCCTGCGGGCGGACCCTCTTTTCGCCGACGAAGCGGTGCCCCTGGGGGCGCGCCCATGACCCTCCCGCCGGTCTCCCGCCTCGCGGGCCTCGCCTTGCTCGCGGCGCTGGCCGTGGCGCCGCTGGCGGCGGGGATCCTCGCCCCGGACGCGGCCGAGCGCCTCGCGGGCCGGCTCGCGGATCTCGGCCCGGCGGGCCCGGCGATCCTGCTGGCGGTGCAGGCGCTGGTGGCGGCCTCCGGCATCGTGCCGGCCTCGGGGGTCGGCATCGCGGCCGGCGCCCTGCTCGGGCCGGTCGAGGGGTTCTGCGTCGCCGCCGTAGGGACGATGGCCGGTGCGCTCGCCACCTTCGCCCTCGCCCGGACGGTGCTCGGCGCCCGGGCGCTCGCCCGGTTCGGCGGGCGGCGGCTGGCCGCCCTCGACGGGGCGTTGGCCCGGGAGGGCTGGCGCCTCGTCTGCCTGATCCGCCTCTCGCCGATCATGCCCTTCGCGCCCACGAGCCTCGCCCTCGGGGCGAGCGCCGTGGCCCCCCGGGACTATGCCCTCGGCACCCTGGCCGCCCTGCCCGCCCTGTTCGCCTACGTCGCCCTCGGGGCGTTGGGGCGCGGCGGTGGCCACCTGCTCGCCGGGGCGGGACCGGCGGAATGGCTGCGGCTCTCCATGCTGGTCGCCGGGGCGGCGGCCACCCTGTTCCTGATGTGGCGCCTGAAGCGGATCCTCGGCCGGGACGCGCCGGAGGGCGCCCTGCCCGGCCGATCCCTGCCTTGCCCAACCCCGCCCGGCGGAGACCTGACCGCGTGATCCGCCTGCCCGCCGGCCCGAAATTCTGGTGCCTCGCCTACCTGTGCCTGTGCGCTCCGGTCTGCATCGCCCTGGCGCTGATCGTGCCGCCGGGGGAGGTCGCGGACGAGGCCGCCCACCTCGCCCGGGCCGCCGCCCTGATGAACGGCGAGTTCGTCGGCCACCGGGAGAGCGTGCGCTACTCGGACGGCTCGACCCATGTGGCAGCCGGGGTGCGGATCGACCCCGCCTGGGACGAGGTGACCCGCTCGCGTCCGAAGGATTTCACCGGTGGCCTCTACCCCCTGGAGGGGGAGCCGGACGCGCGCGGCCGGATCTTCGTGCCCCTCTACACGGTGGGGACCTACCCGCCCTTCCTCTACGTGCCGGCGGCGGCGGGGCTCGCCGCCGGGCGGGTCGCCGGGCTCTCGCCGGAGGCCTGCGTCTATCTGGGGCGGCTGGCCAACGCCACGGCGACGGTGATCCTCGCCCTGGGCGCCCTGGCGCTGGCCCGCCGGGGGCGGCCCGCCTTCTTCGCCGTGCTGGCCCTGCCGATGACGCTCTCTCTCGCGGCCTCCTTCAACCAGGACGCGCTGATCATCGCCCTGGCCGCGCTGGCCGCCGCGCTCCTCACTCCCCGGCCCTTCGACGGGCCGGGCGCCGGGCCGCGCCTGTCCGGGGCGATCCTGTGCATCGCCCTCTTGGCGCTGGCCAAACCTCCCTACGCGGCGTTGGCCGCGATGCTGCTGGTTCCCGTCTCCGGGGATAGTCGAAGCCGGCAGATGGGCCGGCAGATGGGCCGGCGCTTGGCGGCGGCGGCGCTCGCCGTCCTGCCCGCCGCGATCTGGACCGTGGCGGCCACCGCCACCGTCGCCACCCCGGTGCCGCGCTACCGCTACGAGGCCGGCCCGCTCTGGTCCGGCCCGCGCCCGGCGCCCTTCACCACCACGGATCCGAAGGCCCAGGGGCAGATCCTGCTGGAGAAGCCCCTGCTGCTCCTGACCCTGCCGGGGCATTTCCTCGGGACGATCAAGCACCTCATCGTACTGGCCAAGGGCGCCATCGGCATCTTCGGCTGGCTCGACCGGCCCCTGCCGGGCCTCCTCTACCTCCTGTGGGTGGTGGCCCTCGTCGTCCCCCTGGTCCTGACGGGCCGCACCGGCCCCCTGCCCCCCTGGCCCGAGCGCCTATTCCTGTCGGCGGTGGCGCTGGCCTGCCTTTGGCTCGTGATCCTGTCGCAATACGCCACCTGGACCAACGTCGGCGAGGACCGGGTCGATGGTCCGCAGGGCCGCTACGTCCTGCCCCTCGTGCCGATGCTGATCCTGGCCTTCGCCCGCCTGCGATCCGTCCCGGAGGCGGGCCGGCGCTGGCCCGCGCTGCTGCCCGTCGTCGCCGCCGCCATCGACCTCGCGGCGGTCCCGCTGGCCGCCCTGGCGATGACCGTTCCGGCCTGAGCCGGGGCTCCGGCGGGGCGCCTTGCTTGGCTCCCTTGCTTGGCTCCCTTGCTTAACTCTCTTGCCGGAGCCTTCGTCGCTCCTACTATCCAGAGTTGCTTCCGCGGAGTGACTCGCCATGCGCGCTCGGCTCGCCCTCGTCCTCGCCTTCCTGGTTGGCCCCGCTTGGGGACCGGCCTGGGCCGGGGAGGCGGAGCAGGCGGCGGCCCGCGAGGTCATTGCCCGGCAGGCGGAGGCGTTCGGCCGGGACGACGCGCCCACCGCCTACGCCCAGGCGGCCCCGGCGATCCGCGAGATCTTCCCCAACGCCGACCTGTTCCTCGGCATGGTGCGGACCCAGTACCAGCCGGTCTACCGCCACCGGAGCTTCGTCTTCGGGCCGGGCCGAGACCTCGGCGAGACCACTGTGAGCCAATCGGTGGCGATCCAGGACGAGCAGGGCACGGACTGGAGCGCGGAATACACCCTGGAGCGGCAGGCGGACGGCACATGGCGCATCACCGGCTGTCGCCTCGTGAAGGCGCCGGGGATCAACGCATAGAATCCCGGCACCCGGTGGATCGTGTCCCCGCCCGGGATCGTCCTGGGACGCGAGGGGGACGACGCCGGATCTGGCGCTGCCCCCCTCATCTCGATCCGGCCTCAGCGCCCCTCGCCCGGCTTCGGTGCCTGGAGCCTGTCGAGGAGTTGCACGATGGTGTCGGCGCAGGCCTTGGTCGGCTCGTCGTCGGCGCATT
>JAKONI010000245.1 GCA_022702015.1 Beijerinckiaceae bacterium | reverse complement strand
TGCCCGACTTCGCGACGGCCGCCTTCGCGATGAAGCCGGGCCAGATCTCCGATCCGGTGAAGACGCAGTTCGGTTGGCACGTCATCAAGGTCGAGGAGAAGCGGATGAAGCCGCAGCCGACCTTCGACGAGCTGAAGGAGCAGATCGACCAGCACCTGATCCGCAAGGCGCAGCAGGATTTGATCCTCAAGCTGCGGGCCGAGGCGAAGGTGGACCGCAAGGATGCCCCCGCCACCGAGGCGAGCCCGGCTCCGGCCGCCCCCCCGCCGCCGGCGACGAAGTAGAACCGTGACGGCCGCCCCCTCCCCTCGGGGGGGCGGCGCGGGTCAGTAGGGACGATCGGGCTTCTGTAGGTAGGCGGATTGGCCGGAAGCGGGCTCGGTGGTGATGCCGTAGGCGGCGAGTTCCGCGCTACGGCGGCTTGCCGCGATTCGGTCCAGGACGACGACCAGGATCCAGGGGCAAGCGATACCGATGAAGTACGCCACGATGACGACCCTCCCGCTCTTTCCGAATCCACGTCCGGTCCAGCGATGATAGGTCACGCGCGGGCGACAACAAGCGGTGGCGGGTATCCGACCTCGCCTGCGCCGCCTCGCGACGCCCGTCAGTGATCCGCCGAGGCGGAACGGGTGTGCGCGGTCGGCTTGATCCCCATGAGGGCGTCGAGCCGGCTCATGCGGGCGGCGAACCCGTCGTTCGGAGCCCGGCGGGCCTGCGCCGCCGCGCCCTTGTCCTTCGCATGGGGAAGCGGACGAGCCTGGGCGCCGTGGGGCGACATCGCCAGCACCATGGCAAGGGAAAGGAGGCCGGAGACAGTCTTCATGGCAGTCGACCCTGACAACAGCGCCACGCCGGGCGGGACGAAGCCGCCGGGATATCGCGTCAACGGCCACGCTCGTGTGCGTCACCACACGGCGCTGTGATGGGAAACTTTGCCGGCACAGCTGGACCCCGTTCGGAAGACGTGTACCGATGCTCCGAGGCAGTACAACCTGCGCTTGTAGTAGAGCATGGCGATGCGGCATCTCCGATGGCTTGCGGCGCTTCCTTTCCTCGGCATGCTCGGTGGGCCGTTCGTCCTGAACCGGGTCGAGCCGTTCATCCTCGGCTTGCCGCTTCTGCTGGCGTGGCTGGTTTTCTGCGTGGTCCTGACCTCGGCGCTGATGGCGCTGATCTACTTCACCGATCCTGAGAACCGTGAGCCGGAGGGCGAGCGGTGAACGCCGCCCTCATCATCACCGGAGCGGCCTTCGCCGCGGCCCTCGGCCTCGGGCTGCGCGCCCGCTCCGGCCGGCAAATGGGCCTCGAACAGTGGACGGTGGGCGGCCGGGGCTTCGGCACCGCCTTAGTCTTCCTGCTGATGGCGGGTGAGATCTACACCACCTTCACCTTCCTCGGCGGCTCCGGCATCGCCTACGGCAAGGGCGGCCCGGCCTATTACATTCTCTGCTACCTCACCCTCGGCTACGTCACCTCGTATTGGCTGCTCCCGCCCGTCTGGCGGTACGCGAAGGAGCGCGGGCTCTACACGCAGCCGGACTTTTTCGCCGCGAAGTACGACAGCCCCGCCCTGGGAATGCTGGTCGCCCTCGTAGGGATCGTGGCGCTGGTTCCCTACCTCGTCCTCCAGTTCAAGGGCCTCGGCATCATCGTCGCGACCGCCTCCTACGGGGCGATCACGCCCGCGGCCGCCGTCTGGATCGGCGCAGCGGCGGTCACGGTGTACGTCGTCGTATCGGGGGTCCATGGGTCGGCCTGGACGGCGGCTTTGAAGGATGTCGGGATCCTGTTCGTGGTCGTCTTCCTCGGGATCTACCTGCCGTTCCACTACTTCGGCGGCTACGAGGCGATGTTCCAGGCCATCGAGGCGCGCAAGCCCGGCTTCCTCGCCCTCCCCGCCGATGGGCAGAGCCCCACATGGTTCGCCACCACGACGCTGCTGACGGCGCTCGGCGCCTATATGTGGCCGCACACCTTCGGCTCCCTCTACACCGCCCGAGAGCCGCGCTCGTTCCGGCGCAACGCCGCGTTGCTACCCCTGTATCAGCTGATCAATCTATTCGTGTTCATCATCGGCTTCGTCGCGGTGGTGCAGGTGCCGGGGCTGACGGGGCCCAACGTCGACCTCGCCCTGTTCAAGGTCTCCCTCGAGTCCTTCCCGCCGTGGTTCGTCGGGGTCATCGGGGCGACGGGGGTGCTGACCGCCCTGGTGCCGGGCTCGATGATCCTCATCGCCGGGGCGACACTGATGGCCAACAACATCGTGCGCCCCCTGCGGCCGGGCATGACGGATGCCGCCACCGCGCGGCTGGCGAAGATCTTCGTTCCGGTGATGGTCCTGGTCTGCGTCGGCTTCACCCTCTCGGGGGGCGACACGATCGTCCAGCTCCTGCTGATGGGCTACAACTTCGTCACCCAGCTCTTCCCGTGCTTCCTCACCAGCCTGATGCGGCGCAACCCCCTCGACCGGCGGGCGGCGGCGGCGGGGATCCTGGCCGGGGTCGGCACGGTGGCCCTGACGACGCTCGGCGGGATCAGCCTCTCGGCGTGGCCGCAGCTTGGGCCGCTGCGGGACGTGAATGTCGGCGTCCTGGCCCTGGTGGTGAACCTGATCGTGACCGTGCTCGCCGCCCGGCTGTTCCAGCCCGTCGCGCGGGCGCAGGCGGCGGAATAGCTCCCGTTCAGGGGCGGTCCCCGGTCCGCCGGGCGGTGAGCCACGAGGCCCCGAGAACCGCTGTGCTGACGAGCCCGACGAGGAGCGTCGAGGCGGCGTTGATCTCGGGGTTCACCCCGAGCCTGACCTGGCTGTAGAGGCGCATCGGCAAGGTGGTCGCGCCGGGGCCGGAGACGAAGCTCGCGATCACGAGGTCGTCCAGGGACAGGGTGAAGGCGAGGAGCGCCCCGGCGAGGATCGCCGGCGTCAGCAGCGGCAGCGTGACCGTCGTCAGAACCCGCCAGGGGCCCGCCCCGAGGTCGGCGGCCGCCTCCTCCAGCGACCGGTCGAGCCCCCGCAGCCTCGCCGAGACCACCACCGCGACGAACCCCGTGCAGAAGGTGGCGTGGCCGATGACGATGGTCGCGATGCCCCGGTCCAACCCGATGCCGATGAACATCAGGAGCAGCGAGAGCCCGATCATCACCTCCGGCATCACCATCGGCCCGAAGACGAGCCCGGTCAGCAGGGAGCGACCCCGGAACCGCCCGTGACGCTCGAAGGCCAGGGCCGCCAGCGTGCCGAGGGCGGTGGCGATCACGCTCGACAGGATCGCCACCCTCAGGGACACCCAGGCCGCCGCGATGAGCGGCCCGTCCGCGAACAGGGCCGCGTACCATTGGGTCGAGAGGCCGCCCCAGACGGTGACGAGGTTCGAGGCGTTGAACGAGTAGACGATGAGCACGGCGATCGGTGCGTAGAGGAAGCCGAGGCCGAGGATCAGCGCGCTCCGGGTCAGGACGGTCACGGCCGGTTCTCCCCACCCCGGAGGCTGTCGCGGAACAGCACCACCGGGCCGACCACGATGGCGAGGAGCAGCACCGCCACCGCCGCCGCCAGGGGCCAGTCGCGGTTGGAGAAGAACTCGCTCCACAGGACCCGGCCGAGCATCAGCGTCTCCGAGCCCCCGAGGAGGTCCGGGATGACGAACTCGCCGACCATGGGGATGAAGCACAGGCCCGCCCCGGCCACGATCCCGGGCAGGCTGAGCGGCAGGGTCACGGTCCAGAAGACCCGCGTCGGGCTCGCCCCGAGATCCGCCGCCGCCTCGCGCAGGGCCGGGTCCAGGCGGTCCATCACCGCGTAGAGGGGTAGGACCATGAACGGCAGGTAGGCGTAGACGAGGCCGATCATCACCGCCGCATCGGTGTTCAGGATCACCAGCGGGTGCGCGATGAGCCCAAGCTTCAGCAGGACGAGGTTGAGCAGCCCCTCCTGCTTCAGGATCGCGATCCAGGCGTAGATGCGGATGAGGAAGCTCGTCCAGAACGGCACCACCACCAGGGCCACCAGCAGCGGCTGCCACCGCCGGGGCGCCTGGGCCAGCGCATAGGCGATGGGGGTGCCGAGGGCGACGAGGAGGAGCGTCGCGGCCCCGGCGTAGAAAAGGGAGCCGAGGGTCGCCGCCTGATAGAGGTCGTCCCGGGCCAACGTGAGGAAGTTCGTGAAGTTCAGGGCTTCGAGGAAGCTCGACCAGCCGTCGAGCCCCCCCTGCCAGTCGAGGACGGGGAAGTAGGGCGGGATCGCGGTCGCCGGCTCCGAAAGGCTGATCTTCAGGGTGATGGCGAAGGGCAGGAGGAAGAAGGCGCAGAGCCACAGCAACGGCGGCAGCCGGAGGAGGCGGGCGACCGTCCGATCCTGTCGGGGAGACGCCATCGCCGGTCCCTCAGGCGGGCAGGATCACGGCATCGGCCGGATCGAACCGGACGGAGGTCGCCCCACCAGCGCCCAAGCCGCCGGCGGGGGCGGCGCTCGCCCGCAGGACGGTCCCGTCCGGCAGTGTCAGGGAGCGGCGCACCCTGTCCCCGAGGAACACGGCGTCGTCCACCGTGGCCGGCAGACCTTCGCCACCGAGCACGAGGCTCTCCGGCCGCACGGCCACCACCACCTCCGCCCCCTCCGCGAGGGACGCCCCCGACGAGGCCCGGACGCGACCGTGCGCGGTGACGACTTCCCGCACCCCCTCCCCCGCTTCGGGGCCGGCGCGGCCGGGGATGAGGTTCACATCACCGAGCAGCCCGGCGACGTAGCGGCTGACCGGCCGGCGGTACAGTTCGGCCGGGGGGCCGACCTGCACGAGGCGCCCCCGCTCCATCACGCCGATCCGGTCAGCGAGCATCATCGCCTCCTCGGGGTCGTGGGTGACGACGACGAAACTCGTCCCCAGCCGCCGCTGGATCGCCCGCAACTCCCCTTGCGTCTCCTCCCTCAGTCCCCGGTCGAGGGCGCCGAGGGGCTCGTCCAGGAGGAGCAGATTGGGCTCCCGCGCGAGCGCCCGCGCCAGGGCCACCCGCTGTCGCTGCCCCCCGGACAGGGTATCGGGCCGGCGGTCGCCGAAGCCTTCGAGACGGACGAGGCGCAGCATCGCCAGGGTCCGTGCCCCGGCCTCGACCCGGTTCAAGCCCTTGAGCCCGTAGCCGATGTTGGCCGCCACGCTCATGTGCGGGAAGAGGGCGTAGGACTGGAACATCATGTTCACCGGCCGCCGGTGGGGCGGCAGGGCGGTGATATCGCTGCCGGCGAGGTGGATCGTCCCCGCGCTCGGCGGCTCGAACCCGGCAATCATCCGCAGCAACGTGCTCTTGCCGCAGCCTGAGGGGCCCAGCAGGCAGAAGAATTCGCCGGCCGCGAGGGCGAGGTCGATCCCATCGACGGCGACATAATCACCGAACCGCTTGGTGAGGCCCCTGATGTCGAGGAGCGGGGCCGGGCTCGCCAAGGCGTCAGGAATCCTCGCGCAGCGCCTCGGCGACCCGGGCTTCCAGCAGGTCCGGCCGACGCAGGACGAGGGCACCCCGGGTGCGGTCCACGAGACCCTCCGCCGCCATCGCCGTGAACTCGCGCGTCACCTGCTCCCGGCGGCAGCCGATCCGGGCGGCGAGGACGTGGTGGTAGGGGGGCGGCGTCACCACCCGCTCGCCCCCCGCCCCTGAGCGGGGCACGGAGAGCCGCAGCAACTCGGCGTAGAGGCGGTGCCGCAGGTCGAGGAGGGCATGCTCCATCAGACGGGTGTTCAGTTCCCGCACCCGCTTGGCCAGGAGCCGCATCAGCCGGTCGGCGATGGCCTCCGAGGCGAAGACGATCTGCCGGAACACCGAGGCCGGCACCACGCAGACCTCGCCCCGGGTCAGGGCGGTGACGTTGGCCGAACGGCCGATGCCGTCGATGGCGGCCAGCTCGCCGAAGAAGGCGCCGCCGCGCATCTCGCCGAGGATCACCTCCTTGCCGGATTGGGTCCGGTTGAGGATGCGCACCTCTCCGGACGACAGGAAGTACACGTCCGTCGAGATGTCGTCGAAGTCGACGAGGGTCTCGTTCTCGTCGAACCGCCGCCAGTGGCACCGGGTCTCGAAGGGGACGAGTTCGATGCCGGCATCCTTGAAGAAGGGTATCGTCCCCAGCCGTGCCATCACCTTTGCCCCTGCCCGCCCCCCGCCCGTCTCGGCTGCCGGCCACCGCCCACGGGACAAATCCCGCATGACGATCGTGTCGGCCGTTCGGCCGATCGGCTGGGCTCGCCGCGATGGTGGCCGCCGGGTCGCGCAGGGTCAAGCGGCGGAGGGGGCACCCCTCCCCCTTTCGCGTGGATCGCGGCATATGGGCCGCGCCCGTCCCAGGATCCACCGTTTCGAGGAGCCATGACGCCGTCAGGCCAGTCCCGCCTTCAAGCCACCCTCGGCGCGCCGTTCGAGCGCGACGGGCGGGGCCTCCATACCGGGCGCCGGGCGAGGGTGAGGGTGTCCCCCGCCCCTCCGGGCCATGGCATCGTGTTCCGCCGCCACCTGCGGGACGGGCGGTCGGTGGACATCCCCGCCCTGTGGCGCTTCGTGGTGCCACAGCCCGCCTGCACGGCCCTGGCGCGGGAGGGAATGCTGGTGCGCACGGTGGAGCACCTCCTGGCCTCCCTCCACGCCCTGCGGATCGACAACGCCCTGGCCGAGATCGACGCCGAGGAGTTGCCGATCTTCGACGGTAGCGCGATCCCCTGGTGCGAGGGGATCGCCGGGGCCGGGCGGGTGGATCAGGTTGAGCCCGTCCGCGTCCTGCGCGTCCTCCGGGACGTCACGGTCGCGGACCGGCACCGCCGCCTGTCGATCGGGCCGGGGACGGGGCTCACGATCTCGGCGCATATCGCCCTCAAGCATCTCGGGGCATTCGATTGGGATGGGCCGGTCGGGCCGGAGACCTTCGCCCGGGACATCGCCCCGTCACGCAGCTTCGGCCGGTTCCTGCGGGTGATGGCCGGGCGGGCCTATGGGTTCGTCGCCCGCAAGCCGCTCCTCCAGGGCTGCGGGCCGCATTCGGCCGCGCTCCTGGTCGGCGGGCGGGTGATCGGCGGGCTGCGGATGCCCGACGAACTCGTGCGGCACCGGGTCCTCGACGTGACCGGAGACCTCGCCCTCGCCGGCCATCCGATCGAGGGGCGCGTCACGGCGGCCCATGCCTGCCACGCCCTCAACCAAGCCCTCGTCACGGCGCTGATGAGCGACGCCTCCGCCTGGGAGCTCGTCTAAGCCGCCCCCCCTCAGGCCGACTCGCGCAAGTCGTCCTCGATGGAGAGCGCCACCGGGGCGAAGGCGCGGATGAGGTCCTGATCAAGCCGGCCGCGCATGTCCGTGAGGATCTGGAAGGCGGCGGCGGCGCTCTCGGGCATCTTGTAAGGGCGCCGCTCGATGAGGGCCGCGAAAATATCGCAGACCGTGATGAGCCGGACGGGATCGGGAATCGCGGCGCCCGTCAGGCCGTCGGGGTAGCCCGAGCCGTCGAGCATCTCGTGATGCGAGCGCACCACCTTCAGCACGATCTCGCTGTAATCCGCCCCCACCAGCATCTCGTAGCCATCGACCGGGTGCTTGTTCATCACCCGCCGCTCGGCGGCGGTGAGGGGGCCGGCCTTGTTGAGGATGGCGAGGGGGACCTTGGCCTTGCCGACATCGTGCAGCAGCGCCCCCTTGGTGAGGAGGTGGGAGTCCGTCTGATTGAGACCAAGCGACTGCGCGAAGGCCGCCGCCAGACCGGCGACGCTCAGGCAATGGCGATGCGTCACGTCGTCGAATTCCGCGACGAGGCTCAGCCAGTCCCGCACTTTCATGTCGCGGATCGCCCGATCGACGAGAAGCGTCCCCTCGTCCACCGCCTCCTGCGCGGGAGTCTCGCGGGTGAAGATCCGCGAGAAGGCTTGGCGCGCGTTGGCGACCTGCATCACCTTGGCCGCCTGCGGCTCGGCCGGGGCGCCCGCCCCGAGATGCGCCACGGCATTCATCAGGAAGGCGGCCGCCGCCGTGGCGGGGAGGGTCCGGCTGGCCCCGAGCATCGTCGCCTGGATCTCGCCCCGCTGCGGATTTCCGTGGATGAGGTACAGGAACGGCGTCGTCGCCGGGCGCGCCGTCGCCAGGGCGCGTTGAAGCCGCACGATCGACCCCGAATCGGGGGAGTGCAGATCGGCGATGACCAGCCGCGCATCGGTGGGGACGGCCGTCTCCTCGTAAAGGTCGAACACCAATACGTCGCTGGCGAGGTGGGTCGCGAGGCGTTTCGCCCCCGCGGGATCGTCCGTCAGAATTAAAATGGGCCTCACCCGTGACCCTCCATTCAGCGAGAGGAATGCACGGAGACTGTGCGTCCACCCCCTCGTATCGTATTTAGTTGGCCAATATTGTGCGAGTCGGAGGATGCCAAACCGTTAATGCCCCCCTGCGGCACGCCCTTGCCACCGTGGCCGTGCCCGTCCAGAACGCCGCCATGCTGCGCGTGAACGACCTCACCTACCGTATCGGCGACCGCGTGATCCTCGATGCGGCGAGCTTCACCATCCCGGAGGGAGCCCGGGTCGGGCTGGTCGGTCGCAACGGCGCGGGGAAGACGACCCTGTTCAAGGCGATCCTCGGGGACCTGTCCATCGACGCGAAGTCGATCTCCTTGCCCAAGGGGATGCGGATCGGCGCCGTCGCGCAGGAGGCCCCGGCCGGCCCGGAAACGCTCCACGCCGTAGTGCTGGCCGCCGACACCGAGCGCGCCCGCCTGATGCGGGAGGCGGAGGGGGCCGACGGGCTGCGCCGGGCCGAGATCGAGACGCGCCTCGTGGACATCGGCGCCCACTCCGCCCCGGCCCGGGCGGCGGCGATCCTCCACGGTCTCGGCTTCGACGCGGCGGCCCAGGCCCGCCCCTGCTCGGACTTCTCCGGCGGGTGGCGGATGCGGGTCGCCCTTGCGGCGGTGCTGTTCTCGGAGCCGGACCTGCTGCTCCTCGACGAGCCGACCAACTACCTCGATATCGAGGGGACGCTCTGGCTCTACGACTACCTCGAGCGCTACCCGCGCACGGCGATCGTCATCAGCCACGATCGCGACCTGCTGGATACCAGCGTCGACCACATCCTCCACCTCGATCGGGGCAAGCTCTCCATCTACCGGGGCGGCTACACCAGCTTCGCCCGCCAGCTCGCCGAGAAGCGCATGCTGCAGGCCAAGGCGAAGGTGAAGCAGGATGCCGAGCGGGCGCATCTCCAGAGTTTCATCGATAGGTTCAAGGCCAAGGCGACCAAGGCGCGGCAGGCGCAATCGCGCGTGAAGCGCCTCGCCAAGATGGAGCCCATCGCCGCCCTCATTGAGGACGACGTGCCGGTGATCCACCTGCCGAGCCCCGAGAAGCCCCTCTCCCCGCCCATCGTGGCGATGGACCGTGTGAAGGCCGGCTACGGGGAGCGGGTGGTCCTCTCCGGGCTGAACCTCAGCCTCGCCCCGGACGACCGGGTGGCCCTGCTCGGCGCCAACGGCAACGGCAAGTCGACCTTCTGCAAGCTGATCGGCGGGCGCATGACGCCGCTAGCCGGGGAGATGCGCCGCTCGTCCAAGATGGAGGTCGCCTACTTCGCCCAGCACCAGCTCGACGAGCTTCGCCCGGCCGAGAGCGCCTACGCCCATGTCCGCACCCTGATGCCGGACGTGCCGGAGGCCCGGGTGCGGGCCGCGACCGCCCGGCTCGGCTTCGGCGCCGCCAAGTCGGACACGCCGGTGGAGAAGCTCTCGGGGGGCGAGAAGGCCCGCCTGCTGATGGGCCTGGCCGCCTTCCAGGGCCCCCACCTGCTGATCCTCGACGAGCCGACGAACCACCTCGACATCGAGAGCCGTCAGGCCCTGGTGGAAGCGATCAACGACTATGAGGGCGCGGTCATTCTGGTCAGCCACGACCGCTTCCTGATCGAGGCCTGCGCCGACCGCCTGTGGCTGGTGACGGACGGGACGGTGAAGAACTTCGACGGCGACATGGACGATTACCGCCGACTCGTCCTCGCCGGGCCCGAGCGCGAGGATGACCGCGCCTCCGAGTCCACCGGCGGCCAGAAGGCCGAGGCCCGCCGGGCCGGCGTCGAACGCCGGGCGGCCGTCGCCCCCTTGCGCAAGAAGCTCGAAGCGATCGAGGCCCGGATGGCCAAGCTCACGGCGGCAATCCAGAAGATCGACGCGGCCCTTGAGGACGGGACAGCCTTCCGGGAGAACGCCGCGAAGGCCGGGGAGATCGCCAAGATGCGCGCCGACGCCGCCGGCGCGCTCGCCACGGCCGAGGAGGAATGGCTGGAACTCTCGGAGGAAATCGAGGCCGCGATGGCCTGAGGCATTCCCCGCGCGGGCGCGCGCGGGGGCGGGAGTGGCGGCCCCTACGCCCGCGCCGCCGCCCCTTGAGCCTTCGCGCCTCGACCAAGGCCGAGGACGAGGGCGCATCCCAGCGTCGAGAGAACGGCCAGCGGCAACAGGCCGAGGGGGTAGCTGCCGGTGGCCTCCTTGATGACGCCGAGCAGATAGGTGCCGATGAAGCCGCCGATATTGCCGATGGCGTTGATCTGCGCGATCCCCGCCGCTGCGGCCCCCGCCGAGAGCCATTCCGTCGAAAGCGCCCAGAACGGCCCCTTGACCATGTAGGTGGCGGTGACGGCGAGACAGAGGATCAGGACCGTCGGCCAGAGTTGGCCGATCGCCAGGGACGCGCCGAGGCTCAGGGCCAGGAGCCCCAGGGGAAAGGCCGTGTGCCAGACCCGCTCGCGGCGGGCATCCGAGGAACGGCCCCACAGCACCATCAGCACCGAGGCGATGCCGAAGGGAACCGCGTTCACGAGCCCGGTCTGGAGGTCGGTGAGCCCGAAGGACTTGATGATCTGCGGTTGCCACAGGGAGAGGCACTGGCTCGCCCCCGAGGCGCCGGCGTAGATGAGCGAGGCGGCGAGCACGTAGCGGTTGCTCAGCACCTGCCAGACCGACATATGCCGGGCCGGCGCCCCGGACCCATCCGCCGTGGAGGCCCGCTCGGAGGCGAGCCGCTCCTGCAACCATGCGCTCTGCTGCGGCGTCAGCCACCGGGCATGACCGGGGCCGTTCGGCAGCAGCACGAAGGCGAGCACGCCCAGCAGCACCGCCGGCACCGCCTCCAGGATGAACAGCCATTGCCAGCCATGCAGGCCGAGCATCCCGTCCGTGCCGAGGAGGGAGGCGGAGATCGGCGAGCCGAGGAAGCTGGAGATCGGAATGGCCACCATGAAGATCGCCACGATCCGTCCGCGATAGGCCCGGGGAAACCAGTAGGTCAGATAGAGGATCACCCCGGGGAAGAACCCGGCCTCGGCGGCGCCCAGAACGAGGCGCACGGCGTAGAAGGACGTGGGCCCCACGACGAAAGCCATCGCCGCCGACACCAGACCCCAGGTGATCATGATGCGGGCGATCCAGAGGCGGGCGCCGAACCGCTCCATGGCGAGGTTGCTCGGCACCTCGCACAGCACGTACGAGACGTAGAACAGCCCGCCCCCGAGGCCGAACTGGGCCGCGCTGAGGCCGATGTCGTGGTTCATCTGGAGGGCGGCGAAACCGGCATTCACCCGGTCGAGGAAGGCGATGAAGTAGGCGACCATCAGGAACGGCACGATGCGCCACGTCACCGTCCGCATCGTCTCCCTCTCGATGGCGGGCACCGCCGTCGTCGATCCGGTCATCCGCGTCTCCCTCGCACGTTTGTCATGCGCTCCTTCATCCCCGGCTGGAACGCCCCGGGCCAAGTGCCGTCTGACAGCCGCGTCCGCCTGTCAGGACGCACGCGGGGCGTGTTCCCCCGCACGGGGCGTGGTTTGATCGCCGTCGCGGGACATGCGACACGGTCGCGATGTTCAGCCTCGATACCCTTTGGCGCGCCCGCTACCGGCTTCTCGAAGCCAAGCGGCGGCGGGTGGGGTCTCCGCGGATCCTGGTGGTCGGCGTCTGCCAGGCCGGGTCGATCGCCAAGGCGATGCGCTTCCTCCTGCCGGACGCGCAGGTGGACTTCATCTCCGCCTTCACGGTCTCCCGCCGCTACCGGCGCCTCGCGGACCTGATCGCCAAGGCCGATGGGTACGATGCGGTGTTCACGAGCATCTACCTGCCGCCGTTCAAGGATGGCGGAACGATCACCGCGTTGCGCGCCCGCCCGAACGTCCGGGTGATCCCTACCATCGTCTTCCCCGCCTACCACCCGGACTTGATCCATGTGGGCGTGCAGGATCACGCCACCCTCCGGGGGCTGGTCTCCGGGCCGATGGGCCATTCGCACTCGGCGGTGGTGCTGTATGCCTACCTCGCGGGGTTTTCCGAGGCCGAGGCCCTGCGGCTCTTCGCGGAGCCGACCTTCGAGCGGCTGGGCTACTACGATTTCTGGAACGAGTCGGTGGTGGCCCTGCGCAACCTCGGCCAGGAGGCGGGCTACGACCTCGACGCCTCTCTGAACCGCTGGTCCCGACGGGGGTGCTTCATGCACTCGATCAACCACACCAAGCTTTTCGTGGTGGCCGACTTGGCCCGGGGACTTCTGACTAAGGCCAAGATCCCCTTCGAGGATTGCGACCTGGAGGCCTTCCTGCCGGACGACCTCGCGGAGCTCGGAAGCTGGCCGGTCTACCCGGAGATCGCCCAGCATTTCGGCGTGGCCGGCAGCGCCTTGTTCTTCAAGGCCGAGACCGCCCGCTCTGGGCCGGCGCGGACCATGACCCGTGCGGCCTTCGTGGCCGCCGCCTATGCCTACTATGCCAATCGCCCGCGCGGCGATCTGGTGAACGGCCGGGTGCAGAGGTGGCGGTCGGACCCCGCCGTGGCGGATTTCCTCCATGCGGCGGCGGGGCATGCCCCGGCTCCGGCGACCCTGGCCGGCGGGGGCGCCACCCTATCGACGGGGCATCTGGCGGGCCACGCTTCCTGAGAGCCTGACCGGAAACTCCATTCGCATCCCGCCCTTGGCTTCATCCCGAGGTACCCGACTGGCCGGGCCTCGATGGACGCCCCCAAAACTCCCCGCGATCCCCGGAGCCCTCCCACGAGGCGGCGACCACCGGACCTCAGGATGAGGGGGGACATGGAATGGAGGAATTCTTCCGGCGGCCTCCGAGTGGGGCGGCGCAGCACCGCAGTGGCGGACATGCCCCGGTAAAGTATCGGAAGATAGGCACCTTCCGAGGTGATTCGCGTTGTCGCGAGGCCCGTCCCGGGCGGTCCCTGGCCTATTCCCGTCCGATGTTTCAGCCTCCCCGCCCGTCCGGCCGAACGATCTTGACCTTCCTGACCGCCATGGGTGCCTTCGCCGTCGCGCGCAACCTCCTCCGCCCGGCGCCCGCCTTGCCCGACGCCCTGCCCGGGGATCGCGAGACGCTCTCGACGCCCCAGACCGGCCGCGTGTCCTTCTACGGCTCACCCGAGGGGTCCGGGCGCCCTCTCCTTCTGATCCACTCGATCAACGCCGCCGGCAGCGCCTACGAGACGCGCCCGCTCTACCTGCATTACCGGTGCACGCGCCCGGTCTATGCCCTCGATCTGCCGGGCTTCGGGTTCTCCGAGCGCAGCCGGCGCCGCTACACCCCGCGCCTGATGGTGGAGGCGATCCACGCCGTCGCGGCGGAGATCCGCGCCCGGCACGGTGAGGTCGCCCTCGATGCCGTCGCGATCTCCCTGTCGGCCGCGTACCTCGCCAAGGCCTGCCTCGCCCGGCCGGCGGATTACGCCACCCTGGGCTTCATCAGCCCCACCGGCTTCGACGGGCGGCTGTCGGGGGACGGCCCGCCGGACGAGCATCGCGGCCGGGACCTCGTCCGCGGCGTCCTCGATCAACCGGTGATCGGCAAGACCCTGTTCAGCGCCCTGGTCAGCCGGCCCAGCATGCGCTTCTTCCTGGAGAAGACCTTCGGCGCCACGCGGATCGATGAGGGTCTGTTCGAGTACGACCATCTCACCGCCCGGCAACCCGGCGCCGAGCACGCGCCGTACTGCTTCATCGCGGGGCACCTGTTCCCCACTGATTCGACCTTGCTGTACAACCGGTTGAAGCTTCCGGTGTGGATGGTCCATGGGCAACGGGGCGACTTCGTGGATTTCCGCCGGGCGCCGGAGTTCGCGGATCGGCCCAACTGGCACATCACCAGCCTGCCCACCGGGGCGCTGCCGCATTTCGAGCGGTTGCACGCCGTCACCGGGTCCTACGACCGCTTCCTCACCGGGATCGGGACGGCCTAGATCGTCATGCCCCCGTCGATGCCGTAGCTCTGGCCGGTGACGAAGGCGGCCTCGTCACTCGCCAGGAAGACGACCAGGGGGGCGATTTCATCGGCCGTGGCGAGGCGGCCCATCGGCTGCCGGTCGACGAAGGCCTGCCGGGCGGCGACGGGATCGTCGAAGGCGGCGATCCGCTCGGCCAGCGAGGGGGTATCGACCGTCCCGGGGCACAGGCAGTTGCAGCGGATGCCGCGCCCCACGTAATCGGCCGCCACCGATTTGGTGAGCCCGACTACCGCCGCCTTGGTCACACCGTAGACGAACCGATTCGGCAGGCCCCGGGCCGCGCCGCAGACGCTCGCCATGTTGACGATGCTGCCCGAACCCGCCGCCAGCATCTTCGGCAGCACCGTGCGGATGGTCCAGACCATCGCGCGCACGTTGATCGCGACCGCCGTGTCGAACTCTTCGTCCGTCGCGTCGAGGACACTGCCGGAATGGACGATGCCGGCGCAGTTGAACAGGATATCCACCCGCTCCATCCCCCCCGCCACGGCAGCGATCCCCGTGGGGTCGCGGACGTCGAGGGGGGCCGTCGCGATGTTCTCCACCCCGTCGAGGGAGGCCAAGGCCTCCGGCCGCAGATCGGTGGCGAGCACCCGGGCGCCCTCGCGGGCGAGGGCCAGGGCGCTCGCCCGCCCGATTCCCTGGCCCGCCGCCGTGACGAGGGCGGTCTTGCCGGACAGGCGCATCGTGGTTCTCCTCCGTGTCGTGGACGCCTACGACAGCATCCGCGTGTCGCCGTCGATGGAGATGGCCTGCCCGGAGATGGTGCGGCCCC
Organism: Beijerinckiaceae bacterium; assembly: GCA_022702015.1. Taxonomy (GTDB): domain Bacteria; phylum Pseudomonadota; class Alphaproteobacteria; order Rhizobiales; family Beijerinckiaceae; genus Methylobacterium. Next base: position 6,667 of record JAKONI010000245.1, on the reverse strand, counting down.
GAGAGGAGGCGAGGAGGAGGATCTGGTCGGCGAGCTGCTGGGCGGTGACGTATTCCTTGACCGAGACGAAGGAGAAGGCACGGGCCTCCATCTCCGCGTAGCTGGTCCCCTGCTGTTGCGCCTTGGCCTCCAGCACCCGCCGCTGCCGGTCCCCGGCGACGAGGCCCGGCAGGATCGCGTTGACCCGGATTCCCGCCTCGCCCAACTCGATGGCAAGGGATTTGGTGAAGCCGATCACCCCCAATTTCGCGGCGGCGTAGGGGCTGCGCAGGGCGAAACCGTATTTGCCTGCCACCGAGGACAGGTTGACGATGGAGGCATTGTCGCTCGCCCGCAGGTGAGGCACCGCCAGCCGGGCGCAGTTGAACTGGCTCGTCAGGCACACGGTGATGCAGCGGTCCCAATCCTCCGGGGCGATGTCCTCGACGCGACCCGTGGGCCCGGCGATGCCGGCGTTGTTGACGAGCACGTCGAGGCCGCCGAGATGGACGACGGCCGCCTCCATCATCGCGGCGACCTGATCGCGCTCGCCCACATCCGTGCGGCTGCACCCGACGGAGTCAGGCAGTTGCCGCAGCGCCTCCGCATCGACATCGCAGGCGAAGACGCGGGCCCCTTCCTCCAGGAAGGCATCCACGATGGCCCGCCCGATCCCATTCGCGCCCGCCGTCACCAGCACGCGCAATCCCTTGATCCCGAGGTCCATGGTTCCTCCCTTCGGTGCCCGTGCGGCGCCGGGTGGTTGTCGTCATGACGATTCCGCCCCCCGGAGCCCGCCCCGGGACAGGATGAAGTCGGCGGCATCGTGGATATCCCCCGCCACGGCGGCGGCCGCCGCCGTGGCGTCCCGCGTCTCCACCGCGCGGAGCACCTCGGCGTGCCGGCGCAGGGCCGAGCCGTGCTGCAACCGCTCGGGATGGGCGCGGAGGTCGAGGTTGAGGACCGGCCCGGCCTTGAGCCACAGCCGGGCGATGATCTCCCGCATCGGCGCGAGGCCGCAGGCGGCGTAGACCGCGAAATGCATGTCGCGGTTGAGGGCGACGGCCTTCGCCCCATCGGGCGCCGGAGCCTGCGCGTTCGCGCGGAACGCCTCCTCCGCCCGGCGGATCGCCGCGAGTTCCGCCGCGTCCCGCCGCTCGGCGGCGCGCCCCGCCGCAAGCCCCTCGATCGCCATCCGCGTCTCGGCCAGGGCCCGGAACTCGCCCGCATCGAGGATCGGCACCCGCACCGCCCGGTTCGGGGCGACCTCCAGCGCGCCATCGGCCACGAGCCGGCTCACCGCCTCGCGAATCGGCATCACCGACACCCCGAGCGCCGCCGCCGTCTGCCGCAGGGACAGCCGATCCCCCGGCGCCAGGCGTCCCGAGGCCAGCAGGTCCGACAGGGCGTCGTAGGCCGTCTCCGAGAGGGTGCGCCGCTCGATCTGAGGCAGGTCCGCGAGGGCTAGCTGTGAACTCATGTGCCGACACTAGACGAAACCTGCACTATGGCGCTAGTGATGTGTGATCACAGTTCGGGCAGGCCGCAGAGCCGATCGCACAAGCCCACCGTGAGGGAAACGTCCAGGGAGACCCCACGCCATGAGCCAGTTCGGTGATTCGATCTCCCGCCGCTCGCTTCTGCGTGCCGGCGGTGCCGCCATCCTCGCCCCGGCGCTCGCTGCGCCGGCCCTGGCCCAGGGACAGGGTGACGTGATCCGCATCGGCCACCTCACGCCGCGCACGGGCTTCCTCGGTCCGCTCGGGGAATTCGCGGTGCAGGCCGCGACCCTCGCCGTGGAGGAGATCAACGCGGCGGGCGGCATCAACGGCCGCAAGGTCGAGCTGTTGAGCGAGGACAGCGTGAACCCGCAGACCGCCTCGGCCAAGGCCGAGCGCATGGTCCAGCGCGACAAGGTCGCCTGCCTCGTGGGCGAGATCAACTCCGCCTCGGCGCTGGCGATCTCGCAGGTGGCGATGCGCGAGAAGACGCTGTTCATCAACACCGGCGCCAACTCGGATGCCCTGCGCGGCGCCGACTGCAAGCGCTACATGTTCCACGTCGAGGCGCAGAACACGATGATGGTCCGCGCCGCCGGCCGGGCGTTGCTGGAGAAGGGGCTCGTCAAGGGCAAGAAGGTCTACGCGCTCACCGCCGACTACGCCTTCGGCCACGACCTCCTGAAACAGGCCAAGAAGTTCCTGGCGGCCAACGACGCCACCATCGCCGGGGAGGACCTGATCCCCACCGAACTCACCGACTTCTCGCCCTTCCTGCTCAAGATCCGTCAGGCCCGGCCGGACGTGGTGATCTGCAACCTCGCCGGCGCCCAGATCACCAACTTCCTGAAGCAGTACAGCGAGTTCGGCCTGCCCTTCCCGGTCGCCGGCTTCGGCTTCGACACCGCGCTGGCCTGGGGCGCGGGGCCGGGCAACTTCCTCGGCACCTGGCCGGTGATCTGGCACCACATGGTGGAGGCGCCCTCCGCCCAGAAGTTCGTGGCGGCCTTCAAGGCCAAGTACAAGCGCCCGCCGGAGAACCAAGCTTGGGGCGACTACACCGCCACGAAGATCGTCGCGAGCGCGATGAACACGTTGAAGTCCACCGACTCGACCAAGATCGTCGAGTATCTGGAGGGCGGCGCGAAGTTCGACATCCACAAGGGGCGCGAGGGCTACTTCCGCCCCTGGGACCACGAACTGATGCAGGAGATGTACGCCATCACCGCCCTGCCGGCGGACAAGGTGAAGAACCCCTACGACATCTTCTCCTCGACGGCCCCCCTGCCCGGCCCGGGGGACAGCCTGGAGGTCCTGGCGACCACCAAGGACGAGAACGCCTGCGCCTTCCCGGCGTGAGGCGTCGATGACCCTCGTCTTCATCCTGGAGCAGGTTCTCAACGGCCTGCTGATCGGCGTGCAATACCTGCTGATCGCCCTCGGCCTGTCGCTAATCTTCAGCCTCGGCGGCATCGTCAACTTGGCGCACGGCGCCTTCTACGCCATCGGCGCCTACCTCACCGTGGCGCTGGCGCCGGAGATCGGCTTCGGCGGGGCGCTCATCGCCTCACCGCTGGCGGTGGGCCTGCTCGGCCTGGTGATCGAGCGGTTCCTGTTGCGCCGGTTCTACCGGGGCGATCCGGCGCTCGGCCTGCTCTTGACCTTCGGCCTCGCCATGGTCGCGGAGCAGGCGCTGCGCATGGTGTTCGGGGCGGCGCCCCTGCCCTTCGGCATCCCGCCCTGGCTGCGCGGTCAGGTCTTCATCGGCGACCTGATCTACTCGCGCTACCGTCTGGCCATCCTCGCCGTGGCGCTGGCCTGCGTGCTCGGGCTGTGGCTGCTGCTGAAGAAGACGAGCTTCGGCCGGGTCGTCCGCGCCGGGGTGCAGAACCCCGACATGGTGGCGGCGCTCGGCATCTCGCTGCGGCCGTACATGAGCGCGGTGGTGGTGATCGCCACCGGACTCGCCGCGTTGGCCGGCACGATGATGGCGCCCGTCACCGGCGTGCAGCCGGCGATGGGGGCCGAGATCCTCACCTTCGCCTTCGTCGTGGTGGTGATCGGCGGGCTCGGCTCGTTCTGGGGGGTGGTGCTCGCGGCGCTGATCGTCGGCGTCGTGCGGGGGCTCACCGCCTACGCCTACCCGCCGGCCACCGAGGCGGCGGTCTACGGCCTGATGGTGCTCGTGCTGCTGCTGCGGCCGCGGGGCCTGTTCGGCGAACACATCGCCCGGTTCGAGTGAGCAGCGCCATGACCGGAACCGCCGAAGTCCTGCCCCTCGCCCCGCCCCAGCGCGGCGGCCTCGTCCGCGAGAGCCGTCAGCTCTGGGCGGCCCTGGCCGCCCTCGCGGCCCTGCCCTTCGCCCTCGATGCGATCGGCCTCACCATGATCACCGCCACCGACGTGGTGATCTTTGCCCTCGCCGTGCTCGGCCTGAACATCCTCGTCGGCTGGACCGGCCTCGTCTCCTTCGGTCACGGGGCGTGGTTCGGCATCGGCGCCTACGGGGTGGCGATCCTCCAGACGCGGTTCCTGCCCGGGGACATGGCCCTGCCGCTCCTGGGGGCGCTCGCCATCACCGGCACCGCCGCCCTCGCGGCCGGGGCGCTGATCCTGCGGAGACGGGGGGTGTACTTCTCGCTCCTGACCCTGGCCCTGACGGCGATGCTCTACGCCATCGCCTTCCGCTGGACCGACATGACCGGTGGCGAGAACGGCATCGGCGGCGTCCAGCGGTGGGCCGCCCTCGACGCGCCCGGCGCGCTCTACGCCGCCACGGCGGCGCTGGCGGCCCTGGTGCTCGTCGGCCTCTGGCGGTTCCGCCGCTCGCCCATGGGCACGGTGCTCGTGGCGATCCGCGAGAACGAGCAGCGGGCCGGCTTCCTCGGCTACGACACCACCCGCTACAAGCTCGCGGCCTTCGTGCTCTCGGCCAGCATCACCGGCCTCGCCGGGGCGCTCTCCGCCTACAATCACCGCTTCGCCTCGGCCGACCCCATCTCCATCGCCTTCTCCGGCGAGCTGCTGGCCATGACCGTCATCGGCGGCATGCGCTCGTTCCTCGGCCCGGCCATCGGCGCCCTGTTCTTCATCCTGTTCCGCGAGTTCCTGTCGATCTACACGGGCGACTGGCTCCTCTACTTCGGCCTGCTGTTCGTCGCCTTCATCGTGCTTTCGCCGGATGGGCTCGTCGGCATCGGCACGCGGCTGCTCAAGCCCTTCCGCAAGGCCTCCACGGAGGGCGCCGCCATGTCCGCCCGGCGGACGGGGGCGAGCGGGCGCGTCCCCGCGCGCTTCATCGCCGGGATCGGCGGGGCGGGGCCGGTCCTCGTCGTGCGGGACATCGCCAAGGGCTTCGGGGCCGTGAAGGCGGTGCGGGGCGTCTCCTTCGCCGTGGGCGAGCGCACGCTGCACGCGCTGATCGGCCCCAACGGCGCCGGCAAGACCTCGGCCTTCAACCTGCTCTCGGGGCTCTACCGGCCGGATGCCGGCAGCGTCACCCTCGACGGGCGCGAGGTCGGGGGCCTGGAGCCGCACGCCATCACCCGCGCCGGGATCGGGCGTTCGTTCCAGATCACCAACCTGTTCCCCGGCCTCTCCGTGCAGGAGAACATCCGCCTTGCGGTCCAGGCCCGGCATCCCAACCATTTCAGCCCGTGGCGGAACGCGCTCTCCGTGCGGGAGATCGCCGACGACACCACCGAGTTGCTGCGCTGGACCGGCCTCTCCGGGATCGAGCAGGCCGAGGCGGGCAGCCTCTCCTACGGAGGCCAGCGCCTGCTCGATATGGGGCTGGCGCTGGCCACCCGCCCCCGCGTCCTCCTCCTCGACGAGCCCCTAGCGGGCCTCGCCGCTGCGGAACGGGAACGGGTCGGCGACCTCATCAAGTCGCTCTCGGCCGACATCCCCGTGCTCCTGGTGGAGCACGACATCGACCGGGTGTTCCGCCTCGCCGACCGGGTGACGGTGATGGCCGACGGCGCGGTGCTGGTGGACGGCTCCGTCGCCGACGCCCGGGACGACGCGAAGGTGCAGGCGGTCTATCTCGGGTCCGGCACGGCGGCCATCGCCGCCAAACCCCGGGCCAGTGCCGCCGCGAAGGACGACCTCCTCGTCATGACGGGGGTGAACACCTTCTACGGCAAGTCGCACATCCTGAACGGTGTCGACCTCACGGTGCATAAGGGTGAGGTGGTGGCGCTGCTCGGGCGCAACGGCGCCGGGAAGTCGACCCTGCTCAAGACGCTGATCGGCATCGCGCCGCCGGCCTCGGGGCGGATAGCGCTGGCCGGTACGGACCTCGCGGGCCTGAACCCCGATCGCATCGCCCGCCTCGGCATCGGCTACGTGCCCCAGGGCCGGGCTTTGTTCGCCGGCATGACGGTGGCCGAGAACCTCGGCCTCGGGCGGCTCAAGCGGCGCACCGGCGCCGGCATCCACTGGGACGAGGCGCGGGTGCTGGAGTTCTTCCCCCGCCTGAAGGAGCGCTGGAGCGTCGATGCCGCCCGCCTGTCCGGGGGCGAACAGCAGATGGTGGCGGTGGCTCGCGCCCTGTCCGGCGACACCCGCCTTCTGCTCCTGGACGAGCCCTTCGAGGGCCTGTCACCGGCCGTGACGGAGGAACTGTTCGAGGCGTTCGACCGTCTTCGGCGGGAGCTGGCGATCATCATCGTCGATCATCACCTCGACCTCGCCCTGGCGTTATCCGACAGGACGGTCGCCCTGGAGCGCGGCGCGGTGCAATGGACCGGCGAGTCCCGCCTGCTCCGGGATGATCAGGATCTGCGGCGAAAGGTGTTGTGGTTGTGATCGGCGACGCAAATCACCTTGAAGGAATCCACGCGAGGGTCGGCTTTCGATCTTCTTCCAAGACCCCGCCTCATCCTGAGAGCCTCACCGGGAAGTCCCTGCTTCCCTTCCTCCCCCTCACCCTGAGGTGCGGCGAGAGTCGCCTCGAAGGAGGACTCCAGGGGATCGCAACGCCTTCCGGATGTCTCCTTCGAGGCCACCGCTTCGCGGCGGCACCTCAGGATGAGGCCGAGAACGGGGGGAAATGGGACTCTTCCGGCCAGACTCTCAGGATGAGGGCGAGGTTCGGGGGAGCCTTGAGACGAATTTCCTCGTGGGGCGGGAATCCATCCGCCGGGAGCACGCCATGACCGAATCCGTCGCCATCGTGGGTTCCGGGC
>JAKONI010000235.1 GCA_022702015.1 Beijerinckiaceae bacterium | reverse complement strand
GGAAGCCGGCGCACCGATGCCTCCGGCATTCGGGTCGAAGGCGCTCGGCGGCAAGGGGATCACCGGCAATGTCGGCGGCCTCGACCTGTTCCTCGGATCGCCGCGGGAGGCGGCAGCGCGCGTGACCCTCGAGGCGGAGCAGGAGGCGCGGATCTCCACCCTGCAGGGCGAGGGTAAAACGGTCGCCGCCCTGCTGGCGAACGGGGCGTTGGCCGGGCTGTTGGGCATGCGCGACGAGCCCCGGTCCGACGCCAAGGCCGGGATCGACCGCCTCGCGGCGGAGGGCATCGGGTCGCTCATGCTGACCGGGGACAACGCCCGCACGGCCCAGGCGGTGGCGGGGATGCTCGGCATCGAGGCACGGGCGGGACTGCTGCCCGAGGACAAGCAGCGGATCGTACTTGAGCTCCAGGCCGCCGGGGCCGTCGTGGCGAAGGTCGGGGACGGCATCAACGACGCCCCGGCGCTCGCGGCCGCCGATGTCGGCATCGCGATGGGTGGCGGCACCGACGTCGCGCTGGAGACGGCCGATGCCGCGGTGCTGCACGGGCGCGTCGCCGACGTGGCGCGGATGGTCGAGCTATCCCGCCGGACGCTGGCGAACATCCGCGCGAACATCGCCATCGCGCTCGGACTGAAGCTCGTGTTCCTGGTCACCACCGTCGCCGGCATCACCGGTCTGTGGCCGGCCATCCTGGCTGACACCGGAGCCACGGTGCTCGTCACGGGCAATGCGCTGCGGCTGCTTGGCATGCGGCTTCGTTAGGCGAATGGCGCCTTGGCGCGGCGTGGGACGCGTGAAGCTCGAAGCCGTCGGCTTCATTCGGTAGACTTCGCTCCGTGGGCTGCGGACAGGTTGTCCCTGGAGATCGTCGTCGATCTACCTTTGACCCCTCCCGTGGACAAATCCAGAAGGCGGGTCTCCGAAAGGGGGCGCCGCCTTCACTCGTTCTCGACTTCGAAGGACGCGGAAAGCGCATCCCGCGGCCCTCCTCCGGGAACCTCCTTGCATCGCCGGAAGGGTAGGCGCCCAGGCTCTTGCGTGCCGACACCGTCGGCGCACCGAGCTAGGCCACCCATGCTTCGCATTGAGCATCACCGCTCAGGAACGACAAAGGCCGCCCTCCTTTCGGAGGCGGCCTTTGTTTTACTCTAGGTTGATTCAATGCGGAACTTTGGTGGTGAAATGCGGATCATTGGGTCGGCTATCAGTACCTCCATAATGACGACGAGTTCGATGTCTCGTTCCACATCGTATTCGACGGACAGAAAGCGCATGACGCCTATCAACTCTCGGAGCGGCATGTGAAGCACTTCATACCGGACAGCAATCCGAATTGGCTGAAGGTGCGCGTGTTCGACAGCGAGGAGCGATAGGCCATCGATATCGATCTCCGGCGGGATGAAGTCCGGGGCTTCGTCCGATCCAGGTCTCGTGTGACCCAGGGTCAATCGATTCGGGGCCGTGAGGGGAAGGCGGTCAGGCCGACGCTTGTGCTGTCCAAGGACGAACGCAGATATGGAAAGGGGCCCCGAAGGACCCCTTCACGATCACATGCGGTGGTGGCGATGGCCATGACCATGGCGCATCATGTGGCCGCGGTGGTGATGGTGGCGCATCATGTGGCGGTGACCGTGACGATGCCCCATCATGCGGCCGTGCCCGCGATGGCCGTGCATGCCGTCCATGCGGACGTCGACGATGTTGGTCGTGGCATCGACGGCGCCGATCACACCGGGAGCGGCGGAGGCAGGTGCGGCGATGCCGATGGCGCCGAGCGCAGCTAGGGCGGCGACGGCGAACAGGGACTTCCTCATGAGGCTTCCTCTCAGGTTGTTGGTGGCCTGGATCGGGTCAGAGACCAATTCGGCGACACCTTTGAACGGCCATGCTTCCAGGACCGTTCCGCCGGGTGCGTACTCGCAAGCCGGGCATGGACAAGAGAACGTTGTTCTCGCGATTGCCTCGGTTCTTTGAGGCGCAGAAAAGCTGACGCCTGAGTATCAGCACCGCCGGTTCATCGAAGCCGCGCGCGAGCTTGGTGTGAGCGAGGATGAAGCTGAACTCGGTCGTCGGGGCGGACATCCGCCCGGCCTTGATGGCCTTGGCGATCCGCTTGCGGCCGACGCTGGCCACGACCCTCGGGGGACGCGCCCAGATGCCCGGGTGGTTGGTCCAGCCGTTGAGCGCCTTGTCCCCCGCCTTGACCTCGAACACCCCCCAGCGGGCGGATCCGGCGGTCATGCCGGGCGTGCCGGTGTTGCGCTGGTAGCCCCGGGCCGCGAGGCGGGCGATGTTCCTGGCGTCGCGGGACGGGACCTTGTCGCCGGCGCCGGGGGAGCCGAACCCGGTATAGGAGATCGCGTGCGCGTTTGGGATCTTCAGCGTCGTCTGGTCGGCGAAATAGGCGTCCACGCCGACGTCGCCGGGCAGGCGGGTCTGCATCCCGTCGCCGAAGCTGTACTTCATCCATGTGGACTGCAGCGGCAGGACGAACACCGCGGCCGAGGCCTCGCAGACGGTCGTCACCTTGCCGATGAGGTCGCGGTCCACGGTGTAGCGGACGGCGTCGCGGGTGAGCCTGTTGGGGTGGCTGAAGGTCGTGTCGACCGACCGCCGCCACCGGTTCACGCCGTCCATGACGACGCCGGTCAAGGAGAACTAGATGGCGCGGGGAAGCCGGTCGGCGCCGAACTCCTCGAAGGCGCGCTGCGCGTCCCGGACGGCCTTTCCGATGTCGAAGCGCACGTCAAGACCGGACACGGGATCCTCGCGAAAAGGCGGGGCCGGGAGGCTGTCCCGCCGGCCCCGAGGTCAGCACACCCGCACCCGGAAGCGCGGCGATTCGGATTGTACCCCCCTCAGGCGGCGGCCAACAGCCTCGGGGCGGGATCCCCGGGGAGGCTCAGGGCGCCGGTACGGAGCCGTTCACGGACGGCGGCGTGGGCATCGAGCTCCGCCATCCCGTCGGCCATCAGGCGCTCCCTGGCGAGCCTGACGATGCCGCGGAGTGGCAGGGCGGCATCCCGGTCGCCGGTCGCGTCCCTGAGCCGGACGTGCTCAGCGATTAGGGCATCGACCAGGGCGGCGTCGACGGCCGCGATCGCCGCCGTGGCCTCCAGGGCGTAGACGTTGGCGGCATGCCGCTCGCGATACCGGCGGGCCCTCTCCGCACCGAGGAGGCGCTGGCGGGCGAGCTGATCCTTGGAGAGACGACGGCGAGGCATGGGATGGGCTCCGGGTTGCGATCCCGGAGTGTCCGCCCGTCCCCTGCAAGGGACAATGGCGTGACGTGCGGCCTCAAACGAGGAACGCCCCCCCGGAGACCGAGAGGGCGTTCGAGATGTGCTGCATCCCGCGTGCTGATACGCCTGAAGAATATACCGCAGCGCCTAGGCAGCGACAAGGCCGATGCGGTGCCGGAGACCACCGCCACCGGATGCTTCCCGATAGAGTTCGACCTCCCGGACCCGGTCCGCCGCGATGTCGAGCGGAGCCAGCGCGGCCGGCTGGATGGGCAAGGGACGGCGCCGGGAGACACGACGGCGGTCGGCACGGAACGACGTCCTGACGGGCTTGGCGGAGGCCGTGGCGAGGTCCTGGAAGGCGGCGGCGGCGAGGGCGGCATCGGCCGGGGAAACAGCGGCAGGATCCGTCAGCAGGCGGGCGTTGACCTCCACGGACCCCCGAGACCACCAGTCCTCGATCCTAAGCCACTCCCACGTCCCGGTGGCGGTCTCGACGGTCGCGAACACCCGGGTGATCCGGTTGACGCGCACCGTGCCGGCAGGAACCGCCGGAGCCGACGAGGGAAGGGGGGTGGAGGCGGCGGGCAGGATCGGGTCTATGACCACTATAGGGTGTGACACTCCTTCGGGTGTCGGGGTCGTAGAATCGTCTACATCCGAGCGGGCTGAGGCGGTCTCGACGGACAGGATAGCCTCGGCCTCGATCCATGCGGCATCGGCCTCGCGGATCGCCTTGCGGATCGTGTCCTCGTGCTTGCCGAACGCCTCGACGAGCTCTGGGTACGTGGCGCCGTCGAGGCGCATCAGGCGGGCGTAGGAACCCCAACCGATCCGGTCCTCGGACTGGCTGTCCCTCGTTGCGCGCTGCGGGTCGCGGGCCGTCCTGCTGACCCTCTGGCGCTCCGCAGGGGTCCGCGCAGGGGCGCCGTCAGGACGCACGACGAGCAACCCGAAGTCCGAAGCCACGCCGGCGTCGACGAGGAGCCGTCCGGCGACGGTCGTGTAGCTGTAGTCGTAGAACGCGGGGCGGTCGGCGGTTCCCTTCCAGTCCTTGCGCTGCCCCGCATCGTGGGCGCGGATGCCGTTCTCGACGCCCTTGAGGGACGAGGCGACCTCGGCTACCGGCAGGCCGATGCGGGGTGCTAGCCGCTGGGCCCATTCCAGGGCTGTGCCTCCCTCGGTCATGGCGATGGCGATGGACCGGAACATGACCCACCAGTCGCGCGTCTTGTGCTGCTCGAACCAGCCCTGCCCGCGATGGTCGAGTAGGCGGTCGAGGTCCTCGCCGATCAGGCACCACTTCGTGCCGTTGAGGACCTGGCGCGGCTTGCGGACGGGCGGCACGTAGTCCGGGTTCTCGGCCTTCCAGGCCTGCCGGTCCTTCCTGATCTGGCGCATCTCGGCCCGCGTGTAGGGCATCAGGGCGTCGCACCAGGCGTCGAAATCGACGCGCTCGACGTCCTCCCACGAGGATGGCCACGCCATCCTGGACATGCGCCCCGTCTCGCGGTGGACCGTGCCCATGATCTTTAGAACGCGCGCCGGGTCGATGGCGCCGGTGTCGAGGCCGAGGTCGCGATGGAGGCGCCAGACCTGCAGCATCCGGGCGTTGAACGCCTCGACCTTGGGGTCGACCTTGGCCTCGACGAGGTTGCCGTCCTTGTCTTTCCGGGGGCGCGCCTTCGGGACGTTGCCGTCATTGTCGAGTGTCGGGCCGCGCAGGCCCTGCATGGCGAGCTGCCATCGCGGCAGGGCCTTGCCGTCCATCTGAGTGGTGAACAGCCAGGATCCGTAGCATCCCTGTCCGCTGTCGGGAACGAGCGAGAGCCGCGGGATCCCAGCCTTGTCGTAGGTCTCGATGAGCAGGGCCGCGACTTCCTCGGCCGACAAATGGGCGTAGGGCAACCCCGGCTTGTAAAAGTCGTAGTCCAGGGACGCCGCCCCAATGCCGGTGACGTTGGCGTTGCCCCGACGGCCGGAGAACCTGAGCTGCCCCTGGTACTCGATCTCGGCTTCGGCGATCTGCTTGGAGAGCGCCTTCGAGGACGGTGCGACGATGCCCTCGTCCCAGCCGCGGCCGTCCCGAGCGGCCCGGGCCGTGCAGATTTTCCCGCGCGACCGCCGCGGGTGAAGTTCCCGGATGTGTCGGCGCTGGAGCGCAAGGCGGTCTGAGGGAGAGGGGAGCAAGGGGCTCAACGGTCAGCACGGGGAACGGGACCGTCGACGGGGCAGCACTCCCACCGACGAATTCGAGGATGGTACCCGCGTCGCGTGAAAGGTCAAAATGGCCGGACCGGCGGCAGAGTGCGCAGCCGTCGCCTCCGAGGCGGGCCGGCCCGAGATGCCCCGGATCGGCACCTCGGCGTCGACCCCGGCCTGCATGGGGCTTGGGCGCTCCTCGACGGGCACGGCCTGCTGCTGGTCGCCGGCGACTTCCCGATCGGCGCCGACGGCGAGATCGACGTCGTTAGGCTCGCCGACACCTGGCGCGACCTGGCGCCCCAGGCTGCCACCGTCGAGCTCGTCGGGCAGATCACCCGGATCAAGGGCCGGGCCATGGGGATCTCGGGCCGGTTCAACTTCGGCCGCCGCTACGGCGCGGTGCTGGCGGTCCTCGACCTGCTGGCGATCCCGCGGGACTCGGTCGACCCGACCTTGTGGAAGGCCCGCACCGGCGTCAGCGCCGACAAGAAGACGTCGCTCAACCTGGCCCGCCGGCTCTGGCCCGCGCACGCGCCGACGACCTTCCGCCTGATCAAGCACGAGGGTCGCGCCGAGGCCGAGCTGATCGGCCGGTACGGGCTCACCCACCGCAACCTGCGCCGGAGGGCATACTGATGCGCGGCCACGACCTCACGCTCGCCCGCATCGACGACGCCACCGTGAAGGCGGTCGCCGGCGGCCACGAGCTCGCCACCACCACATGGGCGCCCCGGGTCGACGGGGATCGCCTGACCCATTTCGCCGCCGTCGCGATCGTCCGGGAGACCTACGCGGGCTGGGAGCCCGAGGACTTCCAGCGGGCGAACCTCCAGCTGCACCGCGCCGCCCGGGACCGCCTGCGCGAACTGGCCACCCGAGCCCTGAGGGATGCCGACTGATGCGCCCCCGCCCACCGCGTGACCCGCCTCGCCGCCTTCCTCGTCCTGGGGGCCCTGGCGGCGACGCCGGCCGCCGCTGGGTGCCAGACAGTCCCCTCGATCGTCGAGGACCTGCGCGGGCGCCTGCCCGCCACCGCGTACGTCGCCGAGGTCTTGGCGACCGTCACCCCGACGATCCTCGCCTGGCTGGAATCGGAGGGCCTGCCGCATCGGGCGGACCAACTGGTTCAGGTCGCCGGGCCCCGGGGCTTCGCCCTGATCCTCGTCGCGAGCGACACGGACTAGGACTGCGACGGGATCGCGACCGTCGAACTCATCGGGGACAAGGCAGTGGAGCTCGCCCGGCTTGTGCGCCGGTTCCGCGAGCTGCGCGGCTACGGCCCAGAGCGCGCAGCATGACCGCCTCGGACATCACCCTCCTCAAGGCCGAGATCGCCCTGCTGCGGTCGGTGTCCCCGACGAAGGGGCCCGCCCAGCGCTACGGCGAGGCCGCGATCCGGAACGTCATCGCCGACGCCGGCGAGCGCCTCGCCGCCTCCACCTTCCGCAATCCCGTGACCCGGAGGTCCTGATGGCCCGCCCCAAGGACGGCACATTCCGCCAGCTTTGCGGCGAGATCGACCCGCGCAAGGTGGCCGAGATCGTCGACGGCTACGGCCTCGGCATCGCCCGCGAGCGCTGGCACTGGGCCTACGCCTTCATCCACGCGATTGCCCAGGAAGGTCGCCGCATGAAGGTGGCCGGCGAGACCTGGAGGCGCGTCCCCCGGCCCGCCGGGCCCGAGGTCGAGGAGGTCGAGGCCCCGCCAGCCCGTCCCCCGCGTCCCATGCCGGCCCCACGGCTTGTCGAGCGCCAGTCGGCTCCGGCGCCCCGGGCCACCCCCATCGTCCCGGCCGAGGTCGACCAGGTCGCCGACCTGTTGCGTAGGCTGGCCAGCCACGAACACCTCATCGAGGAGATGGCCGCCAGGCTCGCAAGGTTGGAGGCCCGGCAGACGGCGACGTCGCCCTGGGTCGTCCCGATCCGCCCGGCCCCCGCACCGGCCTGGGATTTCCCGGTCGAGCCTGATGCCCTGCTGCGGATGCTGCGGCGCTGGTCGGTCCGGATGGTCGCCCTGACGTAACGCGTCCACCCAGCGTCGGGTCCGCGAGGCCGAGGCCATGGCACAGACACTCACCCGGAAGGCCGCCTGATGACCGCCGCACGCGCCACCGACGACCAGATCCTGTCCGCCGTCCGGGACGCCGGCTCCGTCCGGGCCGCCGCCAAGGCCCTCGGGATGGCCCGATCGAGCGTCTGGGAGCGCGTCAAACGGCTCTCAGGGACGGTGCAGAGTAATGATACCGAACGGGCTTTCAGTGCCTATCGCGGGGAACTCGGCACCAAGTCGGTGCTCCCGGGCTTCGAGCTGAAGCGGACGACGGCGGTCCTCGACAGGCACGGCGACGTCGCCCGCGGGTACGTGACCCAGTCCAAGGCCCCGGGCCGCCTGGCTGAAATTCCAGCCGGCCGTGTGCTGAAGGGCGTGTCCATCCTGAAGGATTCCTCGGGCCGGGTGACCCAGGAATGGGTGAAGACCCGCGAGGGCCGGGACCCTCAGGACGTCATCGAGGCGATCAAGGCGGCCTTCGAGGGCTACGAGGGCCGGCACGAGCCGATCCCGGCGCCGGCGGCCGCGGGAGCCGACCTGCTGACGCTGCTGCCTCTGGCCGACTGGCACATCGGGGCGCACAGCTTGGGCCGCGAGACCGGGACGGACTGGGACCTGAAGATCGCCGAAGAGGTCATCGGCCGCGCCGTCGAGAACGTCGTCGAGCGGTCCCCGGCCTCGGGCCTCGGCGTCGTCCTCGGGGGCGGCGACCTGATGCACGCCGACAACCAGGACAACCGCACCGCCCGGTCCGGAAACCAGCTCGACGTCGACGGCCGGTACCCGAAGGTGTTCGACGTCGCCTCCCGGCTCACCGTCCGGACCGTCGATGCCATGCTGCGCAGGCACGACCGCGTCGTCGTCCGGATCCTCAAGGGGAACCACGACGAGCACTGCGCCGTCGCGATCGCCCACTTCCTCTACGCCTTGTACCGCAACGAGCCCCGGGTCGCCGTCGACCTCGACCCGTCGCTGTTCTGGTACGCCCGGTTCGGCCGGGTGATGCTGGCCGCCACTAACGGCTACGAGACGAAGCTCCAGGACCTGCCTGGCGTCATGGCGGCCCGGCGCGCCGAGGACTGGGGCCTGACACGGTTCCGCTACGCTCACGGCTTCCACATCCACCACAAGCGGCTGCTGGGCTTCGAGGCCGGCGCGGTCGTGGCCGAGTCCCACCAGGTGCCGGTGGCGCAGGACGCCTGGCATTATGGCGCCGGCCTCCTGTCCGGGCGCTCGATCCAGACCATCACCTATCACCGCGCCTACGGGGAGGTGTCGCGAGCCCGCGAGGCCATCCTCGACGCGCAGCCCGAGGGGAACGCCTGATGATCCGCACCGACAACGTCGCCCTGCGCGCCTGCCTGCAGCACGCCATCGGCAGCCGCATCTACATGGCGAGCCCCTTCACGGTGTACCCGACGAAGGAGATGGCCTGGAAGGACGCCTGCAGGGCCGCGGCCGCGCTGCAGGCCTGCACGCCGCTCGCGGTCTACTCGCCGATCGCCGATTCCTACGGGGTCGAGGCGATCGGCGGCGCGAAGCTCACGCACGCCGACTGGATGATCCGCGACAAGGCCATGCTGCTGGCCTGCCAGCTCGTCGTCGTCGTCATGCTGCCGGGGTGGGAGCGGTCCAAGGGCATCGCGCAGGAGATCGTATGGGCCCACGAGGCCCGGCTACCGGTCTACTACGTCCAGCCCGTCGGCCAGCACGACAGCGGCGCCTACGCCATCGGCTCGATGGAAGCCGGGCCGGACGAGGGCTACCCGGCGCTTCCGCTGTTCCACCCGGACCTGATGCGCGAGGTCTGGACGGCGGTGCTGCCCGAGAAGCCCTACGCCGGCGAGACCACCCTGGAGGTCCTGAAGGGCCTCACCGAGATCCACCTCCCGGCCGGGACGAGGGTGCAGCCGGTCGAGCCGTTGCACCTCACCCCGGGCACCATGGTCACCGCCCCGGCCGGCTGGCTGGCCGGCGAGGACATGATCGGGGCGTTCTATGCCAAGTAACGCGAACACCGTGCACCTGGTCGCCGCGGCCCTGTGCGGACTC
Organism: Beijerinckiaceae bacterium; assembly: GCA_022702015.1. Classification (GTDB taxonomy): domain Bacteria; phylum Pseudomonadota; class Alphaproteobacteria; order Rhizobiales; family Beijerinckiaceae; genus Methylobacterium. The sequence continues at coordinate 9,345 of JAKONI010000235.1, read as the reverse complement.
GGCGACAGCTGCTGCGTCAACACCTTGAAGCCCTGCCCCTACGAGGACGACGCTCGCGCCGCGATCGAGGCCCTGCAGGACGCGGCCCCGGCGCCGCGCGAGAACCCGAAGCGCACCGTCGGCATCCGCAAGCTCCCCCTGGAGCTGATCCCGCGCATCGCACTGGTGCAGGAGGCGGCCGTCCTCGGGCTCGGCGCCGACTGCCCGGCCAAGGCCTACGGACGGCACAACTGGCGCACCGACCCGATCGACGCCGAGACATACGTCGGCGCCATCGAGCGGCACCTGACGCTGTGGACCGCCGGCGAGGACGCGGACGACCAGTCCGGCGTCAGCCACCTCGCCCACATCCGGGCGACCTGCGCGATCCTCCTGGATGCGATCGACGCCGGGACGTTCCTAGACGGCCGGATCCGCAGCCCCGAGACCATCCGGATCCTCAAGGCCTACGACGCGAGCTCGATGCCGGTCGTGAAGGCCGCCTGAAAGAGTGGTAACGCGGATCCGGGATTATGCCCGTTGCTATACCTGACCGCTAAGATGCTTTCAGGCCGCAAGAATTCGGAAAGTATAGCATAGGCTAACCGGAAGGCGCACACGGGCGCACGTGCGCCCGACGTCGGCCTACGGGCAGGGCGGCCGGCCGTCGCGGCGCCGGAACGTCACCCCATCGTGCACCATCGCGCCCGAGGGCAGGACCTCCAGATCGGTCGTGTAGGGCACCCGGTCGCCGCCGTTCGTGACGCACGACGGCGACAGCACCTGGCCGCCTTCCAGGCGCACCCTCCCGCAGTCCAGGGAGTCGATCACCATTCCGCCGTCCTCCTTGATCCGGATCGGCATGACGTTCTCGCCGATCGGGCAATAGAACCCGGGGGCGGGCAGGAGCCAGGTCACATCCTCCGCGAGGGACGGCGTGGCGATGGCGGCGACGGCCGCGGCGAGGAACAGGGTACGCATCACAGCGGGGGTCCTTCGAGTTCGGGGAGGTCGTCGTGGGTGTCCTCGGACGGGGGCGGCGGGGCGGCCTGAGCGGGCCGGAACGCGCCGCGGCGGCCGCTCAGGATCCGGGTGCGCTTGTGCTGCCGGTCCTCTCGGCCGAGGACGTAGAGCCGCCCCGAGCTCTCGGTGATGGCGAACCCGTTGCCCTCGTGGCGGATGGCGCTGGTCGTCAGGAAGGCATCGCCATGGACCGGGTGGCCGTAGACCGTACCCTTTAGGCAAGGCTGGCCCGTCCATGGGTGCCGGGCGGTTTCCCACCGGTCGAGATAGGGGGCCGCGGCGACGGCGGCCACGCCCGGATTCCAGTCGGTCCGGAGGTTCTCCAGGACCTCGCGGAGGCGGGCGCGCCGGAGCGCCATCTCCACCAGTTCGTCGGGGCGGAGGTCGCGTGGTCTCACAGCGTCACTCCGGTCGTGGGGATGGCGGATCGGGGTGTGCCGAGGCGGAGCAGTCCCGTGCCCGTCACCCAGGCCCAGCCGGCTTCGACGTCGAAACCTTGGACGGCGCCGGTCTCCCGGACGCGCCCCTGCTCGTCGGTCCCGACGAGGACGAGGCCGTCACCGCGGCGGCCGGCGCGCTGGAATGCCCAGTCATCCAGCAGCCCGGCGCGCGACACGTGCGCGAGGTCGGAGCTCAGGATCTTGCGGTCGTCAGGTCTGGCCATGTCGGTCCCTCCCGCCCCCAGCCTCTCACCCGGCCCTGCAAGGCACCATGCGCTGCCGTCAGCCTCGAACCAGCAAGCATCCGCTAGGGCGACGGGACGGCCATCCGGATCCCGGAACCCGGGGCGGTCGACCCGGTACCGGATCCGGACCGCATCCGCCGGCCGGGGCAGTCCCGGGACGGGGACGCCCCGGGCCCATGCGTGGACGTCGCGGATCCCGAGGCGCAGGCACCGGAGCCTGGAGGCCTCCGAGGTCCGGAGCGTCACGCCGGCGAGCGCGATCGCCGGGACGTGCCCGACGACGCGGCCCGCGATCCGGATGGACCACGCCCGCCGGGTGAGGTTGCGGTAGACGTCAGCCACGGTGCGTCTCGGCGTGGGCGTCGCACGCCGTCCTGACCCACCCGCTCGCCTGCGTCCGCCCCGGGGCGCCGCAGGTTTCGCACACCGCTCCGGACACCCACTCCGCACCGGCGAGGATCCTGGCGGTGCGGCCGTCGACGCCGCTCGCGTAGAACCGCAGCGTCCCGTACTTCTCCTTGACCTGTTCGTCCTGCCACTCCGCCGGGACCCCGCCTTCCTTGATCCACTCGGCGACAGTGGCCAGAAGCCAGTGCCAGCCGTCGCCGGTCTCCGTGGGGCCGCTGTAGATCTCGGGGTGCGTCTCCATCAGGACGAGGCCGCTCTCGACCGGGACGGGGCGCGGCGCGGCGCCGTAGCGCCAGCGCATCGCGACCATCCGGCTGACGAGCTCCGAGATCGAATCGCGGTCCGGCACGCGCTGTGGGTCGACGCGGGCCCGGCGCAGGCGGGGCACGACGAACCGCACGCGGGGGCCCGCCGGGGTCTGATCGACGCCCTCGACGGCGATCCCGATGGCGCCGTCATCGCCCAGCGCGCCGCGGAGGAACTGCATGGCCTCGTGGGGGATCACGCGCGGCATCGGTCGCTCCATGGGCGGGGGGCTGGCAGGCGGGGGACGGCGCGGAGGAATCCCGCAGCCGAGCGGCCTTCGTTCAGGGCCCGGGTGGGATCCCGGTCCCCGTCGGCGACGAGGCGGGCGAGTGCCCCCAGGTACCCGTGGACGCCGCGGCCGAGGTGGGCGTCGACGCGCTCCATCTCGACGTCGGCCTCCACGTCGGCGCGCAGGGCGCGCAGCTCGGAGAGGACGACGCTCATTGGCGGGGCCCCCCCTCGCGGGCGTCGAGGACGACCTCGATCAGGCGGCGGAGGGCGCGTAGGCTGCCACCCTGAGACCAGTTCTCCTCCAGGGCAGCCCATTCCACGCCGTCGAACGGGGGTGCCCAGACATCGTCCAGGCCGCGGTCGGCCTTCACGTCCTCCAGGATCGACGTCGCCAGCGTGCGCAGGTGCTCCGGACCCGGCTCGTCGACGCGCAGGACAAGACACCTGTCGAGCAGTGCCCGCGGGACGGTGGCGAGGCCGTTGGCCGTGAGGATCCACTGCACGCGGGAGATATTGACGTCGGCGGTCAGATAGATGTCGCGGTACCGCTCCGACGTCTCTGACCCCAGCATATTCACGAGGGCGTCCGCCGCGTTGCCGTTGTGCCGCGACGTGCTCATCTTGTCGGCCTCGTCGACGATCAGGACCGGGTTGGCGATCTTCGTCCTGATCAGATCCCGGACTGGCGCCGAGAAATTTGCGGTGGCCCAGCCCCTCGCTGTTCCGAGAATTGTCATGGCATCCATCGCGGCGGCCATCGAATAGACCGCTGGCTGCAGGTGCAGAACCTCGCCGAGGCGCCGGGCGAACCGGGTCTTGCCCCCGCCCGGAGGTCCCCACAGGAGGACGTGCGGCAGCCGGATCGAGTCCTGCATCGCGAGTGGGCGCAGGAGCCGGTCGATGATGCGCGCGCAGTGCGGGAACTCGGCCAGCAGCTCGGCCCGCACCGCCGCCAGGTCGTCCGGCGGCATCACGAGCGGCAGGCGCTTGCCGACGATCGCCTCGGCTTCCTTGACCGGGTCGTCCCCCTTGGACCCCTTCCTGACGTGGGAGACGTCGCCGACGACCCGTAGGCCCGGTCCCGTCGGCAGCCACCCGTCGAGGTCGAGCCCGCCGTCGACCGGATCGGGGCGGGGCTCCACCTTCTCGGCGGGCCGGCGCACGATTCCGGCGCGGTCCTCGGCGACGGCGGCCGCCTCGATCGCGGCGAACTCCTCGTTCAGCGCGTCGACCGAGCCGATCTCGCCGGCGGCGATCGCCTCGTGCACGACGCCCAGCACGTGGGCGAGGCCCCAGACCGACTTGTCGAGGATGTCGATCTGGATGTGCCTGCTTTCGGGGAGATAGCTCTCGCCATCGTCGATGCAGGGCGAGTCGGCCGTCGCCAGGTAGTCGACCGTGCTCCGTATCAGGCCGTATGTGATGGCGTCGACGAAGCTGTGGTGCGGCCGCTGCATCCAGTAGCGCGTGCACAGGACCGCGCAGCGCGCGCAGGCATGCTCGCAGCCCAGCGCCGCGCCGTAGACGGCCGCCCGCTCGTGAATGTCGCGGATGACGACCAGCGTCTCGGACAGCACCGGCGCGTCGCCGGATTCCGCCTGCTCGACGATGGCGAGGCACTCGGCCTCCAGGGCGCGCAGGGTGCTGATCCGCGGCTTGGCGAGCGCGGCCCTGATGGCCCGCGCCAGGCCCTTCGGCAGCCGGTGCTTGCTCTCCGGCGCGATGAGCGGCCGAAGGACAGCCTCCATGTCCACCAGCGCCGAGCCGTCGACGAACTCGGCGCCGGACAGCAGTTCCACGGTCGTGGGGAGCGGGTTGCCGGGCGTGTGCCAGCGGGGCTGCGTGTAGGCGGACAGGTGCTTCCGCACGGCCTTCACGGCCGAGGCATTCATCTTGGACACGGGGGATACTCACTGGATCGAGGACGCGCAGGGCGCCGAGCGCTGGGCTCAGGCGGCGAGGAAGGCGGCGCGTTTCGATTTCAGGAGCGTGCTCATGGCGAGGACCATGACAGACGAGGAATCCCGGGGCAACGGGCGATCGATGACCTGGTAAAGAAATCCCTGGGCTCTGGGGGCGGCGTTACAAGATGATGACAGATCAGCGGATCGGTCATCACTTTGTAACAGAGAAGGCCCCGGGTTTCCCCGAGGCCTTCCCTTGTCGATCCCGCCCGAACCGGGCGGGGGATTTGCCCGCGGTAGCCGCTGCACTTGCGGTCCAGGGAGTGTCATCCCCGCTCAACCTGGCGGGGGAGGCCGTTTCCCGCGCACTCCGGGATAAGCCGCGTGTCATCCCCGCCGAGGCAGGGAAGGTCGAGACGGGCGGCCATTCGGCTGCCTGAATGTTTCATCCCTGCATGTCTTCTGCAGGGGGCAGGGTCACCTCGTGCACGAGGGGGCCAGCCAGTGTCATCCCCGCGACCAGGGCGGGGGCAGCGCCGTGTTGGCCGCTGCATGACCCGAAGATGCTGCCGCCCGACAGTATTGGGGAGTCCCCGGCCGTCTGTACGTCTCGGATGTCGGTTCGGTGTTGCTTGCGCGCCTCTGTACGAATCCGGAACCGGTGCGACCCTGTGGATGGCCCGCGGCGGCGAGCCGGGATCACTCAGGTCCCGGACGAACAGAGGGGCACGCCTCTTCCTCTCAGTTGCCTGGGAGAGGCCTCAGCACCGGGGGATGCCGGTGAGGGTTCCGACGGCCTCCTCAGTGTCGTCCGGCAGCGACCGCCGCAGTGAAGGCCATGACCGGGGCGCTCGGGTCATGGCCGCTTATTCGAGGCAAGCCTCCATGGAAATCGAACAGGTCGCCGAGATGGCGCGCGCGGTCGCCGGGCTGCCCCAGGCGGAGCGGGACTACTTCGACGGCATGCTGGCCGACGTACGGGCCAAGGACGCCGATGCGTCACGGGTCGCCAAGCTGCGGGCGTTGGGCGACTTCCAGGCTCTGGACTTCATCCTGAAGGATGCCCGTCGCGGTCCGACGATATTCGACCTCGACGTGCTCGCGGTTGCCAGGGGGCTGGTGGATGCCGGCTTCGCGCGTCTGACCGGACCACTGCCGAACCATGCCCGCGAGAACCGCTGGGAGGTCGGGATCCGGAACATCGTCCACCACCTGCACGGTCCCCGGCACGAATTCGAGATCTACGACATCGTCGATGAGGTTCGCGAACTCGCGGAAGGTCGAGGCCGGGACGCCAAGGTGGACCTGCCCGAGGCGATCACCCGGATCCGGGAGGTCGTGACCGAGATCGAGGGCATGGCCCGTCGCGGCCGCCCGATCGAGAACGGGCCCTCGCTCAAGCACTGGCTCCTCCGGGGCCTAGATGCCCTCACCGGTGAGAACCACAGCGGGTTCGCGACCTCGCTGCCCCAGCCGAAGAAGAAGCTGGTGGAGGAGATCGCCAAGGACGTGCCTCGTCCGACTTGGGCGATCCACACCCCATGACCCTCACGGATTCCCAGCGGGACGCCCTGTCCGCCCTGCGCGCGGCCGGCGGCGAGGGGGCGATCGACAGGCATGGTGGCGTCGTCGCGGCCGGCGAGCGCCTGCCGTTCCTGGCGGACACGTGGCTGCGGCTGGTGACCCTCGGCCTGGTGGCCGGGGCCGGCCCGCTGCGGATCCGGCTCACCGCGGCCGGAGAGGTCGCCGTCACCCCGCGGGGCCGCAAGGTCGATCCGCGGCTGCTCAGGACAGACAACACGCCGACGCCGGCGCATCCGGGAGCCGAGTGATGACCATCGAGCCCACCGAGTTCGACATGATCGCCCTGGCGCGCCGGGGCCTGCAGGCGCACCTCGACGAGGCGATCGCCGAGGACGAGTTCGCGTCCCGCTTCGCCATGGTCGACAAGCGCGGCGAGCTGACCGGCGAGTCGATGCTGGCCTACCGCACGGCCGCCGAGGCGATCCGCGTGGCCCGGGACCGCCTCGCCCGCTTCAACCTGCTCTACCCGGAGCGGGCCGCGGCATGAGCCGCCCCGCCACCCCTGCGCCGGCCCGGGCCCGCGAGGCCGTCGCCCCGTACCTGACAGGCGAGCCCGCCGACCCGGCGTTCGCCCGCATGCTCGGGGCCTACGCCCGGTGCAACGGGGGATGCCTCGATCGGGCCGAGGGGAACGCCGAGTGCTGGGATGTCTGCAGGCGCGCGAAGGCCGCCGCGAGGAGGAAGGGATGACCCGGCACGCGAAGCACGTCTGGAGAATGCGCGAGGTCAAGGCCGTCCAGCAGAAGGACAGGTTCGGATGTGCGGTGGCGTGCCTGGCGACAGTCCTGGGGCGCACCTACGATGATGTCAGGGCCGAGATCGGGGATCCGGGCCGAGGCCTCACTGATGGCGCCTGGAGCGAGTTCCTGGCGGCTCAGGGGTACGCGGTCCAGCACCTGTTCCGCGTCCACCAACTCACACAGGCGAAGCGCGACGTCTGGCCCGCGGCCCCGTGGCCCCCCGTGCACCTCTGCCTCGTGGATGCTGGCGGCCCGGGCGGCCATCTTGTCGTCATGCTGAACGACGGCACGGTCTTGGATCCCGCCCGATCCGGAGATCCCGTGACGCTGGCGGCCTACGCCTCGGTCATGGCCATGACGGGTCTGTTCTACGTTTGCCGCTCTCCAGCCCCGGCAACGTCAGGGCCCGTAGAACCACAGGTCGAGGCCGGTCGAGCGGCGGTCGATGCGCTCCGCGGCGTCGTTCGCCCGCTGCATCTCATCCAGGGTCGGCCGGCCGTGGTTGAAGGTGCCGAGGTACATGTCGGCGCCGAGGGCGACGAGGACGCGCTGCAGCCGGCCGAACGGGAGGTCCTCGATCTCGCCGCGCTCCAGGGCGGCGAGCTGTCCCCGCGGGATCCGGGCCTGATCGGCGAGGCGGGCGAGCGGCATCCGCAGGGCGAGCCTGCGGGCGCGGATGGCGGGGCCGAGTTCAGCGAGGTCGATGCGCATGTCGGATAGCTACCACCGTCCCTCGCAAGGGACGCTGTCGCCCGCCCTACTCGCCCGGCTCTCCAAGCGGTTCGCCGGCAACCCCGGGCACGCCGCCTGGCTCGCCCGTCAGGCGGATCGCCAAATCCTGGCTGAGAGCCTCCATGACGGCGCGGGGGATCTCCGGCCCGTCCAGGGTGTCCAGCAGGACGGGGCAGCCGCTCGGGCCGACGGTCAGCTGAACGTTCAGCCGGCCAGGCTCGCGGCGGCTCGGGTTGATGTCGAGGACGTAGCGCATGCCCACGATTCTCGGGCCGTCCCGGCGCCGGCGCAAGGCCTCCCGCGGGGAGGGCACACCGAACTGTCGTTGGACCGCTTCACGCACGAGGACGCCCGGATCCGCCGCGGCGGCGGGCTGCCGGCGTGCGGGTCGTTTTTCAGCTGAGGGAGGGGACGATGAACGTGACCGCATCTTTCGGGTGGCCCCTGCCGAGGCGCGAGCCGCAGCCCGAGCCCGTGCCGAACCGCCCGGACGAGTTCTGGTGGGTCGAGACGTGCGAGGGCGTGCCGCTGGAGCCAGCCTCCATCTCGTTCCAGGGTGACGAGCCGTACGGGATCACGGAGATCGGCTCGGACTATGAGCAGCCGCTGTCCCGGCGGGAGGTTCGCCTCGTCGAGCGGGTCGTCCCGGCCGGGCGCCTCGCCAAGGTGATCCCCATCCTGGAGGACGTCCTCAGCCAGCAGACCGCCCCATTGCCTGACCAGCAGCTTTTCGAGGCGATCGCGTTGCTACAGGCGGAGGCCTGACATGCCGATGTCCGACATCTTCAAGGTCATCCCCCTGAGCGAGGCGATTGAGGCTGCGCCCTACCTGCCTCCCGCCGATCGGTACCTGACCTTCGAGGAGATGGCCGAAGCCCACGCCGCCCTTATGCGGACCGGCGGTCTCATCCGTATCGAGGGGCGGCCACTGGTTGACAAGGTGCCGAACGGGCAAGGAACACTGGTAACGCCGATCCCGTAATATGACCGTTGCTATACCTGACCCATAAACGACTGCAACGGCGCTCGAATTCGGAAAGTATAGCCTAGGGTATACGGAAGGCGCACACGGGAGCACATGGGCGCACGTGCGCCCGACGTCGGCCCGCCGGTCCGCGCCGGGGCGTTCCGTAGATGATGCGGCACGGCCGATACGGTCCCGTCCGCGATACGTTGGAGGTCGCGAAATGCCGCGGCCAGGGATCGACTCCGCGGCGGATTTGTTCTCCATTTGTTCTGATGGACGAATCAATGGAGCGCGCCGTGGACGAGATGGAGCAGGCCTATCTGGAGGCGGCCGACGGCGACGCGCGCGACGCTCTGCGGCGGGCGCTGGGCGACGCCCTGCAGGAACTGGCGACCGTGTCCGGGCAGGTCAGCCGCGGCTACGTGCGGGCATCGAGGCCGGCCGACCTGGCGAGAAAGTTGGGGCGGGAGCGCCGGGACCGGGACGCGGCGCGGGCCGCGGGGCGGTGAGTGCGGAAGGATCGGGCGGCCGATCCTTGTGGATGGCGGCCCCCGGCGCGGTACGCACGGGCCGGCGATTTGCGGTACGTGTGCGGTACGAGGATCGGCGTAGATGTTTGCGACCCGTTGAAATCGCTTCGCTTTTCGGGGCCACGCATGGGTGGCGGAGACGGAGGGATTCGAACCCTCGATACCCCTTTCGGGGTATGCTCATTTAGCAAACGAGTGCCTTCAGCCGCTCGGCCACGTCTCCGGCGCTCTGGCTCTAGAAGGTCGGACCGGGCGG
>JAKONI010000215.1 GCA_022702015.1 Beijerinckiaceae bacterium | reverse complement strand
AGCCGGCGCGGCCAAGCCCGGCACCAAGGCGCCTGCCGGCAAGGCTGCGCCGGCACCGGCTCCGGCAGCCGCGGCTCCGGCCGACGACTGAGCGGCCTCGCGCCACGAAAAAGGCCTGCCCCGGGGGACCGGGGCAGGCCTTTTTTCTTGCGCCGATGCGGGCCGCTCAGTCCCTGTCGAGGGATAGGTCGGGCGCTTCGGGATTCTTCATGCCGACGACGTGGTAGCCCGCATCGACGTGCAGGATCTCGCCGGTCATGCCGGCGGCCATGCCGGAGAGAAGGTAGGCGGCCGTCTCGCCGACCTCACCGATCGTCACCGTGCGCCGGAGCGGCGCGTTGTACTCGTTCCACTTCAGAATGTAGCGGAAGTCGCCGATCCCCGAGGCGGCGAGCGTCTTGATCGGCCCCGCCGAAATCGCGTTGACGCGAATGTTCTTCGGGCCGAGATCGGCCGCCATGTAGCGCACCGAGGCTTCGAGGGCCGCCTTGGCCACGCCCATCACATTGTAGTGCGGCATCCACTTCTCGGCGCCGTAATAGGTCAGCGTCACCAGGGAGCCGCCGGGGCGCAGGATCTTCTCCGCGCGCTGCGCCACCGCCGTGAAGGAGTAACAGGAGATCAACAGCGATTTGCTGAAGTTCTCCTCGGACGTGTCGAGGTAGCGGCCGGTCAGCTCGTCCTTATCGGAGAAGGCGATGCAGTGGACCACGAAGTCGATGCCTTCGGGGAAAATCCGCCCGGCCTCCTCGAACACCGCGTCGATGGTCGAGGCGTCGGTGACGTCGCAATGGCCGATGACATGGGCGTTGAGTTCCTTCGCCAGGGGCTCCACGCGCTTGCGCAGAGCGTCGCCCTGGTAGGTGAAGGCTAGCTCGGCCCCATGGGCGCGGGCGCTGCGGGCGATACCCCAGGCGATCGAGCGGTTATTCGCGACCCCGAGGATCACCCCCCGCTTACCCGCCAGAAGCCCTTGCCCGTGTTCCGCCATGACGCATCCCGGAAAACCGCGGCGCTGACAGCGCCGAGGGTTCCCTTAGCGGAGGCCGGTCGGGGACGGAAGTCCGGCGTGACACCCGATTCCCCTTTGCGGTCGTTTCTCTCGGATCACGCGGCCTTGGCCGCCCGCCGGCTGCGGGCGTATTCGGCCAGGGCCGCGTCCTCGCCCTCCGGCAGGATGATCGCCGTGGTGGCGAACAGGTCGCCCCTCGTGCCGTCCTTCTTGGGCAGGCCCTTTCCGCGCAGGCGGAAGGTCCGGCCGGAACTCGTCATGGCCGGCATCTTCATCTCCACGGCGCCGGTGAGGGTCGGCACGCGGATCGTCCCGCCGAGGATCGCATCCTCCAGAGGGATGTCGACGCTCACCCGCAGGTCGGCCCCCTCCACCTTGAAACGGGGATGGGGCTGCACGCGGATGGTGAGCAGCACGTCGCCGGGCCCGGAGCGCGGGCCGCCGGGGTGCCCCAGGCCACGCAGGCGGATGGTCTGCCCATCCACCGCGCCCTTGGGGATCATCACATCGACCTCGCGGCCGGTCGGCAGGTTCAACCGCAGCTTCTCCTCGCCGCCGATCTGCTCCAGCGTGATGACGAGTTCGGCGGCCACGTCCTCGCCCTTCGCGGGCTGGCGGGACCCAGGCCCGGCGCCACCGGCCCGGAACGCCTCGCCGAAGATGTGCGAGAAGATGTCCTCGCCGACGCCGCCCCCGCCGCCGCGATTCCCGCGCGCCATCGATTCGAAATCGAACCCGCGCGCGCCGCCGCCGCCGCCGAAGCCGCCGGGGAAGCCCTCGAAGCCCGAGGCGCGGGGCTTACCCTCGGCATCGATCTCGCCGCGATCGAATTGCTTGCGCTTCTCGGCGTCGCCCAGAATCTCATAGGCCGCGCTCGCCTCGGAGAAGCGGTCCTTTGCCTTCACGTCGTTCTTGTTGCGGTCGGGGTGAAATTCCTTGGCGAGCTTGCGGTAGGCCTTCTTGATGTCGGCTTCGCTCGCGGCCTTGGGGACACCCAGCACTTCGTAGGGGTTGCGCATCGGTCGTTGAGTGCTTTCGGGGAAGCGGGAAGGCACTCCATGTGGGTGCCGTGTTGCATCTCTGCAACGGTTCTCGTCGCAAAAGTCTGCGGGATCGGGCCTGCCGTCAAGCGCGCGGCCTGAGGCGATCCCTCGCCTCGCCAGGCGTTAGGCATCACCCTAGTCTCGTTGCGACGCTCAACGGTGCCCGTCCCATGAATTACCGCTGCGACCACGTCCACCTGCGAAGCCGCGACGCGATCACGGCGGCGGCCTTCTACCGCGACACCTTCGGTGCCCGGGAGGTGAAGCGCGTCGGGGCCGACCCGGTGGAGCGGGTGGTGATCGACCTCGGCGGGCTGACACTCTTCATCGAGCAGGTCGGGGACGACGTGAATCCGGCGGTGCGGACTCCTTGCCTCGGCATCGAGCATATCGGGCTCGCCACCGACGACATCGAGGCGGCGGTGGACGACCTGACGGCGCGCGGCGTTCCCTTGCGGATGGGCATCACCCAGCGCGGACCGGGCCTGCGCATCGCCTTCTTCGAGGGGCCGGACGGGGCGCTGATCGAGATCCTGGAGCGGAAGGGCGTCTGATCCGGGAGCTATGTCCCGGCGGCGCGATGGCTCTGGCTAAACCATGCTGTCCGAGACCCTCCTCAGCCTGCGGCCGCCCCGGGCGGGCCGAGGTCGTATCGCGGCCCTGCTAGATGGGTCCCTCGCCCCCTTCGGGACAGCCCTCGATACGGTGACGCCTGCCCTGTTGCGCCGTCTCCCCGAGATCGACGTCGCGGTGGCCGACCCGCCGGGGCGGCGGCTCCGTCTACGCAACGGTCCTCATGCCTCCGAGAGTTTTCCGCCGAGGTGGATGCCGGCTCGGCGTATGGAAATGCGGCGGAAGCGGTGGGTGAGAGCGTTTCCCGTGATCCAGGCAATATGGGGAACGCTCGACAAGGCGCGGGGTGGTCATTCCACGTCCTCCGAAGCCTTGGCGGCGACGTCGAGATGGTCGATCCCGGCGGCGGTGTAGACGGCGCCGAGCACCGTCTCGTAGTGCTGCCGCACCCGCCCGTGGCACTCGCAGGCGGCCGCCTCCATGCGGGCGCGGTCGCGTACAACGATGCGCCCCCGCCCCACGGTGATCAGGCCCTGGTCCTGCACGCTGCTCAGGACCCGCGTCAGGTAGGTCCGCTGCACGCCAAGCATCGCCGCCAGCAACTCGTGGGTGATCGGCAGGCTCGCGGAGCCGATCCGGTCGTGCAGCGTCAACAGCCAGCGCAGGCAGCGCTGCTCGATGGGGTGGAGAGCGTTGCAGGCCGAAGCCTGTAGCACCTGCGCCAGCAAACAATCGGCGTAGCGGGCGAAGAGATCGCGGATCGGGGCCGATCGCCGTTTCACTTCCTGGAGGATCTGCGACTCGATGCGGAGCATCGGCCCGGCGATCTGGACCACCGCGCTGGTCGAGGCGGGGAGGAGGCCATGGCCGACGACGCATCCGACAGCGCCTTCGTGCCCGATCGTCGCCGTCTCGGCGCTGCGTCCGTCGCGGGTGGTGATCAGGAGCGTGACGACCGCGTGGCGACAGGGGAAGGTGAGATGCGTCACCGCCTCGCCCGCTTCGAACAGAACCGTCCCCTTCGGCGGGAAGATCGCCTTGAGGTGGGGCCGGATCGCGTCCCGGTCTGGTCCACGCAGGGCTTCGAGGAGGAGGTTATCGCGGAGGGAGGCGTTCGTTTCGGCGGGCATCGAGATAGGAAAGATTGTGCGTTCTTCCTATTCTCTAGCAACCGATCCCGCCGCCGTCTGTTCTAAAAGCGACATATCGACCGCCAAAATTTAACATCGCGGCCAGATCCGATCCGTTTTCTAGATCGCGGTGCTATTTGTCCGTGCAAATGCCCTGCGACGACAGGCGCTTGTGTTCTCTCGGATCGCAATCGGTCGAGAGGAAGGACGCCCAGTCGGACGGGGTGCCGTAGAAGGCGTTCCGATCGACATCGCCGCGCACCCCCGGCACCCGGCCGGTGGAGGTGAACTGCCACAGCATCCAGCGGCGATTCGCGAAGCGCTGCTCGGGCTCGGCCGCCGTGGAGCGCAGCCAGTGCGGGTAGTCCGGCAGTTCGCCTTCCAGCACGTCCTTGTGGAAGGTGATGTCGGTGTAGATGATCGGGCGCTTGCCGGTGTAGCTCTCCATCTCCTGAAGCATCTCCGTGACCATCGCCAGCGCCTGCTCCTTCGGGAGCTTCTTCGGGCAGGTCTGGGAATGGCCGTTCCACTCCACGTCAAGGACGGGGGGGAGGGCGCTCGGATCGTTGGGCACGTTCTTCTTGAACCAGGTCATCTGCTCCTTCGCGGAGCGGCACCAGAACACGAAGTGGTAGGCCCCCCGGGGGATGCCGGCGGCGGCGGCGCCGTCCCAGTTCGTGCGGAAGCGTTCGTCCACGTGGTCGCCGCCCTCGGTCGCCTTGATGAAGACGAACTGCGTGCCCGAGGCGCGGACCGAGGCCCAGTCCACGGGGCCCTGCCACTTGGAGATGTCGATACCTTGGATCGGGTGGAGCTTGGCCTTGGCCACACCCGGGTGGGGCTTCGCGTCGCCCTTGGTGGGGTAGAAATCCGGGTTGTTGGAGCAGGCCGCCAGGGCAGCCAGCGCCGACACCGCCGCCACGCGGCGCATCAGGCGAAGGGCCGCCGGGAGCGAAGCCATCAGAGAGGCCGGGCCAAACACGCGATCTCGCGACATCAGTGCGATTGCCCGCTTCCAAGTAAGCGCCAAAGACAGGGCTCATCGATGACCCCGGCCGGTTAATGGACCTTTGCGATCATTGCGGCAGAATTCCGCAATGCGTTGCCCATCAGAGACATCCGCGCCGCCCACGCGGCTTGGCGCCGCCGCCGGGTGCGCCTAAGTGCCGGTGGATCAAGGGGTGTCGGGACCGGTTCTCGTGACTAAGACTCTCTTCACCATCGGCTACGAAGGCCTCGATCCCGAGCGTCTGACGGCGGCGCTGAGGTCGGCGGGGGTGGCCGTGCTGGCGGACGTGCGGGCGGTGGCGAACTCGCGCAAGCGCGGCTTCTCGAAGGGCGCGCTGAAAGCCGGTCTGGAGGAGGCGGGGCTCGGCTACGCCCACCTGCGCACGCTGGGGACCCCCAAGGCCGGGCGCGAGGCGGCCCGGGCGGACGATGCCACCCTTCTGCGCCGGATCTACTGCGAGGAGGTTCTGGAGACCGCCGGGGGTATCGCGGCCCTCGACGACCTCGCGGCGATGGCCGGGGCGTCGCCGATCTGCCTGCTGTGCTTCGAGCGGGATCCCACCCGCTGCCACCGCCGCATTCTGGCCGAGCGTCTGGCGGCGCGGGGCTTCGCGGTGACGGACCTGTTCGGCTGAGGGCCCGACCGGTCAGGGGTGAGAGAGGGATTGCACCTTCGCGCTCACCGCGCCGCCGACCCGCCGCATGAAACGCAAGGCCGCCCCCGGCAGGGGCGCGGCCGGCCTCTCGTCCTTCGGCATCCGGCGCCGCTCCCCATCCGCCACGGGGGACACCGGGAGGTACAGCGCCTCGAAGAACGAGATGCGCAGGAGGGTCGCGCCCTCGCCGTCGGTGACGTGCAGGGCGGCATCGAGCAACTGGGCCTCGCCACCGTAGCGCTGGACCAGGGCACGGACGACGACATACGCCGCCGCCCGGAGTTCGGCGTCGTCGATGCACTCCTGGCCCACGGGATCGGGCAGGATCTGGTTGTCGAGGACGATGTTGAAGAAGGCGCGCATTGGGGCGGGGCTTTCGATCTTGTCAGGCCGCTTCGGCGCCGGCAGCAGGCTCGGCCGCCGATTTCGGATCGAATGCGTCGGCGAGCAGGGTGATGCGCCGGGCCATGTCGCGGACCTCGTTCAACGCGATGGACTTCTGTCCTTCCTTCACGGCCCGGGTGATGTCGCTGACCTGGGCCGTCGCGATGCGCTTGAGTTCCTCGGCAAGTTGCTGGCTTGTCATCATGTCCACGATCCGGCGACGGAATGGGGACAGCCTCGCCGGGGTGCGTTACCAGGGCGTATCACGGTCCGGTGAAAAGCTGTGGATAGCGGCATCCACCATCGGCGACGCCCCCGCGCCCGGCTGGATCGCCGTCAGGGCGCGCAACCCCGTTTGCGGGGGGCTCCGTCCGTGCTAGCCCCGCTCGCCCGCCGCCCCCGGAACCCTCAAGGATCGCCGCGATGGACGTCGCCCTCTTCCTCGATTTCGACGGCACGCTGGTGGAGATCGCCCCCCGGCCCGACGCGGTGCGGGTCGAGCCCGGCTTGGTCGAGAACCTGACCCGCCTGCGGGACCGCCTCGGTGGTGCCTTGGCGATCGTGACCGGCCGCCCGGTGTCGCAGATCGACGGTTTCCTCGCCCACGCCCACCTCGATGCCGCCGGGCTGCACGGGGTGGAGCGCCGGGTGGACGGGGCTTTGACCGGGGGGCGGCCCGAGGATCATCCGGCCCTGCGCCGGGAGGTCGAGCGGCTGAACGCGGCCGCCGCCGCGCTGCCGGGCGTACTCATCGAGGACAAGGGCGCGTCGGTGGCGGTGCATTGGCGGCTCGCCGAAAGCTCCGATGCGGAACGGGCCGAGGTCCTGGTGCGGGCGGCGGCGGCGACGCTCGGGGCCGAGTACCGTCTGCAACTCGGCAAGGCGGTGGGGGAGATCGTTCCCGCGCAGGCGACGAAGGCTGTGGCGATCCGCGCCCTGATGGCGCTTCCCCCCTATGCCGGCCGCCAACCGGTCTTCCTCGGCGACGACAAGACCGACGAAATCGCCTTCGCCAGCGTCACCGAGGACGGCGGCGTCGCGATCCGCATCGGCGATGGGGAGACCGTGGCCTCGCGCCGCCTACCCGATCCCGCCGCCGTGCGCGCGTTGCTGGCCTCCTGGGCCGAGGGTGGGCGAATCGACCTCGACGGCCTGCCCCCCGCCTGAGACAAGGACGTTCGCAAGGGTCCGGGACCCTCGGCGGAGGCCGGGCGGGGCTTTGCAGGGTGAGCAGAAGGGACGGGGCCGTGGCGATGACCTTCGAATTTCCGGTTCTGATCGGCGATGTCGGCGGGACCAATGCCCGTTTCGCCATCGTGGAGGAGCGGGGCGCGAAACCGCGCCTCCTGTCGCACGAGGCGACGGCCGATCACCCGGATCCGTCCGCCGCGATCAAGGCGTCCCTCGCCAAGGACGGGGAGCGGTCCCCGCCGCCGCGCTCGGCGATCCTCGCCATCGCCGGACGGATCGACGGGCCGGAGGTGCAACTCACCAACGCCCATTGGAAGGTCTCGGGGGAGCGGATCGGCCGGGATTTCGGATTCTCACAGACGGTGGTCGTCAACGATTACGTGCCCGTGGCGGCGGGGGCGGCGGAGATCGAGCCGCACGACCTGACCCCCATCGGCCACTGTCCGCCCATCCCGGGAGGGGCGCGGGTGGTGCTCGGGCCGGGGACGGGGTTCGGCGCGGCGGCCCTGGTGCCCTACTCGGCCCATCTCGCCATCGTCTCCACCGAGGCGGGCCACACGGATATCGGCCCCGCCGACGCCTTCGAGGAGAAGGTCTGGCACGCGTTGGAGCGGGTGGAGGAGCGTGTCACGGTGGAGACGGTCCTGTCCGGGCCGGGCCTCGCCCGCCTCCACGCCGCCGTCGCGCAGGTGCGGACGGGTCAGCCGCACGACAAGCTCGACCCGGCGGCCATCACCACCGCCGGCCTCGATGCCTCCGACCCCCATGCCGCTGAGACCCTGGCGCTGTTCTCCCGCCTGCTCGGCCGGGTTTGCGGCGACCTCGCGCTGACCTTTCTGGCCACGAGCGGCGTCTATATCGGCGGCGGCATCGCCCCGCGCATCGTGAAGGTTCTGGAGGAGGGCGGCTTCCGCGAGGCCTTCGAGAAGAAGGCACCCTTCGCCGGAATGATGAGGGGTATCCCGACTAGCGTCATCACCGTCCACGATCCGGCGTTCAACGGCTTGGCGGCCCTGGCGAGCGATGGCGACACCTTCGTCTATCACGGGCAGGTCTGGCGCCCCCGGGACTGACCAACACCGCCGGCGAGACCCGGCAACCGGCGTCGGGGCCGCGTCAGTATCCTGGCTGACGTGGTAAAAAGGCATCGACATGCATTGAGCGCATGGCAATTGGCCTGGTTCGTCCTCGGAAACCCCTCGCTAACCTGAACCATAAGTTCAGGCTTCGGCCGACTCCGCGATTTGTTGCATTGCAATAATGGCGCATCGCAACGCAGCGAACCTGTGGTCTCTTATGCGGGCCGGAATGTCCCGGCGTCGCATCGGAGATCACATGCGCACGATCCTTATCCTCGCATCGTCTGCGTTCGCCGCAGCGACTCTCTCGGCCAACCTCGCCTGCGCCGACGACCGCGTTCACGTCACCCCGCCGATCAGCCGCGAGCATGCCCGGACGATCCAGGCGGCCCACCCGGCCAGCGACCTGACCGTGGTGCCCCAGCCCGTCCAGGCCGCCGCCAAGTCCGCCCGCCTCTCGGCGGCGACGGCGCGCCTCGAAATCGCCGACCGCTAAGCGGCGGACGTCTTTTCCTCAGACCGCCCCCAGCGGTTTCGAGACATCCTCCAGGGACCGCCCTTCGGCGGCGGTCCCCCAAATGCCGCCGACGACGCTCGCCACCGCCATCAGCACGGCGCCGAGCAGGTATCCGTAGAAGACGTATTCCCGCGAGCCGCTCTCCACGAGGCTGCCGAACAGCAGCGGCCCCGAGATGCCGCCGATCCCCGTCCCGATCGCGTAGAACGCCGCGATGGCGAGGGCGCGGATTTCCAGGGGGAACGTCTCGGCCACCGTAAGATAGGCCGAGGACGCCGCCGCGCTGGCGAAGAAGAACACCGCCATCCAGGCGGCGGTCTGACCCACGGGGCCGAAGGCCTCGATGAGGAACAGGTATCCCGCCCCCACCAGCATCACCGCCGACATGCCGTAGGTGAAGGCGATCATCGGCCGACGCCCCACGGTATCGAACAGGCGTCCGAGCACCACCGGCCCGAGGAACGAACCGAGCGCGAAGGGCAGCAGGTACCAACCCACCTGATCGCCGGGCACTTTATAGAAACGCTCCAGCACCAGGGCGTAGGTGAAGAACAGCGCGTTGTAGAAGAACGCCTGCCCCACCATCAGGCACAGGCCCACCACGGTCTGCTTGCGGCTCGTCACAAACATCGCCTTGACGACATCGGACAGGGGCGTGTGGTGACGGACCCGGACCTTGGTGTGCTTCTTCGGATCGGGGGGAGGCAGGGTGACCCCGGCATCGGTGAAGCGCTTCTCGATCCCCGAGACCACCCGGTCGGCCTCGGCGACGTAGCCGTGGGTCGCGAGCCAGCGCGGGCTCTCCGGGATCCACCGCCGGAGGAACAGGATCACGAGGCCGATCGCCCCGCCGGTGAGAAAGGCGATGCGCCAGCCCCATTGCGGATCGATGAGGCCCGGCCGCAGCAGCACGATCGACATGAACGAGCCCAGCGCCGCGCCGATCCAGAACGAGCCATTGATGACGAGGTTGGTCCAGCCCCGGGCTTTCGCCGGCACCAGTTCCTGAATGGTCGAGTTGATCGCGGTGTATTCCCCCCCGATTCCCGCCCCGGTGAAGAAACGGAAGAAGCAGAAGCTTGCGACGTTCCATGATAGCCCCGTGGCCGCCGTGGCGCAGAGGTACAGGGCCAGGGTGATGAAGAAGAGCTTCTTGCGCCCGATCCGGTCGGTGAGCCACCCGAAGCCCACGGCGCCCGTTACCGCGCCGACGAGGTAGGACGAGGCGGCCAAGCCGACATCGAACTCCGTGAACGCCATCGGCTGCTGCCGCAGCGCCCCGACCAGCGAGCCGGCCAAAGTCACCTCGAGCCCATCGAGCACCCAGGTGATTCCCAGGGCGACGATGACGAGGACGTGGAATCGCCCCCAGGGCAGACGGTCGAGGCGGCCCGCGATGTCGGTATCGACGACGCTGCCGATCTCCGCACGCTCGGGCGTGCCGGAGACGCCCTCCACTCTGGTCGCCATACCGCCGGATCCTCCCAAACTAGAAGTCGTGACGGCGCGTTTACCGCACCTCACGATTGGTGTTGGCAACGGCCTCCGCAGCCATTCGGTTCGATCCCGTCTTCATGGCCTTCGCCCAATCTCGGACGATCACGTCGGATGACCGTCCATGAAAACGCCCCTGTCGCTTGTCCTCGCCGCCGCCGCCGCCATGGCCGCCTTGCCCTGCCGGGCGGTTGAGCCGGAGCCGGCCACCGCGATGCCTTCGATCCGTCTCACCTTCGCCGACGGCTGGACCCTGCGGTCCTCCGAGCCGGCGGACGGGCGGCAGGCCGAGGCGGACGCCGCCGGGCCGAACGGCGCCCCCCGGACCGCGAACTCCGACGCCCGCTGACCCTTCGCGCCTTCCGCTCGCCTCATGGCCCGGGAGGGCGTAAACCGAAGCCCGTATAGGGCGCGGCGTCTCCTTGAGAGGCGACCGCGGCCGGCGGGCGAGGGCGACCAGGCGGATGAGCGCGATCACCGAGACCGATCCCCGTGCGGTGGGCGTCTGCCCCGAGCGGCTGGCGCGGATCCTCCCCTGGATGGACCGCCTCGTGGAGGACCGCCGCCTCGCCGGCCTGTCCGTCACCATGCAGCGCCGGGGCCGGACGGTCTTCGCCCGGGCCTGCGGGCAGGCCGACCTCGCCCGGGGGACGCCGTTCACCCTCGACACGGTGACCCGCATCTACTCCATGACCAAGCCGCTCACCTCGGTGGCGGTGATGCAGCTCTACGAGCGCGGCCTGTTCCAACTGGACGACCCTGTCGCCCGCTACCTGCCGGAATTCGCGCAGATGCGCGTCGCGGTGGGGGGCAACCGGGCGAAGATCGAGACCGAGCCGGCCCGCCGGCCGATCACCATCCGCGACCTCCTCACCCACACCGCCGGCCTGACCTACGGCTTCATGGAGGCGACCCTGGTCGATGCCGCCTACCGGGAGAAGGGCATCGATTTCCTGGCCAAGGAGGGCACGCTGGCGGAGATGACCGCCCGCACCGCCGCCCTGCCGCTCCTCGCCCAGCCCGGCAGCGCCTGGAACTACAGCGTCGCGACGGATGTCCTCGGGCACTTCGTCGCCGTCGTGTCGGGGCAGCCCTTCGCCGACTACCTGCGCCGGGAGGTGATCGCGCCGCTCGGCATGGTCGACACGGATTTCCACGTGCGGCCGGACCTGATGCCCCGTTTCTGCGCGTGCTACGCCTACGATCGTGACCGCCAGCTCCGGCCCTTCGACGATTCTGTGGACACCGCCTACGCCCGGCCCCCCGCCATCGCCTCGGGAGGTGGCGGCCTCGTCTCCACGGCGGCGGATTATCACCGCTTCTGCCGGATGATACTCAACGGCGGGGAGATCGACGGCGCGCGGCTCCTCGGCCGCAAGACCGTGGCACTGATGACGGCGAACCACCTCGGCGGCGACCTCGCGGCCATGGGCACGCCCCGCTTCGCCGAGACCTCGTATACGGGAATCGGCTTCGGCCTCGGCTTCTCGGTGATGCTTGATCCGGCGGCGGCGCAGATCGTCGGCACCCCCGGCGAGGTCGCCTGGGGCGGCATGGCCTCGACGGCCTTCTGGATCGACCCGGCGGAGGATCTCGCCGTGGTGATGATGACCCAGCTCGTGCCCTCGTCGGCCCTGCCGATCCGCAAGGAGCTGCGGGTATTGACCTACGCGGCCCTGGTCGATTGACGCGGGCGGTGACGCCTAGTGCAGGGATGCACTCACTCCGTTCATGCGCCTCTGCCCTAGCCCTTTGCTTTTGCATCAATTTTTCAAGGCACGGCTGACGCCTTCGTCTGGATCGATGCACTAGTCGTCGTCGCCGAACGCGCCGGTAAGGCGCAGGCCCTCGATCCAGGTCTCGCCCTCGCGCCGGATCACCACCCGGGGACGGGCCCCGCCCACGTCGGCGATGGCCTCGGCGAGGCGTTCGGAATGGGTGACGAGCCAGATCTGCGACCGCTCGGCGGCGCGGACGATCAGACGGGCCAGGGGTTCGGTCAAGTCGGGGTGCAGGCTCGCCTCCGGTTCGTTCAGGGCGAGGAAGGGGGGCAGCCGGTAGGCCAGGAAGGCCCCCGCCAGGGCCAGGAAGTGCAGCGTGCCGTCGGACAGTTCCGCGGCGTCGAACACGCGCTGCGGATAGTCGGGAAAGATCAGTCCGAAGCTCGCCTCGCGGCCGGGCATGGGAATCACGAGGCGCGCGCCGGGGAACGCGCCGTCGATCGCCGAATCGAGATCGGCCATATCCTCGCGGATATGTCTTAGGGTGGCGAAGACGGCGGCGAGGTCCGCCCCGTCCGAGGCGAGCGTCGGGGTGGTGACGGCGAGACACGGGCGGCGCAGGGGCGAGCCCGCGTCGGTGCGGAACGCATGGTGGAAGCGCCACGCCACCATCGCCTGCCGGACGAGTTCGAGTTCGGGATAGCGAATGGCGTCCTGCAGGGCGGCCAGGGCGGTCTCGGTCGGCAGTAGACTGACGCCGAGTTCGCGCTTGCGCCCGTTCTCGTCCCGGATGAAGCCCACCGGGCCGTCGCGGCCGAGCATCGCGACGGGGTGGCGGCCCGAGGTGAGACTCAAGCGCTCGACCTTGATCTGGGGTTCGAGGGGAAAGGCCCCGCCGCGCGGTCGGCCTGACCCGTCCATGCCGACTTGGCCGACTTCGATCTCGTAGCGGTAGGATTGGCCCGTCTCGTCGTCCGCGAGGTCGGCCGCCAAGCGCACCCGGGCCGGCTCGTCCCTGCGGCGCACTCCCGCCCAGAGGGCCGACTCCATGCCCCCCTCGGCGGCGAGATCCCGGGTGAGCCCGCCGAGCGCCGCCGCCCGCAACAATTCGAGCGCGCGATACAGGTTGGTCTTGCCCACTCCGTTGCCGCCGACGAACACGGAGAGCCGGCCGACGGGGAAGGTGATCCGGCGGAGGGAGCGGTATCCCGCGACGCTCACATCCCGCAGGGCAAGCATGGGTCGACTCAGTCCGGTACGACGAGGTCTCCGAGGTCTTTTGGACCCTCGGGGTAGCGCGGGTCCATCGCTTCGAGGGTGTCGGCCACCGTTTTCGCCACGAGGTAGTTGCGCAGCCATTTCCTGTCGGCGGGCACGACGAGCCACGGCGCGTCGGCGGTGGAGCAGCGCCCGATCGCGTCGGCGAAGGCCTCCTGATACGCATCCCAGGACTTGCGCTCGACGAGGTCGGCCGGATCGAACTTCCAGTGCTTCTCTGGGTCGGAGATCCGCGCCTCCAGCCGTTCCTTCTGCTCGGATCGGGAGATGTGGAGGAAGAACTTGAGGATCGTCGTCCCGCTCTCGATCAGCAGGCGCTCGAAGTCGTTGATGAGGCGGTAGCGGGCGCGCCAAGTCTCGTCGGGGACGAGCCCCTTCACCCGCACCACGAGGACGTCCTCGTAATGGCTGCGGTTGAAGACGCCGATCATCCCGCGACCGGGGGTGCGGGCGTGGTAACGCCATAGGAAGTCGTGGTCGAGTTCGTCGGAGGAGGGCACCTTGAACGAGGTCACGGTGCAGCCTTGGGGATTCACCCCCTTCAGGACGTTGCGGATGGTGCCGTCCTTGCCGCCGGTGTCGATCGCCTGGAACACGATCAGCAGGCTCCGCCTCCGCTCCCCGTAGAGACGCTCCTGCAACGCCGCGATGCGGGCCCGCTCCTTGCGCAGGGCCTCCTCCGCCCAGGCGCGTTCGAAGGCGGGCTCGGGCTTGGTCTCCACGGCGGCGAGGTCGAACCGGGCGCAGGGCGGGGCCACCACGATTCCCGGCGCGGCGACGATTCGCGAGCGCGCACCCTCGCCGGTGTCGGTGGGGTGTAGGGCGGCGATCTCGTCGGAGGCGTGCGCCCACAAGGCTGTGGAGGGGGGGCTGGCCTGACCGTGAGAGAGAAGGCCATGGTGTGATATGGGCTTTGCCCCGGAGATCTGGCCGCTCTTATGCTTGCCGTGCTTCTTGGACATACCGGTAAGGCCTGTGGGGGGCGTTGCTGAGCGGTAGCGGAACGGCTGGGCTTCATGCCCCGTTCCGGCCGCCGCTTGTCGCGATAGGGTGCGTGGGTTTGCGGACCATCTATTTCATTCGTCACGGGCAGACCGGCTGGAACGCCGAAGGCCGTCTCCAGGGCAGCCGTGACATAGATCTGAATGCCGTGGGGGAGGAACAGGCGGTGGCGGTGGCCGCGCGCCTCTCCGCTGTCGCCGGGCCGGATCTCGCCGATGCGGAGTTCGTCGCCAGCCCGCTCCTGCGGACCCGGCGCACCATGGAGATCGTGCGGACGTCCCTGGGACTGAGGCCCGACGGCTACCGGACCGATGCCCGCCTGCGGGAGATCAGCTTCGGTGCCTGGGAAGGCTCCACCTGGGCCGAGATCCGCCGCCGCGATCCGGCGGGGGCCTCGCAGCGTGACCGGATGCGCTGGAGCCATACGCCGCCCGGCGGGGGGGGCGAGAGCTACGCCATGCTGCTCCAGCGAGTCGCGCCGTTCTTTTCCGAACTCGGGCCCCGCTCGGTGGTTGTCGCCCACGGGGGCGTGGCGCGGGCGATGTTGGTGGCGCTCGAGCAGCTCGACATCTACGCCGCGCCCCGCCTCGGGATCCACCAGGGCGAGGTGCTGGTGATCGATGCCGGGGGATGGCGCTGGGCGTGAGGGCGTGCGCCGGGGTGGGCGGCGCGGGCTTTCCCTCGATGACGAAATCTTGGGGCGCGGGTGCCACACTGACGACGTGATGGGCGGATCATGACCTTGCCGCGGCAGGCATGACCCTGTGTCGCGGCGGCACCGGTGGGCAAATCCCCGGCGCCGCCGTTCAAGTTCGATTCAAAGCCGCCTCGCTATCGGAACGGTCGGCGGGCTATACGGCGCCCTGATAACGGGTGCCGGCGGAAGTGGCCGCCAGCGGAGCAGGGTATGAGCGACCTCGCCGAGACATCCCGGCCCGCTGCGGCGGCCTTGGCCGCCCCGCCGGCCGGGGACGCGGCGGTGCTCCATGGGGACAGGCGGCCCGATCTCGTCCGCGACGAGGTTCTGGCCGACATCTTCCTCGCTTCCGCCAGGGCCCGGCCCGATCATCCCTGCCTGATCGACGGGGCGAGCCTCGCCGCCGGGGGGCTGCATCCGCACCTGACCTACTCCGACGTCGCCGCCCGTGCCGGTCGGATCGCCGCCGGTCTGGCCCACCGGGGCATCGGCCCCGGCGACGTGGTGGGCCTATGGATGGCCCGGGGACCCGACCTCCTCGTCGCGCAGATCGGCATCACCCTGTCCGGGGCCGCGTGGCTGCCCTTCGACGCCGAGGCCCCGGCCGACCGGGTGGGCATCTGCCTCGGCGATGCCGCCGCCAGAGCGCTGCTCGTCTCGCCAGCCCTTGAAGGACAGGCCCCCGCCGGGACGCCGGCCCTCACCGCCGCCGCCCTCGACGCCGCCACGCCCCGGGAGGCTCCTGTCCTCGACGCGCGGGCGAAGGGCCTGACGCCGGGGCACCCGGCCTACCTCATCTACACCTCGGGCTCGACGGGGGTGCCCAAGGGCATCGTCATCACCCACGCCAACATCTGCCACTTCCTCCGCTCCGGAAACGCGCTCTACGGGATGCGCGCCGACGACGTGGTCTTCCAGGGGGCCTCCGTCGCCTTCGACCTGTCGATGGAGGAAATCTGGGTTCCCTACCTCGTCGGGGCGAGCCTGTTCGTGGCGAGCCCGTCCATGATGGGCGACGTGGAGGCGCTGCCGGGGATCATCGCGGCGAACGGCATCACGGTGCTCGACACGGTGCCGACGCTGCTCGCCATGATCACCGGCGACCTGCCGAAGGTCCGGCTCGTCCTCCTCGGGGGCGAGGCCCTGCCCGAACCCCTCGTCGCCAAGTGGGCGACAGCCACGCGCCAGTTGTTCAACACCTACGGACCCACGGAGGCGACGGTGGTGGCCACGGCCGCCGAGATGCGTCCCGGCGAACCCGTGACGATCGGCGGGCCGATCCCGAACTACTCCGTCTACGTCGCGAGCGAGGAGCTGGCCCTCCTCGGGCAGGGCGAGCAGGGTGAGTTGCTGATCGGCGGGCCCGGCGTGGCGCGGGGCTATCTCCAGCGGCCGGAACTGACGGCCGAGAAGTTCATCGCCAACCCCTTCGCCTCGGACGGGGCCGATCCGGTGCTCTACCGCTCGGGCGACGCGGTCTCCCTCGACGCCGCCGGCCGGATCGTCTTCCACGGCCGTATCGACGATCAGGTGAAGATCCGGGGCTTCCGGGTCGAACTGGGCGAGATCGAAACGCGGATCCGGGCCGCGCCGGAGATCAATCAGGCGGCTGTGGTGCTGCGGGCCGACGACGGGGTGGACCGGCTCGTCGCCTTCCTGATCCCGGAGCGGGGGCAGAGTCTGGAGATCCCGGCCCTGCGCAAGCGCCTCGCCGCCGAGATGCCGCCCTACATGGTGCCCGGCCATTTCGAGGTGGCCGAGACCCTGCCGCGCCTCACCTCCGGCAAGGTCGACCGCAAGGCCCTCAAGGTGGCCCCCCTGACGGTGGTCGCCGCCGACGGGGAGCAGGAGCCCCCGGAGAACGACACCGAGGCCGCGCTCCTCGCCGCCGCCAAGCAGGTCTTCGGCGCGCAGCCGATCCCGCTGGAGGGGGATTTCTTCGCCGACCTCGGCGGGCATTCCCTGCTCGCCGCGCGGTTCGTCTCGGCGGTGCGCGAGACCCCGGCGCTGGCCGGCATCACCCTGCCGGATGTCTACGCCAAGCGCACCCTGCGGGCGATGGCCGACACGCTCATCGAGCGCACCGGCGGCGTCGGCACCGAGGCGGCCATCCGCGACCTCAGCTTCGCCCCGCCGCCCCTGCTGCGCCGCGCCCTGTGCGGGGTGGCCCAGGCGGTGGCGCTGCCCCTCGTCATCGCGCTGGCCACCGTGCAGTGGCTCGGCATCTTCGTCACCTACCTGCTGCTGACCGGCGGGGGGCTGAGCTTCTTCGCCGAACTCGGCGTGCTCCTCCTCGTCTACGTCGCCATCAATGCCGTCACGGCGGCGGTGGCGGTGGCCGGCAAGTGGCTCATCCTCGGGCGGACCAAGCCCGGTCGCTATCCCCTTTGGGGCGTCTACTACTACCGCTGGTGGCTCGCCCAGCGCCTCGCGCCGCTGGTCCACGTGAAGTGGCTCCAGGGCTCCCCCGCCATCGCCATCTACCTGCGCCTGATGGGCGCCAGGATCGGCCGCGACACTATCATCTCCGACATCGAGGTCGGGGCGCCGGACCTCCTCACCGTCGGCGACGGGGCGTCGCTCGGCGGGCGGCTGGTCATCGCCAACGCGGAGGTCGTCGGCAACGAACTGGTCATCGGCCGGGTCGAGATCGGCGCGGATGCCAGCATCGGCACGTCGTGCGTCGTCTCGCTCGACACGGTGATCGGGGCGAAGGCCGAGGTCGCCGACCTCACCACCATCCCGACCGGTACCCGCGTCGGCGACGCGGAGCGATGGGACGGCTCGCCCGGGCGCAAGGTCGGCATGGCGGACACCGCCGACCTTCCCGCCCCCGCCGAGGCGACGCCGGGCCGGCGCGCGGCGTTCCTGGCCGCCTACATCGTGCTGCTCGGGGCCATTCCGGCTGTGGGCCTGCTGCCGATCTTCCCGGCCTTCTTCATCTTCGACCAGATCTCGGATTCGCTCTCCGACATCACCGATGTCGACTACCACTGGTACCTGCCGATCCTCACATGGCCCACCGCCATGCTGATGACCGCCGGGACGGTGCTGCTCATCACCGGTATCCGCTGGCTGATCCTGCCCCGGACCCGCACCGGCATCTACTCGGTCCACTCGCTGTTCTACCTGCGCAAGTGGTCCCTGGCGCTCGCCGTGGAGGTGACGCTGGAGACCTTGGCCTCGCTCTTCGCCACCGTCTACATGCGGGCGTGGTACCGGCTGATGGGTGCCTTCATGGGGGAGGGCGCCGAAATCTCCACCAACCTCGCGGGCCGCTACGACCTCGCGGAGGTCGGGGCACGCAACTTCATCGCCGACGAGGTGGTGTTCGGCGAGGAGGAAATCCGCCGGGGCTGGATGCACCTCGATCCCGTGCGGACGGGGGCCCGGGTCTTCGTGGGCAACGACGCCGTGGTGCCCCCCGGCGCAATGATCCCGGACGACGTGCTCATCGGCATCAAGTCGAAGCCCCCCGCCAACGAGGCGATGGCCCCGGGCGAGACGTGGTTCGGCTCGCCGCCGATCCGCCTGCCGGCCCGGCAAAGGGTCGATCTCGGCTCGGACGCGCAAACTTATGAGCCCGGCCTCTGGCCGAAGGTCCGGCGCGGAGTGTTCGAGGCGTTCTCGACCTCGTTCTCGCCGATGCTTTACATCACCCTCGCGATCACCTCGATCGATTGGTATTTCTACCCGGCGATCCTGATGAAGGACTGGTGGGGGCTGGCCATCAGCTTCGTGGTGGTGAGTGTCGTGATCGCGCTCATTCAGTCCTCGGCGGTCATCCTGATGAAGTGGGCGCTGATGGGCGTCTACAAGCCGGGGATGCGGCCGATGTGGTCATGGTGGGCGATGCGCACGGAGGCGATCGCCGTCGCCTACTGGGGCCTCGCCGGGAAGGTGCTGCTGGAGCATCTCCAGGGCACGCCATTCCTGCCCTGGGCCTTGCGCCTGTTTGGCGTGAAGGTTGGGCAGGGGGTGTGCATGCTCACCACCGACATCACCGAGTTCGACTGCGTGACGATCGGCGACTACTGCACCATCAATCGCGTCTCGGCTCTCCAGACCCACCTCTACGAGGACCGGATCATGAAGGTCGGCCGGGTGGTGCTCGGTCGCGGCGTGTCGGTGGGGGCCTTCTCCACGGTCCTGTACGACACCAAGGTCGGCGACTACGCGCGGCTGCGCCCGCTCACCATCGTGATGAAGGCGGAATCGATTCCCGCCAACTCGGAGTGGGAGGGCGCCCCCGCCGTGCCGGTGATCCACAAGGGGTAGCGGCCGGGCGCCATACTCCTGGCGCGATGCTTGGACAGAGAGGGGCGCGCGAGCCCGTGCCCCTCCGGCCGGGACGACGCCCGGACCGCCCGCACGCCCGATGCTCAGCCCCGAACAGATCGTCGCGCATCCCGCCCCCGGCCGGGCCTGCGGCACCTGCACCCTGTGCTGCAAGGTCTATGACGTGCCGGCGGTGGAGAGCGTGGCGGGGCAGTGGTGCCGGCATACGGTGTCGGGCCGTGGCTGTGCCATCCACGCCACCCGGCCCGACCATTGCCGCGCCTTCCACTGCCTCTGGATGACGGAGGCGTGGCTCGGGCCGGAATGGAAGCCCGAGCGGGCGAAGATGGTCCTCAGCCTCGATGCCGGCACCCGCAACATGAACGTACAGGTCGATCCGGGACAGGCCAACGCCTGGAAGCGCGAGCCCTATTACGGCCAGTTGAAGCGTTGGGCGGTCGCCTCCGCGCCTCTGGGACGGCACGTCTTCGTCCATGTGAACAAGACCACCACCCTCGTCCTCCCCGACCGCGACGTGCCGCTGGGGACGATCGCCCCGGACGAGCGCATCGTCACCCGCGAGCGGACGACGCCGCAGGGTCTCAGCTTCGATGTGGAGAAAGTCCGGGCGGCCTGAGGGCGGCACCGCGTCGGCATCCCCTTCGGCGGCGGGTGCGCTAAGTGCTGTTGCCGTGCCCAAGAGAGCGCCTTGCCCGGCCCCCCGCCGGCGGGAGGCCGGGGCGAAAGGGCATCGCCTGGTATGACGAGCGTCTTCGATTTCACCGTGCGCAACGCCGACGGGAGCCCGCATCCCCTGGCGCAGTATCGCGGACGGGTGCTCCTCATCGTCAACACCGCCTCGCGCTGCGGTTTCACCCCGCAATACGAGGGCTTGGAGGCGCTGTTCCTGGAGCAGTACGCCGCGGGCCTGACCGTCCTCGCCTTTCCCTGCAACCAGTTCGGCAAGCAGGAGCCGGGGGAGGCCGCCGAGATCGTCCGCTTCTGCTCGATCACCTACGACGTCACCTTCCCGGTCCTCGCGAAGGTGGAGGTGAATGGTCCGGGGACTGAGCCGCTGTTCGACCATCTGAAGCGCGCCCAGCCGGGGTTCCTCGGCACCCGCAGCATCAAGTGGAACTTCACGAAGTTCCTTGTCGGACGGGACGGTCGCGTCCTCGACCGTTACGCCCCCTCGGCCGCCCCGGCGAGCCTGCGCTCGTCCGTGGACAAGGCGCTGGGCCAGCCGGCCTGAGTGAGTTCGGCGCTGGAAATACGGCAAGCACCGATCAGCGCGCTTTCCGTGATCCAGGGATGACCGGAAACGCCCTAGCCCTGCGCCGCACCGATGGCGTCGAGGTGGTCGTCATCCGCCCCGCGACGGCGGGTGATGGACAATGCGCGCTGGGCGCTGCGCAAGCTGGCACGGCTGACGGGGACCACGCAGTCCCGGAGGATCCCAGCCAGGAACCGGGCCTCGGTGATCTGACGGAGCAGCGGATCGGGGACTTCCGCCAGCCCGGCCCGCCGTTCGAGGTCGAGCAGCGCGGCGAACAGGGCGAGACGTGCCTCGGCGTCCTGCCGCTCGCGGGCATACCGCACGAGCGCCGTGAATTCGTCCGACAAGCAGTGTTCGAGGGAATGAGGTCTGGACATCGGACGCAGTGAGGCTTGCGAATCCAATGTTAATTCAGTGGATGGCGCCCGCGCCAGGGCTGATTTTCAAACCGGGCGGCGTCGGTAAAAGTCCGGCAACAATGTGGCTCAAATGCACCTGAACCGGGGCAGGTCTCAGGTGATTGACGCGATCACCCGCGCCGCCGCGTCGAACTCGGCCCGTCGCACCGCCAGACGCTCCTCCGCCTCGGCGTCCCGCCCCCAGACGTCGGCCTGATAAGTCTCGTCGACATGAGCGGCGACCCAGGCGTCCCCGGCGCTTAACCGGCGGTGCAGGACCGCCAACGCCAGGAGCAGTGAGCCCGAGAGGGTCGTCAGGGTGTGAAGGGCGGCAAGTTTGAACGGATGCTCCACCGCCCGGACCGCCCTCTCCAGCGCCTCCACCGTTTGCGGCGGTTGGGTGACGTGCATGATCCCTTCGCTGAGGATCAGGCGGGCGTTGAAGGTCTCGCGGGCCCAATCCAGGACGGGATCCCAGGCGGCGGCCTGCGCGGCCACGAGCCGGTCCGGCGCCCCCGCCCGGTAGGCCAGGAGGTCTGTGCCGGCATAGGCGCAGAGGTCGTCGGCCACGGCGTCCCGCCGGGGGGCGACGCCATCGATGGCGGTGTTGGTGAGGCGGGTGAGCGGCATCGTCGCCGGGTCGATCGCGGTCTCCTGCGCTCCCCATTCCGCCGCGACCGCCTGGGCGAGGTCGGCGTTCGGCAGAACGAGGGGGTTGCGGGCCGGTGTGTTGGCCGGGCGACCGTCGAGGGTCAGCCGAAACCCACCCTCCACCGGGGCGAAGCCCGCCTCTCGGTAGAACCGTTGCGGCAGGGCAGGCTTCGCGCCGGCTCGCGCGGCCCTCACCGGATCGGGGCGTGCCTCGTCGCCGGGATCGCCGAGCCAGTCTCGCGTCGTATCGCTCATGGGGGGGACATAGGCGTTTCCAGCCCGCCCCGCGAGGGGGCAAAACGCGGCGGGGTTGGAGAAGCGCGGCCGCTCGCGGTTCAGGCCAGAAGCGATTCGAGGGCCGGGGCGGTCTCCACCACCGTCACCGCGCCGGAGCCATAGAGGGCCCCCGGCCGGTGATAGCCCCATGCGACGCCGATGGGTGCGACGCCCGCCGCCACGGCCATGGCCATGTCGAAGGTAGTGTCGCCGACCATGACCGTCGTCCCGGGGCTCGTTCCGGCGGCTTCCATGGCCTGCGCGAGCATGGCGGGGTCGGGTTTCGAGGGGGCGTCGTCGGCTGTCTGGGTGGTGACGAACCACTCCGTCCAGCCGAGATGCTCCAGCATCCGGTCCACCCCCCGCCGGGATTTCCCCGTGGCGATGCCGAGGGCCACGTCTGCCCGGGCGTGCAGACGCTCCACGAGGGCGCCCATGCCGGGGAACAGCGGTTCCTCGTAATCGGGATCGATGCGCAGCCGGTTGTAGGCGAGCTTGTAGCACTCCGAAAGTTCCTCCACCGGCCCGTCGTCGCCGACAAGGCGGCGGAAGGCCTGCGGCAGGGAAAGGCCCACCACGGACAGGGCGATGCGGCGTTCGGGGGCGGGGAGGCCGACCTCGCCGAAGGCAACGGCCTGCGCCGCGACGATGAGATGCTGGCTGTCGACGAGGGTGCCGTCCACGTCGAAGACGACGAGCTTCATCGCCGCCCGCCCGCCACGGGATCGCGGCCCCGTCTCACGGCTTGCGCACCGGCGCGGCGGGGGCCGCCGGGGCCTGATGCTGGGTGGCGCGGGGGCGCTCGTAGCCGAGACGGCAACGGATCAGGAAGCGCCGCCGACGGCCCCCGCGATACCCCCGCTGATGTGAAGCCCGGTTGCAGGCGGCGTAGGAGGGCCGGCGCCGCTCGCGCCCGCTCGCCGCCGGGGCGGTCGCCGATTTCTCCCCGCGAGCCGCCTCGGTCCTGGCCTCGCCGCGCGGGGCGGGCGCCTCGTTGCGGGCCGGGGCCGCCTTCGGGGCTTGGGGACCCTGCTCGGTCCGGGCCGGTTCGGCCGTCGCCGGATCCCCCGGCGCGGCATGCGCCAGCGCCGGGCAGAGGCACAGGGCAGAAAGGCAAGCCAGCGTCGCGAGCTTCATTCGTCAGGTTCTCGACCGTCGTTCGCCCGCCCGGTCCGGGACGCGGAGGAGGCAAGCTAGCATATGAGGCAGCCGGCGCCGTTGCCAAGGTACGGCCGGAGGCACGCGGCGGCACCGTCGCAAGGAGGCCCGCGAAGTCTTGCTTCCCCGACGCGGGGGTGGCGGTGCGTCAATCCTCCGGGGCGTCGACCACCGGATCGTACCGCCCGGAATCGAAGCCCAGCAGGTTCCAACTCTGGGCCATGTGCGGCGGCAGCGGGGCGCTGACATCCACCGGACGGCCGGTTCGGGGATGGGGAATCACGATCCGGCGAGCCAGCAGATGCAGGCGGTTCTGGATGCCGCCGGGCAACTCCCAGTTCTCGACCGAGAAGTATTTGGGATCCCCCACGATGGGATGGCCGATATGGGCGGCGTGGGCGCGCAACTGGTGCGTCCGCCCCGTCACGGGCTTGAACGATAGCCAGGCCAGCTTCTGCGCCGCCTGATCGACCATCGCGTAATACGTCAAGGCGTGGCTCGCCCCCTCGTCGCCGTGGCGGGCGACGCGCATCCGCGCGTCGGCGTCCGTGGGTTCTTCCTTAGCCAGGTAGGTGGAGATCCGCCCCTGGCGGACCTTCGGCACCCCGGCGGTGAGCGCCCAATAGATCTTCCGCGCCGCCCGCGAGCGGAAGCTCTTGGCCAGCGTGGCGGCGGCCAGCCGCGTCTTAGCGACGATCAGGCAGCCGGCCGTGTCCTTGTCGAGCCGGTGAACGAGGCGCGGCTTCTGCCCGTCCGGCCCGGTGAGGGCGTCGAGCAGGCCGTCCACATGGCGTACGGTGCCGGAGCCCCCCTGGACGGCGAGGCCGAAGGGCTTGTTCAGCACCATCATCTCGGCGTCCTCGTAGAGGATCAGGCTGCGGAGGAAGTCGGAGTCGGTGGCATCGCGGGCGGCGTTGCGCGGGCGCTCCGTCGGCTGGTCGAGGCGCAGCGGCGGAACGCGCACGCTCATCCCCGGTTCGAGCCGGTCGTTGGGCTTGGCGCGCTTGCCGTCCACCCGAAGCTCGCCCTTGCGGACGATGCTCTGCACCCGCGTGAAGGGAAGCTGGGGGAACCGGGCCGTCAGGAACCGGTCGATGCGCATCCCCGCCTCGTCGGTCTCCACCATCAGCGTCTGCACGCCGGAGGCCAGCGTCGCCGAGGCGGCAGCCCGCTGCTCGCGCCGGGTCGGGCCTGGGGGGGCGGCGTCCGATCCGGCGGGCTTGGTCGCGGCAGGCTTCGCGGTACCCGGCTTCGAGCCAGCGGGTTTGAAGCCTCCCGGCTTCGAGGCATCGGATGTGGCGCGGTAGGGCTTGGCGCCCTCCGCCCGGGGCGCCCGGCTCGCGGCGGGGCGGGGGGCCTTCGGGGCCGGTGCGTCGCCGCCGGCCGGAATCCAGGGGGCGCGCTCGCCCGAATCATCGCCCCGGTTGCGGGCGGCCCGCTCGGCGGCGTCGCGGGCGCTGGTGCGCGGCCCCGTCCGGGGACGGTCGGCGCCGAAGCCCGGCTTGCGCCCCGGTCGTCCCCCCGGACGCTTGGGGGTCTCGGATCCGCCGCCGCGGCGGGGGGGTCGTGTGCTCATGATCGGAAGCCCGTCTCGCGCGCCAGTTCTGTGCGGCGCCGCCATCCCAGCCCGGAGGCCCGGGCCGGCCGTGCTGCGGGAAGGGGGCCGCATAGCATTGCGCGCCACCCCCGGAAAGCCTGCGCCCGATCGGAGAAGGCTGCGGATGGGGCGCCGACCGCGTTGACGCCGCTCGGCTTGATCGTCTAGCGTGGCCGTGACGGTTCCCCTTGGGGATCAAAAGGGAACGCGGTGAGGGACTTGGCGTCCGATGCCGCGGCTGCCCCCGCAACTGTAAGCGGCGAGCTTTTCCACCAATTCATGTCACTGGGCGGCCAGCCCGGGAAGACGGTGGAACGGCAGCGACCCGTGAGCCAGGAGACCTGCCGTCAGTCGTGGTCACACGCGAAACGCGCTGGGCGGGGTGTCCTGGCGGGTGTCGAAGCGCGGTCGGTCCCGGATGGGTGGCCGCGAGCTTCGGCCTCGTTCGCGGTGACGTGCCACAGCGAGTGCGTCCGACTTCCCGGTTTGTCCCTCATCCCCTGATTCGCCTCGGCATCCCCCGTGGACCGCCGACGGTAATGTGCCCGGTGCTTCGCCGAAGCGCCGGTCAGGCAGGCTGGAATTGCAACGTAATAATGTTGCATATGGGGGGCGAAACGTGGACGCGACGTCCCGCACCGACCGAGATAGCCCCGTGATTCAGACCGGACGACGCTGTCCCCGCCGACTTCTCATCGCCCTCGCCCCGCCGATGCTCATCCTGGGCATCACGCCTGTCGAGGCACAGGAGGCGGTGTCCCTCGATCAACTCAGCGTCGAGGGCGACGGGGGCGTCAGCCTGACCCGGGCCGCCCCCGCCGGCCTCAACCTGCGCACCCCCGACCGGACCGCGAGCCGCCTCGGTCTGACGCCCCTGGAAACGCCCGCGAGCGTCGATATCGTCTCCGGCGAGACGGCCCGCCTGCGCGGCCAGGATACGATTGCCGAGGCCGTCACCCAGGATGCCACCGGCATCACCACCATCGCCGCGCCCGGCAACGGCAACGGCGCCTTCACGAGCCGGGGCTTCGCCGGGCCGAACTCCATTCAGCAACTCTATGACGGAACGCGGTTCTTCGTCGGCGCCAACACCGTCACCTTCCCATTCGACACCTGGAACGTGGAGCGAATCGAGGTGCTGCGCGGCCCGTCCTCCGTCCTCTACGGCGACGGCGCCATCGGCGGCATCATCAATGTCGTGCCCAAGAAGCCGGTCTTCGTGCCGGTGAACGTCGCCCGCGCGGTCATCGGCTCGGATGGGATCGCCCGCCTCGCCCTCGATTCCGGTGGGGGGATCGCACAGAGCGAATACGGCAACACCTTCGCCTATCGGTTGAATGTCAGCGGAAACCGGGCCGATGGCTGGATCCGGCCGGAGGGCGATTTCCGCAACCTCGCGGTCTCGGCGGCCTTGCTGTTCCAGCCGAGCCCCGAACTTGCCTTCACCCTTTCGCACGACCTCGGCTACCAGGAGCCCGCCCGATACTGGGGTACCCCCCTGGTGGAGGGGCGGATCCTCGATCTCGTTCGGTTCAACAACTACAACGTCCGCGATTCGAAGATCACCTGGGCCGACAACTGGACCCAGCTGAAAACCGAGTGGTCTCCCTCGGCCGACGTCACCCTCCGCAACACCGCCTACCGACTCACGAGCCGCCGCCACTGGCTCGACGTGGAGCAATACGCCTTCAACCGCACGACGGGCCTCGTGGACCGATCGGATTACCTGGAGATCTATCACGACCAGGAGCAAGTCGGGGACCGGTTCGACGCCACCTTCCGGGGTGACATCCTCGGACGCCCGAACCAGTTCGCGGCGGGCTTCGACGTGAATCACGTCGATTTCCGCCACACGAACAACTTCTACTTCGATCAGAAAACCAGCGTTCCCCTCACCGGCTACGACCCGGGATACTTCCCACCGAACGGTCGGGCCCAACCGGCCTACGCCACGCAGACCCATCAAGCCTCGGTCTTCGCGGAGGACCGGCTGCTCCTCACCGACAGGCTCTCCTTCCTCACCGGCGTGCGGTTCGACGCGCCGACCCTGCAACGGCAGGACCTCCAGACGGGGGCGCAGTTCGAGCGCACCTATCGCTCGCTCGGCTACCGTTTCGGCCTGCTCTACAACCCGACGCCGGACAGCGCCCTCTACGCGCAGTACAGCGTCGCCACCGATCCGGTGAATAGCCTCATCACCCTGTCGCAACCGCTGGCGGGCTTCAGGCTTTCCACGGGCGACCAGATCGAGGTCGGCGCCAAGGGCCTCGCCTTCGGTGGCGCCCTGGAATGGACGCTCGCCGGCTACCGCATCGTGAAGGACGACCTGATTTCCCGCCTGCCCGGCTCCACCGTCCTGGCGGTGCAGGTAGGCAGCCAATCCTCGCAAGGGGTCGAGTTGGCCCTCGGCTGGCACATCGCCCCGGGCTGGCGGATCGACGGGAATCTGGCGCTGCTGCATGCCCAGTACGACAGCTTCACGCAGGTGGTGGATGGGGCGGCCGTCTCCTATGCCGGGCGGCAGCCGATCGACGTGCCGGAGCGGGTGGCCAACCTCTGGCTGACCTGGGAGCCGACGCGCGAATGGACGGCGCGGGTCGGCCTGCAGAATGTCGGCGAGGTCTACAGCGACTTCGGCAACACGGCCCGGCGCCCGGCCTACAACCTCGTGAACCTCGTCCTCGATCGGCAGGTCACGGCGGATTCCCGTTTGTCGCTCCGGGTCTACAACCTGTTCGACAAGGTCTACGCCATCAGCGGAAACGCGGTGAACGGTGTCGGCACGAACTGGCTCCTCGGGCGCCCGCGCTCCTTCGAAATCGCCTACACGGTGGCTTGGTGAGGGCCTTGGGGAAGGCGGCCCGGCGCTGGCTGCTGCTGGGGCACCGCTGGCTTGGCATCGTCACGGGGCTGTTCTTCGCCCTGTGGATCGGTTCCGGCCTCGTCATGCTCTCCGTACCGTTCCCGAGCCTCTCCCAGGCCGAGCGACTCGCGCGTCTCCCGCCCCTGGCCTGGGAACGGGTGCGCATCAGCCCCGGCGCCGCCCTGGAGGCTTCGGCCATCTCCGGCGTTCCGGCGGACTTTGCCCTGGAGATGCGCGGCATCGAACCCGTCTACCGGATTGCCGCCGGGGACGGGACGCGCGCCGTGGTCTCCGCACATGGGGGAGCGAAACTTGGTCCGGTGGACGCGACCGAGGCCCGGCGGATCGCCGGGGGCCCGCGCAGCGAAGCCGTCTGGCGCGACCAGTGGACGGTCACCGCCCGCTACGATCCCCTGCGGCCGTTCCACAAGGTGTTCCTGGACGATGCCGGCGGCACGGAACTCTACGTCTCGGCGGTGACGGGGGAAATCGCCCTCGAAACCACCCGGTGGGCGCGGGCCTGGAACTGGGTCGGCGCGGTGACGCATTGGGTTTACCTCACCCCCCTGCGGGCCCGCCCCGAGGCATGGCGACAGGTGGTGCTGTGGCTGTCCGGGATCGCCTCCGTCACGGCGATCACCGGCCTTGGCATCGGAATCTGGCGGCTCAGGCCGCGCCGTCGCTACCGGGGTGGCGCCGTCTCACCCTATCGCGGGCTCGCCCTCTGGCACCATGTCTTCGGAATGCTCGGCGGGGCGACGCTTCTCACCTTCATCCTGAGCGGTTGGCTCTCGATGAACCCCAACCGCTGGTTCTCCTCCCTGTCGCCGCCGGAGACCGTCCGGGCGGCCTATGCCGGCGCGCCGGGGCGACTCGAGGCCGAAGTCGGCGATCTCGCTCCCCTCGGGGTGGGGGAGGTGCGGGCGCTCCGCTTCATCGCCATCGGAGGGCATTGGTGGGCGATCCCCGAGGGGCTCGCGGGACCGCAACCCGGCCGCCCCCTCGACGCCGGCCGACGGGCGGGGAACGCCACCCTCGATGAGGCGACCCTCGCCGCCGCCGGGGCCTCCGCGGTCGATGGGGGGCGCCTCGTGGGCGTCGAGCGGCTCATCTCCTACGATTCGTATTGGTACCCGCACGGGGACGGTCGGCCCCTGCCCGTGCTGCGCTTCGTCTACGATGATCCGTCCGCGACGTGGCTGCATATCGATCCCCGGAACGGGGCGATCCTCAACCGTCTGGATCGGTCGGGCCGTCTCAACCGCTGGCTGTTCGAGGCCCCCCATCGCCTGGATCTGCCGGGCCTGACCCGCCACCCCTTCGCCCGCGAGGGAACCCAATGGGTCCTCTGCCTCCTGGGGTCCGGCATCGCCTTGACGGGCGTCGTGGCGGGCGCCCGCCGCCTCGCGCGCCGGTGATCAGAACCGGGCGGTGAGGAACAGCCGCACGTTGCGACCCGGCAGCAGGATCTCATCCTTCTTGAAGGACGTCGAGTTGCGGATGTCGGCGTCGAGGAGGTTGCGTCCCTGGAGGCCCAGGGTCACCGACGACGCGCCGTAGATCGCCGGATCCAGGGGCTTCGTGTAGCTCACCTCGGCGC
>JAKONI010000204.1 GCA_022702015.1 Beijerinckiaceae bacterium | reverse complement strand
TCAAGCGATGAGCCATTCCAGCCATCAATGGTAGGGCTGGTGGCCATTGACGGCTGCTTTGAAGGTAAGCTGATAGCTGTCCAATCGGCGAGGTTGGGTCGGAAGCGGGATGACCGCTTGGGGTGGAAAGCCGATGGTCCGCTTATGGGAGGGCTGATGCAAAAAATCTGCCGTTCGCGATAAGTGAGAAATAGAGCAAACGCCGCGTGAACGCTTGGGCAAAAGTGATGGATGATATGCCGGGTCCAGCACCCAGAGGGGACCGGGTTTCGATCAAGCGCCCGCTGGGTCATCGAGGCCTGGAGACGTTGGCCGCCCACTACGTACGGCAGACGTTCAAGCCGCATTCCCATCCCCAATACCTTATCGGCGTCATTACTGGCGGAGTGCACTCGGTCTGGTGCCGCGGCGAGCGCCATACGGTCTTGCCAGGAACGGTCATGTCGATGCGGCCCGGCGACGTCCATCATGGCAACGCGGCCATCGAGGCCGGCTGGGTGCAGCGGATGTTCTATGTCGATCCGAGAGGCGTCGCGGAGGATGTCGTGGAGGCGGACGGAGATCTCGCGGGGGTCCATGATCGGGGCTCTGCCGGAGGCGATGGGTGACCCTCCCCGCCGAATTTGGACACCGTCAACCGCCGTTCCGAAGCACCGGCCGAGCGGCTGCGGCGGTGAAGCTGCCCGCCGGAGATGCCGGGTATGCTACTGAACCTCCGGCCCTTTCCAGGGAACGGGAGGGGCGGATCGGCCCGCCAGTCGGCGCGACTCCAGGACGACACGAGCACGATGCACCGGAGAGCAAGGCGGGCGGGGATTGGACGGCAGCCGCGTTCGCGGAGGCGGTAGTCGAGGCGTTCCGCACCCTGCCCGACATCCCGGTCTACTCGCCCCGCCGCGCCGAGCTGGTCCCGGTGAACCCGCGCCACGACGGGGCCGGCATCGACGTCATCGCGTGGTCGGAGCGGATCTTCGGCCGGGCCTCGGACGAGCGGCGGGCACTGCTGGTCTGGGCCCGGGCGATGGCGCAGCGCCGGATCCGGCAGGACCGCCACCTCCGTCTCGTGCGCTCGGTACCGGGCGGGTCGGTTTCGGATCACTGCCGCGAGACAGGGGTCTGTCGGCGGACCTTCGACCGGCGGCGGATCCGGGCCTGCGAGCGGATCGCGGCGGAACTGAACCGGATCGGCGACGAGGCTCTGGCTACGCTACTCGCGCTCCAGCGGACAGAGCGTAGGCTCGCGCTTCCTCCGGGGGAAGCGGTTTGCTGAAGAGGAAGCCCTGCACCTGCGCACAGCCCTCCCTGCGGACAAGCTCAAGCTGTTCGACTGTCTCGACGCCTTCCGCCACGATGCCCATTCCCAGCCGCTCGCCGATGCTGACCACCGCTCGAACAATCGCAGCAGCCTCTGGATCAGCAATATCGCGAATGAAGGCTCGGTCGATCTTGATCTTGTCGAAGGGGAAGCGGCGTAGGTAGGAGAGTGACGAGTAGCCGGTGCCGAAGTCGTCGAGCGCCACCAAAACGCCGAGCGCCCTCAGGCGGTGAAGGCAGGCTAGCACACCATCCGCATCCCGCATCAGGACGCTCTCGGTGACCTCCAGCTTCAGCCGATTGGCGGGTAGCCTAGTCTCTGCCAACGCGGAGAGCACTGCCTCCTCCAGGCCGCCGCGGAACTGCACGGCCGAAACGTTCACACCGACACGCACCGCGTCTGGCCACCCCATCGCTTCACGACACGCTTCGCGAAGGGCCCAAGTACCGAGCGATACGATCAGCCCGGTTTCCTCCGCCAAGGGGATGAATTCGCCAGGAGGGATTTCACCACGTATCGGGTGGCGCCAACGCATCAACGCCTCGAAGCTCACGACCGCCCCTGTCTCAGCATCAATTACCGGTTGGTAGGCCAGGTGGAACTCGCCACGTCGGAGGGCATCCTTCATATCGAGGCCGAGCTGGCTCCGCGTCGCTACCCGTACACCAGCGTTGGGACAGAACATTCGAAAGGTGGCTCGCCCGGCGGCCTTGGCCTCGTACAGCGCGATGTCGGCACGCTTAAACAGCTCATCCGGGTCGACGTCCCGCTCGGTCGCCACTGCGAACCCCACGCTGATGCCGACTTCGACTGTCTGGCCGTCGAGATCGATCGGCTTACTGATTGCGGTGATCAGCTTGTCCGCGACGCTGGCGGCGAAACACGGTTCGTCGAGATGGCTCAGGACGATGGCGAACTCGTCGCCCCCAAGCCTCGCCACCGTGTCGTAGGGACGAAGCGCTGCTCGCATCCGATCGGCGACCACCCTGAGCAGAATGTCGCCGGCAGGATGGCCCAGGCTGTCGTTGATCGCCTTGAACCGATCGAGATCACACATGAGCACGGCGAACGGAGTGTGGGTACGTGCCGTCTGGGCGATAGCTTGACCAAGGCGATCCCGGAACAGCGCCCGGTTGGGAAGGCCGGTGAGGGCGTCGTGCAACGCCATGTGACGCATCTGCTCCTCGGCCTCCTTTCGCGCAGTGACGTCACGAAGAACTGCGACGTAGCCGGATACGTGTCCCGCCTCTGCATCATTGAGCAGGGCCACGGACGTCTCAACCCAGACGTAACCCCCGTCTTTGTGTCGATGGCGGATACAACAGGCCGCACGCTCACCGTCAGCGCTCCGAACCCGTGACCAGTGTTCGGCGAAAACACGAACATCGTCGGGGTGAAGCATATCCGTCGCTGTTGATCCGACGAGTTCCACCGGGGTGTACCCAAATATCTCATAAGACGCCGGTGACACATAGGTACGATGGAGATCTAGATTGCCTAGCTCGAAAACATCATGTGCGCTTTCAGCAAGGAGGCGGAAACGTTGCTCGCTCTCCGCGGCAAGCTCCTGCGCACGCCGAGTAACTCTCACAGCCTCGCGTCCCTGGAGCGCAGCTTCTACAAACGAAGCGAGGTCGCACAGCCGTTGCCGATCCGCTGCATCGAACGTCGTTCTGGGGGATGAGTCGGCGATACAAACGGTCGCTCCGTCACCGGCATCGTCCAACGAGATCGGTACCCCAGCATAGAAACGGAGATGTGGCTCTCCCGTGACGAACGGATTTGCCGAGAAGCGCGCGTCGAGCCACGTATCCAGGACAATCAGCGGTTCGAGTGGCGCCCCGAGCATGGTGAGCGCGCAGAACGCCGCAGAGCGCGGCGAACTGGCGATGCTCAATCCCTCGCGGCCGAGGAATAGCTGGCAGTCGGCATTGAGGTGGGACACGAACGCATAACGAACGCCGAATAGCGCCGCAGCGGTTCGACAGATAGCGTCGAGTTGGGGATCATACCGCCCATCCGGAAAGGCGGATACCGGATCTATTCGGGCAGGGATGCGGACAGCAGGAGGCATCGCGGGTCGTCGACGTTCGATCGTGCGCGGTATTCTACCTGAGGTTGTTAATAATTCGCTCCTGGCAGATCTCAGCCCACTTGAGTACCTGCATTTGCTCGCTGATATTGCTACGTCGATCCAGGATCATTCCCGCCATAATCCGCTTCGTGCCAACCGCCGTAGCGCACGCTCGATCGCGTCGCGCTCGACGTGGAAGGCCTCCGGGTCGCGATACGAGGGGAGGAGCCGCCGGACCCGATCCGCGAGGGCCTCGAGTTCCGGCGACAGGGGCGTCTCGCGGCCGATGCCGGCCCGATCGGCGGAGGGCGAGCGCGGTCCACGTCAGGCCGGCCGGCGACCGGCGGTGGCGATCCTCACCGCGCCCCGATCCGGTTGCGGACGTATTCGACGCGCTGACCACAGCGCGTCCCTACAAGGCATCCATGCCGTTCGACGAGGCGCTACGCTGCATCCAGGCTGACAGCGGCAGTCACTTCGATCCCTCTTGTGTCGCGGCCTTCACAGCAACCTGGAGCGCGATACTAGCTGTCCGTGAAACGGCAGCTGGCTCGCACTTTGCCGCGATGGCTCAAACTACCGAACCTTGGGCGCGCGTACCGGAACTACGGTGCGAGGTGGAGATGACCACGTAACATCCCGCCAGCCGACGCATTCGGCTGAGATCCTTGACCGCATTCGGTCAGCATGGTCAGGCTCCCGCGGTCTTCCGGACGGCGGCGACGGTCGAGGGTGAGACGCCGACCCGCCGGGCAATCTCCCGGTCGGTCAGGTCCTCCCCGAGGAGGGCGCGCACCTCCTCGCGGGCCTCGTCCCTAGTGCGGGCCGGGGGCGGCGCGCTGGCAGCGGGCGGTTCGGCATCCGGGGTCTCGCCATCGGCCTGCGTACGATCCGCCGGGGCGGCCGAGGCCAGCGCCTCCGCGCGCTGGGTAGCGAGGGTCTCGATGTGCGCGAGGGCCTCGACATGCGCGGCCCGGCTGGTGTCCAAGGCCCTACGCAGTTCGGTGACCTCGGCGGCGAGGCGTGCGTTCTCGGCCTAGAGCGCAGCGATCGCGTCGGCGCTGAGGGGAGCGAGCGGTACCGCCGGCCGCCGGGGTGCTTCCGCCGCCCGGGCGACCGTAGCCGACAGGGCCTCCGCCGTGGCGCGCGCCGGATCGGTGATGACGGTGGGCGAGGGGTGCCAGCCATCCGGCAGGGTCTCATCCGGGCCGAGGTCGAAGATCCGCGCCGAGCCGTCGGGACGATACCCCCACGTCGGGTGGATGGTGGCCTCGCTCATGGGGTGCGGTCCTCTGCGGCGCCGACGGTGGCGGGGGAGACGCCGACGTACACTGGCCCGACCTTCACGAACTCGTCAGACAGCGGTTCTGACTTGTGTTGTCGCGGGCCCCTTTCACGCGGGGCAGTATGCCAGCTTCGCTCTACGAGGGCCGGCAACATGTACGTCCCCTCTGCCACGACCAACCCCAGTCCGCTCATGGGCGAGCTGATCGAACTGCTCGGCGAATTCCCTGCCGATCGCAACGAAGGGCGTTCGGAATCCCTGATGGAGCGCCTCGCGAGCCTAGAAGCCAGGGCACGGGCATATTCCGCACCGGCCGAAACACTGGCCGCGATCCAGGGCGCCCGTGTGCTGATGGAACTGGCCGAGCTACCGCCTCTGCCTCGGGATGGGTTGCCGTCCCACGCTGCGCGGTGATGGTGGGTGGTTCGGATCCTAGTAGGGACGGACGGCCTAGCCCCAGCGTGGCCACGCTGCACAACCTCGCCGTGAACTTGGCCTCCATGCAGCGTCTGCTCAGTCGTCGAGACGGGGATGGGACACTCGTCCACGCGGATACGACTCTCATCAGAACGGCCATTGCAGCCGGGTACGACGAGGTGCGTCGCGTCAGGGCCCTTCTGACGACGATCCCGGATGACCCCATGGCCACGTGGCATCCCACCGTTGAGGGGCTGCATACTGCTCTGGGGAAACTGGATATCATGCTGGGTGCGCTCGCCGAGATGGTGGCCCTGCGAGACGGTTGAGACGCTGGCACCCATTACGCGCCGCTCTGTCCATGCGCCAGGCCCGCCCATGCGGTGGTGATGACGGCCTCGCGCGCCTCGGCCCGACCCGGGTCGGCTGCGCGGACCCGGGCGAGCATGTCGGCGAGCGCCATCATGCTACGAAATCGAGGGTCCACCGATGACGACAGATACGCCCGAACCCTGTGCTCCCATCTCCTCAAAAGCCGGCTTCGATCGAGCCCTCGATCCGGTCGAAGCCGCCATCGCGCGCCACCAGGGCACGCGCCAGGACCTCCAGCATGCGGCAGCCGCGATGGATGCCGCCGACCGCGCCTCGCGCCAAGTCGAGGCCGAGGCGAACGCCGCTCTCTCTGCCGCCAGCGAGGCCGATGGCGCGGCTTGGGCCGATCTGCTGGCGATCCGCCCCGGTAATCTGCCCGGGGCCGTGTGGCTGCTGCGCTACGTGTCCGCCTCGCCGGCATCCGAGATCGTCGAGGATCCGCAGGACCTCCTGCGCTAGCTCGCGGCGGTCGTCGAGGCGGCGGAGGCGGGCGGGCGCGCCGATCCCAGTCCGGCAAATTTGCCGGTCTCGAACACCGCTCCCGACCCCGCCTTCGCCGCGGTGTCCGACTATCGCGGCGCCTGGGACGCGGCCGTGACCGCCTCAATGGCCGCAGACTTCAGCTTCGTCGCGGTGGTCGTACTACTCATCGGCTCGCCCCTCTCGTTCGCGCTCCCGTCTCGACGCGCATTGAAGCAGACGAGCTGATTGATGCTGTTGAGGACGGTGGCCAATGAGCGACGGCTACGGCACCCGGGTACGGAACGCCGAGTTCAAGACGCCCGACGGAAGCGCTCGGCCTCGCCCTCCGGATCCGTCTCTCCGAGGTTGAGCCGCTCCCTTACGACTTTGGCGGGCTTGAAGTGGATGGCGACCCGCTGCCCGACCTGGACCGCGGCCCCCGACCGGGGATTGCGCTTCGTCCTGGCCTCGCGGTGGCGGACGGAGAACACCCCGAAGCTGCGCAGCTCGACGCGATCCCCCTGGATCAGCGCAGCCTCGATGCGGTCGAGGAT
This sequence comes from Beijerinckiaceae bacterium, assembly GCA_022702015.1. Lineage (GTDB taxonomy): Bacteria > Pseudomonadota > Alphaproteobacteria > Rhizobiales > Beijerinckiaceae > Methylobacterium. Next base: position 41,173 of record JAKONI010000204.1, on the reverse strand, counting down.
GGCGTCGACCGTCGCCTCGACGTCCTTGGCGTAGAGATGGGGGTTCATCTCCGCGATGCGGAGGACGAGTTCGGACCGGATCATCGCCGACCGATGTTTCCCGTTCACCGGATCGCAACCGTGCCCCGCCTACTCGGCTGGGGGCCATGTTGCGTACCGGCTCGAACGAGTTGTGCCGGCTGCTTCACTGACCGAACGGCTCTCACGGTCTGGGGTAGCTCAGTTCATCTGGCGCTTCCGCTCCACCGGTTCGGTTTGCCGCAGAGCGAGAGTACGACCGATGATCCACAGCAGCGCGTCGACCGCCCTGCGTAACGGCGAACTTTCATGCTCGCCCAACTCATCGATTTCACCCCTCGCTTCGAGAACGAGGCTAGCGACATGCTCGAGGGTCGGTACAGCACCTTCCGGCCGCACAAAGAAAGCTCGATCCTCGACCCGTCCATCCAATTTGCTCTCGGTGATGTCGATGACGATACCCCGTCCAACCATCTGATTGGTCGGCGGTTCTCGTTCATAGCGACCGCGGGCGAGAACCCATCGCACATCCGTCGGTGATGGGCAGGTGCGATATTCGATGACGAACAGGCCTCCACGATCGCGGACCGAAGCAAGCTTCCGTCTGAACTCAGACTGATCGTCAGGATGGATGTTTTGGGTGTAGGAAGTCAGGGGCAGACCGTGCGCTGCCTCGTCCGGATCGACACCGAACAGGAATGCCGTTGTGGCATCACCCACCGTTCGATCTGTCGTGAGGTCGGATTGCCATGCTCCCACCTGAGAAGCGTGTAGAGCAGTCGGCACGAAGGCGAGGACCGGACGGGTTTCGCGCGACATCCCACGATTCCAAGGGAGATAAAGCTGATATAAGTTATACAGGTGTGAGCAATTGGCAATGGGCCACAACATATGTTGTCGCCAACTGATATAGTTGCACCGCACCAGATTACGAACGCACCGCAAGGGGTGGCAGATGAGCGGGAGACAGGTCGTGTCTCATACGGATTTGCCCGATACGGCATCCAGGGATGAACTCTTGTGGCAAGTCGCCGCGGCTCTCGGTGTTCCAGTAGACGCTTTCTACGTCATGCCCGAGCAACACGTTTTTCACATCGGGGCTGATGGAACACAGTGGATCCTCACGAGCGACAAACTCGGTTCGCCGATGGTGCGCTGTGTGACCTTAGAAACTTCCGATCAGGAATTCCCAAACGAGACTGCGGTTACCTTCCTATCGAGGAATTTGTACAATCCGCAGGGGAAGGCCCTCGCCGCCCTCATTGATCAGTTGCTGACGACGCACCTCCATTTCGGCAAACGCTGACCGGTATCGTCACGGCTCCAATGGATAAGCCGCCATGACGATCGCGGTGACCCTCGTCCGGAGGGCCTTCTCCTGCGGCCTGAACTGCCGGAAGAACTCCTCGCGATCAAGGGCCGGGATGTCCAGGCTGTGGCCCCTGGAGAAGCGGTAGGGCCCGGCCTCGGGATCTCGCATGTAGGCGTCGATCGCCGCCACGACTTCCAGACTGCCAAATGGTGCCGGCTCGGCGCAGATCGGCGAGGGTCGAGAGGCCGGTCCGCATCGTCGTGCCGTTCACCCCACGTTGACTTAGCCGTGCCGCCCGGCCGACATGCCATGTCCGGCCGGAGCGCGTCCGTTGCGAGTCGCCGGGACCACCAGGAGACCACGCCGCCGCAAGTCGACCCCTGAAAAGCCAACGGGCCCCCCGTCGCCAAACGAGGAGCCCGTCGAAATCGAGAGTGGCCTTAGAGGCCCTTGAACACTCCTCACAAACCATGAAGCGCATCCGGGCATCAAGCGGGAACGCCAATTCCCGCAACGATGAGGCTTTGCCTTGTGGCCCGGACGCCCTCGCGGCGACCCGGAACGATCTGTTGCGGCCTCATGGAAGGGGCCGAGGATCATGTTCACGGATGAAATCCGCCTCGCCATCGAGGCGTCGAGCCGAATCCCCTCGATCTGGTCGAGCACATGCGGGTCTCGCGCAATTGATTGCGGGCGCATCCTAGCGCCCCCGTGGCCGTTACCTCCGCTGTAAACGGAGATCTCCATGGCCTTTTTGAACGCGACGGCGCTAACGCTTCTGGTTGCTACGAGCGGGTCTGTTCCCACTCCGACGACGAAGGCCGTCATCACCCCGGTTCGCGATATCACCGGGGTCGGCCAGACCAAGCCCCCGAGCCGGGATGCCAGCCCTACCTCCAGGAGCGACATCAATCGGCGTTCCAAGAACGAGAAGCAGCAGGACAGCATCGCCAAAGGCATCTGCATCGGCTGTAGCCCGAAGTAGGTCCAAGCCGCGTTTCACCGGCTACAATCCCAGCTGCGGGCTTTTCCCCCACGAAGTAGGCATGAGGTACCGATAGACGGCTTCCAACTGATCCGTCGGAATGCTCGCCGTTATGACGATCACCCAAACCCCTTGGGCCTCATGGCTTAGAAACCCGTGTTCCTGATCATCCGCCCGCACACGATATCAAGCGTCGTTTGAGGCGGTATCAGCATCGATTGGCAGGATGCCAAGAAGGGTAGCCATTGAGGAGGTTTGACGTTCTCTCGCCGGAGACGACAGACAGGCGCGTCCTGGATCAGATGGTCATCAATGGTAGGGCATGAGCGTAGAGGCGACGCAGTACGGCTTCAGGATCGGACGTGCTCGTGATCGTCACCACCCAACGGTTGCCGTAGCCGTCCGCCCTCGCAGCATGGTTGGGGTAGTTGACCATGCCCGTAGGTTCATCGTCGGCCTCACCACTCCCGACATGACCTATCCCGCCCCCGTTTATCTCCAGGATAGGGGAGAGCCGTTCGACCCCAACTCATAAGGGTCGCTAGAGGGTCGCAGGGGGGTAATCACGGGGGTCGGTAGAGGGTAACCGGGGGGTAGCGACCTATCTCCGGCTACCCTGTTTCGCAAAGCGTGCCTGGGGCCGCTACTACCCCCCGCACCCTTATTCTACTCCCACTTCCCCCTAAGACCGGCGCTCCGCCATCGGCAGCACGTGATGGCCTGCCCCCTGGAAAGTGGTCCTCCCTGAGGTATGGCTTTGCGCCATGTGGAGGATGTTTTCATGGGATGGAAGAAGCATACGGCTGAGGAGATCGTCGCCAAGCTGCGGCAGGTTGATGTTCTGGTCTCGCAGGGACGCAAGGTTGCCGAAGCAATCCGGTCTATTGAGGTGACGGAGGTCACGTATTACCGCTGGCGCTCCGAGTACGGTGGCCTCAAGGGTGATCAAGTCAAGGGATTGAAATCTTTGGAGACGGAGAACTAACGTCTTCGTCGGGCGATCGCGGACCTGACCCTGGAGAAGCTCATCCTGAAGGAGGCGGCTTCGGGAAACTTCTGAGCCCGGCTCGCCGCCGGGCTTGCGTCGACTACGTCGTGGCCGAGCATGGCGTGTCGGAACGGTTCGCTTGCCGCGTTCTGGGGCAGCACCGCTCGACACAACGCAAGTGCGCCGTGGTGGTCGAGGACGAAGCTGCACTGACCGCCGCCATCGTCGCGCTGGCTCTCCAGTATGGGCGCTACGGGTATCGTCGGATCACTGCGCTGCTCCGGCGCGATGGCTGGACGACCAACGTGAAGCGGGTCGAACGGATCTGGCGGCGGGAGGGTCTCAAGGTCCCAGTCCGGCAGCCGAAGCGGGCCCGCCTCTGGCTCAACGACGGCTCGTGCGTGCGCCTGCGGCCAGAGCGGCCTGACCATGTCTGGTCCTACGACTTCGTCGAGCATCGGACGCATAACGGTCGCAAGTACCGGATGCTGAATGTCCTCGATGAGTTCACCCGTGAGTGCCTGGCCATCCGCGTATCTCGTAAGCTGAAGGCGCACGACGTGATCGATGTCTTGTCGGATCTATTCAGCCAGCGCGGTGTGCCCGGCCATATCCGCTCAGACAATGGACCTGAGTTCATCGCTCGATCTGTCCGAGACTGGATTGCGACGGTCGGCTCAGAGACCGCCTACATCGAGCCGGGCAGTCCGTGGGAGAACGGGTACTGCGAGAGCTTCAACGCGAAGCTGCGCGACGAACACCTCAACGGCGAGGTGTTCTACACCCTCAAGGAAGCCGGCGTCGTGATCGAGCAATGGCGGAGGCACTACAACAGCATCCGGCCGCACTCGTCACTCGGCTACTGCCCACCTGCGCCAGAGGTCGTCATCTGGCCAACGGAACCAAGCGGCTCAGTACCGTCGGCTTGCCCTACCATCGTCACACGACCGACGATGCACTAACTTCAAACCTGGGCCACCAAATGGGGGCAGGCCACTTCCGCTCACACACCTAGCGGAAGCAGACATGCGGGGGCTTGGGTCAGGCCGCCGCCCAGGCGACTGCATCGGCGCCGGCCGGCAGGCGCATCGGGCAAGCCGGGTCGGTCGCCGCGCGCCAGACGGCCTCGGCCACGTCCGAGGCCCGGGTCAGCTCTTCTGTCGCCTGCTGGAAGTTCGCGAACACCTCAGCCGCCAGATCGCCGTAGGCCTCGGGCACATCCATCCCCATCCGGGTGCGGGCGTTGGTGCCGAATGCGGTCTCCGGCGACCGGCCGGGGATAACGAGCCGGGCGCGCACGCCGAATGGTACGAGCTCGTGGGCGAGGGACTCGGTGAAGGCGTTCACCGCCGCCTTGCTCGCGGTGTAGACCGCCAGCAGCGGCAGCGGCCGCAGGGTCACGCTCGACGTGACGTTGACGATCACCCCAGCGCCCCGTTTCCGGAACTGCGGCAGCACGGCCTGGGTCATGGCGATGGTGCCAAGGGTGTTCGTCTCGAACACCTCACGGGCGGACTCCATCGACAGGCCTTCTAGAGCGTTCAGCAGCCCGACGCCCGCGTTGTTCACCAGGGCATCGAGCGGCCCGGCCTCTGCGACCGCCCTGGCGATGCTGCCGGCGTCAGTCACGTCGAGCGGCAGGACGGTGAGGTGGTCGGACTCCCGGAGCAGGGCCGCCTGGGGCGTGCGCATCGTGGCGACGACCCGCCAACCGCGGTCGAGGAACAGGCGCGCCGTCTCCAGGCCAAAGCCAGATGAGCAGCCGGTGATGAGGATCGTGTTCATGGGGACCTCCCGTGTGACGCACTCCGGTGTGATAGGAGCGCTCCGCCGGACGTGATACCGGCACGCGTCCGTCTTTCATTGGCGAGCGTCCGGAATGGTCGATCCGCTGACCCAGGTGGTTGGGCTGCTTCAGCCCAGCGCCTCATTCTCCAAGTTGGTCCTGGCCGGCGGCGTCTGGACCGTGCGGCGCGACGACCACGGCCAGCCGTTCTATGCCGCGGTGCTGGAGGGCGCGTGCCGCCTTGCGATCGACGGTGAGGCGGACATCATCCTCGCGGCCGGCGACTTCGTGCTGATCCCCGCCGCAAGCGCCTTCGCCGCCTCCAGCCTCGTCGCGCCATCGGCGGGGCGGGCGCTGCCCCCCGTCGAGGTTGGCCCCGGCGTGTTTCGGCTCGGCCCTCCCGAGGTGCAGCTCGACCTGCGCATGCTGGTGGGGCACTGCACTTTCGCCTCCGACGACGTGGACCTGCTTCTGTCGCTCCTGCCTCGGTTCGTCCATGTGCGCGGCGTCGGGCGACTGGCGATGCTGCTCGGTCTCGTGAACGAAGAGACACGGGCGGACAGGCCCGGCCGCGAAGTCGTCCTTGCGCGGCTACTGGAAGTGCTCCTGATCGAGGCGCTTCGGTCTACTGCGGGTCCGACGGCGCCCTCGGGCCTCCTGCGTGGGCTTGCCGACGAGCGCGTGGCCACCGCGTTGCGCCGGATGCACCAGCAACCGACCGCTCCCTGGACGGTCGCGGCCTTGGCCCGAGAGGCGGGACTATCGCGCTCGACGTTCTTCGAACGGTTCCGGCGCGAGGTCGGTGTCGCGCCGATGGCGTATCTTCTGGCGTGGCGCATCGCGCTGGCGAAGGATCTGCTTGGTCGCGAAGGTGCCGGCGTGGCGGAGGTGGCTGAGCGCGTGGGCTACGGGTCTGCCAGCACCTTCAGCACCGCCTTCGCTCGGCAGGTTGGTCGATCGCCGATCCAATACGCCCGCGGGCAGCAGGCCCAGTCCCGCAGCCTCACGCCCATGCAAGTCTGAGAAGGGTGGATTTCTGACGGTCTGCTTCCGGGCAGTCGCGCAGGGAAGCGGACATCATGGCCACGTCAGATCCCAACCTATTGGCTGGGCGCAATGCCGCAGCCGCAGCTAGACGACACGTGAACGAATGATCTGCCATATCGAGGACAGATCCGATCACTGCCGTACTCTCGACATGACCCTATGAACCGCACGGAAGCGCCTTCGGTCACCGCCGCAAGTGAGGAGATATTCGATCCATCTCGCCCTAGCCTCCCGCCGCGTATTCAGAAACACCTAGGGGCTCTACTCGCAGGTGTTTGCACACCAGAGATCATCGAGCCGGGTAGTACAAACCTTTTTGCTGATCTCTTGGCCAAGCTTGAACTTGCCCTCGGTCAGGCGCATGACTGCAACGATTTCGAATGTCATCAGCTTCTGCTGGCAGCGACACCTGCTCTACGCCGCTTCGCCCTCTCGTTGGCACATGACCCACTGCCGCGGATGATCTTGTACAGGAAACCCTTCTACGGGCATGGAAGAATAGGGCGTCATTTACCCTGGGGACGAACTTCGAGGCATGGACTTTCACCATCCTGCGCAATCCATTCTATAGTCAGCATCGAAAACATCGTGAGGTGCAGGACGAAGAGGGGGTACACGCTGCCCAGTTGATTTCTCTACCTGATCAGGCGGGTCATCTCGACCTCCGGGATGTCCAAGTCGCCCTGTCTCAGCTTCCGTCAGTAATGCGCGAGGCGTTGGTTCTCGTGGCAGGCGAGGATCTCAGTTACGAAGAAGCCGCGGCAATCATGAACTGCGAGATTGGGACCGCGAAGAGCCGAGTTTGGCGCGCCCGCGACAGACTTGCACGATTGCTGGGTTTTGGCGGGAGCGAGGTCGGCAACGACGCGGTAATGCTCTCGACTGTCTCTGGGTCGACTAGGACTAACACATGAGGAAAGAAGAGACATATTTTCTAGATAGCAATACGGATATCAAGAACGATTGTATCCGCGAGCGCGCCTACGAGATTTGGGAGCGGCATCATCGACCCGAAGGCTTTGAAGCTCACTTCTGGCTGCTAGCTATACGGGAGCTTTTGACGGAGCAGGAAACAATTATTGCCAAGAACTCCAAATTAAACATAATTATTGGTGACCATTATAGGTTATCTCGATCTAATATATAATGCCATATTAATGTGCGGACCACGTATATCTATATTGTTTGGTCTACTTGAAACCGAAATTTTTTATGGAGCGGCATCATCCCCAGGTTGCCTATTGTCCCCCGGAGCGGACGACGTACTCGCCCGCGTCCGTACGACCCGGGTCGTGCTGGCCGCCGCCCATCGCGATCATGACACCAGCAACAACGCGAACGCCAACCTCGCTGCCTTCTGCCAGCGCTGCCATATGATCCACGACCGGCCCGAGCATCGCCGCCGCCGCTGGTTCACCCTGTTCCGGCGTAAGGCGATGGGCGACCTATTCCGCGGACCGTATCCCTGAATGTCATAGCGCTCGGCTACGACGTCTTCTTGTGCGTGTAGGGCGGATCCCGACATCACAGAAGGGTTCGCCTACCGATCGGAAAACTGCCTCCTTCGCTTCGAACGATGTTGCAGGCCGGTGCGGCGCGATGGCTCTGCCGGCCGGGCGCCACGATTGCCGGGTTGCAGTCAATGACTTATGGAGATGTCCATGGCTGTGGTAACGATCCGCAATATCGACGATGCGATCAAGGAACGCCTGCGCCTGCGCGCTGCCAAACGCGGGCGCTCCATGGAAGATGAGGCCCGCGACATCCTTCGGTCCGCCCTCTCCACCGAACTACCCCAAACCAGCAGTCTGGGGCACTCGATCCATAATCGGTTTGCCGCCCTCGGGGGCGTCGACATGCCCGACGTCCCCCGGGAGCAAGCCCGCCCGCCGATCACGTTCGGGGAATGATCGTCCTCGATACCAACGTCATCTCTGAGCTGATGCGCGCGCATCCCGAGGCTCGTGTCCTCGAATGGCTCGCAGCGCAACCGGTCGCCAGCCTGTTCACCACCACCCTGACCCAGGCGGAGATCTTCTACGGCCTCGAGCTCCTCCCGGAGGGTCGTCGCCGCGACGACCTGATCGCCGCCGCTCGACCGATCTTCGAGCACGAATTCGCCGGTCGCGTCCTGGGCTTCGACGGTGACGCGGCGATGGCCTATCCGGCGGTCGCCGCCCGCCGCCGCCAGGCCGGCCAGCCGATCTCGCAGATCGACGGGCAGATCGCGGCGATCGTCGCCTCGCGTGGCGCACGGCTCGCGACACGCAACGTACGAGATTTCACCGGATGCGGCTTCGACGTCATGGATCCCTGGAAAGCTTCGGCGCGGTGACACGTCGGGCCTGCACGAACCCTACGGATCAATCCGTATGGAAGACGGTCATCTCTCCGATCCGGAACCCTCTCCCTTACCTCGTGCCCGCTTCGCCGGTCTGCGTCGCACCCCCGTCTTCTCCGGCCCGGCCGCACTCTCCATCGGGCTAGGCACCGGCTCGACGATCGGACCGGCCGGTCCCTCGGGGGATCTCTTCGAGATCGCCACGAGGATCGCGCGACTGGTTTCCACCTGCCATCCCAGCCATTCGGCCAGTGAATGCCCCCAATCGTCGAGTCTCTGCATATCCCGCCGTCGCACGAATTTCCGGGCGAGCCGGCCTGGCCTCACCATGATATCGCGTGCCGGGTCGGAGAAGCTGTCCGCCAGGACACTCATCTGGGAGAGCTGCTGCGCGAGCAGTTCCCCGATCCCCTCCGCCCACACCTCGACGCGTCGCAGGATCCGGCCGCGGCCGAAGCCCCCCGGTTTCGGCGGCTCGATCGTCTCCCGGGGAACCGCGCCCTCCACCCGGCGGGACAGTCTATCGGCCAGCTCGGCCGTGCCGGTAAGTTGCCGATCGATCGGCTCGACGATCACCTCCGTCCAATCCGTCAGGACCTCTATCTCCCGGCCGCGCTCGAACCCCCGCCTCAGGCTGGCTCGGGTCAGGCCCCGCCGTTCCATCGCTTCGATCGGAGCCATCGCCAGGGGCAACGTCCGTCGGGCCTTGGCCTCGGCCTGTCGAGTCCGTGCGACCAGACCCGTTGCCGTCACCGCCACGGGCTCTCGCGAGAGGTTGGCCGCCACCCGCTCCCAGATCTCGTCTTCCGTGATGGGGCGACGGCCCCCGATCGGACGGCGGCCCTCGATCGCCGCCCGCTCGGCCCCCTCGCCGCAGATCAGGTAGCTCCGTGCCCGGTGCCGGCTCGCCGCGGTGTAGCCGCGGAAGGCGTCGACGGAGGCGGACCCGTTCGGCATGACGAAAAGGCTCTCCTCGCTCGTTACGCCCTGGATGCTGTCGATCGTCAGGACATCGCCGTAACCCAACCGAAAGCGCGGCGCGGTGGGATCGCAGGCGGGATGGCGCAGCGTCGCCCACGCCACCAACCCCGAGCGGCCACTGGCATCGCGCATGCGGATCCCCTCCGGCTCCATCGCCTCGACCATCACCACACTGCCGTTGACCCCGATCTCCAGGGTCTGCCCGCTGGCACTCCGGGCTGGCGTGCGCGCGAACAGTCGGACCCTGTCGCCCACAGCCAGGATGACGTCGAACTGGCGTCCGACGTTGTCGGTCGCCGGGATGAGGCGATCCGGCCCGACGAGTTCGCCCGCGTCCCGCCTCCGCGCCCGGATCGCTCTCGCCAGCATCAGCACGTCGGCGTTGGTCGGCGCACTCACCGACAGGCTGTAGCCTGGATTGTCGGCGTTGGCCGTGCGCCGCTCCGACCACAGGTCGGCGACCGCCTCCGCGACGGCGGCGGGCGGGCCCGGCACGAGCCGCGCGGTCCCATCCCGCCGCTTGCGCGTGATCGCCTCGCTCGCCCGCCGCTCCCGGAAGAGGCCGGTCGTCTCACGCTCCTGCTGATCGCGTTGACGCACGCTCGTCAGGATCTCCGGGATCACCCCCTCACCCAGGGCCTGCCGCAGCAACTCGATCACCGGCCCGGCCGCCACCGACGCGCACTGGCGCGGGTCCCCCACCGCCAGGATTCGGAAGCCCCCGTTGGTGGCCCGCAACCGCATCAATCGCAGCAGGTCGCGGGTTCCGACCTGCCCGAGTTCATCGACGACGACCACCGTCTCCGGCCCCAGGGCGAGCTTGCCGCCCTCGCCGTCCGCGAGCAACTTCGCCAGCGCGAGGCAGCGCTCGGCCGGGATACCGGTCTCCGTCAGCGCGCGCGTCTGCTTCCACCCGAGCGCCGTGCCGAACACTCGCGCGCCCGCGGTAGCGTAGGCGTCGACCAGGGGCTGCAGCAGCGTGGTCTTGCCGCTGCCCGCGACCCCGATCACCGCGGTGAAGGCCGCGCCGGTCCCGAGCCTGTCCATCGCCTCCCGCTGCGTGCGCCCGTGCTCCGTCGAGGCGAAGTCCCGGCCCGAGCGCACGACCGCCACGGTGATCGCTTCGGTCCGTAGTGCCCCCCGCCGCTCCATGGCCGCTGCGCGCACCAACCGGACGAGCTCGGCTTCGCGCTCCAGATGCAGCCCGGTGGTGTAGCGTCGGACCGTGCGCTGCCAGCCCGTCCCATCGGCCTCGGGATCGGGAGTCTCGGGGAGGAGCGTCACGCTTTGCCCCTCCTGTCGGACGCCCCGGGTATGGATCAGTTCGAGAACCCCCTCGATCTCGTCCGCCCCCTCGATCCCGGCGGCGATCAGCGCGCGGGCCGCGGCCAGCCGTACATTACTCTCCGGCAGTACCGCCGCGTTCGCGAGCTGCGGCTCGAGCAGATCGAGGGCGACCGCGTAGGCCCGCTCCAGGCGTCGCGCCAGGGTCGACGGCGGCCGGGACGGCTCGGTGCCGAGTACACCCGGATGCGCATAGCCGAGGGCCGCAGCCTCGGCCTGCCAGGCGGCACGGTCGCCGAGGTCGTCCCGCTTGGCCGCACGCGGGTCACCTTGCACCCCCTGCTTAAGTAGGCCGATCCTCGTGGGGGCATCGAGATCGTCCCAGTCGAGCCCCCGCTCGCGGGCCCATTCATAGGCGGCCGCCGTACCGATCACGGTTCGCTTTGCAAAAGCTCCACGGATGGCCTCCGGGATCGCCGCGATCCGGGCGCAGTCGTGGGCGGGATCGAGGGCCATCGCGATCCCGGCCCGTCGCAGGTTACGCGCGAGGTACGCCTGGTAGATCGCCCCGAGCTCATGCACCCGGCCCCGCAGGCGTTGGAGATCCAGCGATCCCACACGCCCATCGGGAGTCCGCACGACGTGGAGGACGGGGCAATGAGTGTGGATCTGGGGGTCCCCGCGTGTGAGGGCTTCGCTGCCATCGTCTGTCCCCAAGGTCGTAGGCCGGCTAGTCCAATGGTCGAACGCCAGCCACGCGATCGCGCCGAGTTCCGCCCCACCCCGCCCGGCCTTGCCGCGGCGGGCTCGTCCGATCAGCGGGGCGACGGCGCCGGCCATCGTCGCCTCGACCGCCTCGCGATGGGCCAGGGCGATGATGGCTCTCTCGGCCTCGGTCGGCGCTAGCGCCCAAGCGATCGACACCGACTTGTCGGCGGAGAAGCACAGGTCGATGAACGTCACCCGCTCGCCCGCCTGGACCTGCTTGCCCAGGATCGGCTGTCCGTCGGCGCGATGGCCGGCCAGCAGGTGGGCCACGGTGGCGAGGTCGAGCGGGGCTGCGGGGTCCAAGCCGAGCAGGCGGGCGAGGGGCGGATCGAGGTCCGCCCGTAGCCGCGGCGAGGGCCGTCCCTCGTCCGGCCCGGCACCGAGGTCGTGTGACCAGCCATAGTAGGCAGCGACCTCTTTGAGGTCGGTCGGGAGCGTCACCTGCAGGTAGTGACGCGCCATCGCCAGGGCGGGGGTACTCACTCGCCCCGTGAGGTAGGTCATCAAGGGTGTGGACCCTATGGCTTGGTCGGGAGCGACGCACCGACCTGCTGGCAGATCACACTGAGCAGATCACCGTTCTGGTCGAGGAGACGGGCGATGAGTTTGAGGTTGCGGTTGAGCGGACTGTGCTCGGAGCTCTCCGCCGGAGCCGCCGCAGCCTCCAACACCTGCCGCAGCATCTTGGTATGCTGGTCGGCCGTTTGGGCGAGGCAGTCCACTGCCTGCAACAGTGCTTGCATATGATCGCCGAGGCGTTCGAGCGTCCAGGGGACGTCGTCACCTGCGACGGCGGGCTTCGGCTTGGCGGGCATCGTGATCGTCTCCATTTCGCTGCACCAAGGGGTGCCTTGGTCTGTGGGATGAATTCGAGATGCCGGTTCGGCGGATCGGAGGCGGGTCGCGCACCGGTCTGGCGCCGGTCGGGAGCGCCTCGCGGTTGGTTCCGGGGTTTGTGGGCGTCGTTTCAGGGGATGTGTTCGGGACCGGTCGAAGCTGGTCCCGAACACATCCCGGCCGGACCTACGGGTGGCGGCGAAGGGATTGGGTAGCCCGATGCGATAGCCCCGACGCAGCCATCGGTACGGGCCACGCCGGGGGCAGTGGGGAGCCTGACTGTCCCTGCCCTCACTCGGTCGGAGGCGGCGGGAAGACGAGCGTGACCTCGCAGACGCGACGCCCGTCCTCGACCCGCTTGTAGCCGTTCCGGATGCACTTCTGAACGAACGGACGGGGATCGTTGAGCTGGATGAGCGGATCCCAGGTCGCCGCCGAGAGGGTATCGATCCCGTACGTTTGCCGTAGCTGCTCGGCGAGGGTGAGCTGGGACCCAAAGGCTCGCCGATCTCCCAGCATGTAACCACCGCCCCCCCCGAGGACGAGGGCGATCCCGCCGCTGAGAGCGGCGGTGCGAGCCATCAGAAGCCCGACCCGCCCCAGGTACGAGGCGGTATCGGCCAGCGTGATGGCCTCGATGGCGATCTTATGAGCCTCGAGTTCCGCCGCGGCATTGCCGAAACGACTGGCGGCCTGTTCGATCTTCTCGCGGGCGACATCGACCGCGACGATATGCTGTCCGAGGTCCGCTCGGAGTGCTCCAACGTCACCACTGAAAACCCTCCGCTCGTGATCGACGATCCGCGCTAGGGCGGTCGTTGAGATCAGGGCGTCGTGGAGCGGTTCCCCGGTAGAGACACCGACCCGCTCGAACTGACGGTGAATGCGGGCAAGCTGAGCCTCGACCGGCGTCGGCGGAAGCTTGGGCGTGAGGGGTTGCGGGTGAGTGGTCATACCACCGCTCCCCGATCGGCGCGCGCAGCGACACGTGCGGTCAGCTCCGCTTCCATCGTTGCGACGAGGCTCTCGACTGGAGCGAAGGTCATCCAGTCCCGGATCGGCGCGAAGGCATGGGGCAACTGCCTCAGCCACTGCGCGGTGATCCCCGCATCGAGCGCACCGAGGCTCTGGCCCGCCCTGTTGGGTCGACGCAGTGCGGCGTCGAGGTAGGTCAGCCCGAGGGCTTCGATCCGCTCGGCGGGATGCAGACGCGGTAGGCGTATGAGGCGAGCACCGCGCCCGATCGCAGCCCGGACTTGGGGGGATTCGAGACAAGGCTCGAACGCCTGGATCTCGCGGCCCCGTTCTGTGAGGCCCTCGTTGCAGCACAGGACGACATCCGCTGCGGTGAGAGAGGGATGACGCAGGAATTCGTCGATGTACGAGAGGTCGCCTCGCGTGGGGCCGAGCAGACAGAACAGGAGCAGTCGCTTGCCATGCTCCTTGATGAAGCGCGACAGGTCGATCTCCTGTAGGCACGCCTCGAACGTCGGATTACCCGCGCCGTAGTCGATCAGACACGACGCGCCGCCGTCGACGAACTCTTCGACCTCGGTACGGGTATGGGCGATCAGGTCCTGGGGATTGACGCTGGCCGGGCTGATGGCGTCGCGGTATATCTCTTTCAGACCGGCATTCGAGGGATCGGCATCGCTGTAGCGCATCGGCATCCCCGCGAGCATCGCACACTCGACGAGCAATCGGCTGATCTTCGACTTGCCGGACTTACCGCGGGCGTACGGGACGACCATGGTTTGAACGCGGCCTAAACCAGATGTCCGCGCGATCTCTGTGGCTAACTCTATGTCGCTCGCCCCATCGTTGCGCGGTCTAATGATATCGGACGTGGGAAGGGCATCGATCGTCTTGGTGCTGGCGTTGTTTCTCGACACAATAATCTCCTTAGGATCAGGAATTTCTCACTTGCTGTCATCGAGGGACTTCGGCATCTCCCGCGATCCCCCCCGCTGGTCGCTACGAAAGCGCGCGATCTGCTCGTCGACACTCAAGCCACCGGCGGGACCGGGATCGTGCCCGGACAGCGCTAGCGGCGGCGCCCGGGGGGCCACACCGCCGGCGAGTGAGGTCTGCGCAGGGACGTTTTGTGGGGACGCCCGTCGGCGCGCGCGCGAGGGTTCCTCGGTTGCGGCTCGATCTCGAGCATCCTCGCGAGCGGCCACCTGACCCGGGGTAGGAAGTTCGACGACGCCGGGCGGGAACTTCCGCGGTTCCGGGGAAGAACGTAATGCCGCTCGGGCTTTTCGTGCGCGAACACGCGCCCAAGTCTTCGAAATCGTCGCTTCCGTGACGGGCCCACCGTGCTCATTGGTCAGCCCATTCGCACGGGCGATCTCGAGGAGCTCTTTGAGGTTGAGACGGCCGCCCCCATACTCGCGCTCTAGCGCCGAGTGATTGGCCATCATCCAAGGTTCCAGCCTGCGATCGCTGGCTCGAACTCGCTTGAGTTCGACGCTGAGTTTGCCGGGGCGGCTCATGCGCCTGAGCCCCGGGTCGGAGAAGTCGCCGGCGATCGCGCTTCCGTGCGCGTCTGATCAGCGCGTCCAGCTCGGGGCGCGAGATCGGCTTCTTCGTGCCCATGGTCTGCCGCGCTCATCGGGAGGCAATCGCGTGGCTCGAACCGGACTTCTCCACATGGCCTCCATCACGGTCATGTGCTGCGATCGGACCCTTCCGGGGATCGGTGCCGAGCGATGAGAGCCGGGTTCGACGAACCGGATCGGACGACGAATCCGATTGTCTGAGATGGGTGAGCCCTGGGCCCGACAGCGTCGGAAGACACGCTCGCCGTGATCTAGACGAGCTTGGAGAACCCAGTCGCAACCAGCGCATCAGTAGTTCCTTTAAGTGTTTTGTTCCGGCGAATCATGGTGTTTTCGCCGCATGCTTATTGTAGGCGCGGGATATCCGGTGCGATCAAGCGCTTTTTTCGACCTGAACGAAGAACCGTGTCTGCTCGAGTGCCCCGTGTTGACTTTGGGTGGCGTTCCATGCCTACGCCAAAACTGTGGAGATAACGGAAGAAAATCCCAGCGAATCGTTGCAAATACTTCATGTGGTCGTTCGTGACGGGGACGTTCGAGGCGAACCGCCAACGCCGTCATGTGGCAACTCAGCAACAGACGCGAGATACATGACGCTGCGGGTTCAGTAGCATCTACGCAGACGATGGCGGTCGACCTGCCCGTCACGGTTCAGTCCCCCGCGTGGAGACCGTCCACCGTCGATCCACAGCGCCGAGCGATTGATCTGACCACTGGTTTTCGAAGTGACGGCGTATCCTATTGATCGCCGTGTCGTACCCGCTCGGTCCAGGGGTTTGCTCGGGCACCCATGCGAGAGGACCGGATCGTCCCACCCGGTCCCGAGGTCGTCGCTATAGGGGTGATCGTCCGCACAGACTCGACCGAGTGATCGGAGAGGCCCGCAGTATCGGTCCGTGAGACCGTTCAGGCTGGGAAGATCGGTCTGGCCGTGCCGCGCAGGCAGGCGATCGCCGCGCGAATCTCGACCGACCGGTCGAGCAGGATACGCTTGAGGCGGTGGGCTTCGGCCACATCCTGGGGCAGACGCGCGAGGCGCTCGTCAAGGTCGCCGGTCCGCAGCTCGCGTGCGAGTTCGTCCAGGCGTGCCAACGCCTCGTTGAACGAGGGGGTGAGGGGTGTGTCAGTCTCAGGGGTCATCATCGCGGTATCGGAGCTCAATGTAGGGTGGCGGGATCGAGGAGTTCGGCGCGGACGACGGTGATCGTCATCCCATCCGCGAAGGTCAGGGTCATGAGGCCGACTGCCGATGCCGCGTCGGGGACCGGCTGGCCGAGCGGGCCGGTGAGACGGACGAGCCCGTCCGCCGGGGACGGTCGCACCGGCGGTGGCTCCGGGGATACGACGCCCGAACCGTGGGTCGGGACCAGCGACGCGAGGACCCGTTCGAGCCCCCGCTCCAGGGCGATCGAAGCTGCTCCCGCCCGCCGTTCGGCCGCGGAAAGACACGCCTCGGCCTCGTCCGCGACCGCCTCGCATCGGGCGATCCCCGTCCGGTACACGCTCGCCTCGAGGTCCCTGAGGGCAGCGAGCAGATCCGCCCAAGCGCCCTCGGCATGTTCCGCCGCGGTCTCCAGGAGCGAGAGAACGAGATGGCGGGCCTCGGAGGGTGTCGGCAGGCTTCTCCAGGCGGTGAGATCGGCGAGCGTCGGCGCGTCGGTGCGGTGGCCGACCGCGACCGCCACCGGCACGGAGAGGGTGCCGATCGCCCCGGCGACTTCGCGGGCATCGAGGGCGCGGGCCGGGCTTCCGCCACCGCGCACGAGCAAAACAAGGCCACGATGTTCTCGCCCGCGATGCAGGGCAGCAGCCTCGTCAAGGCGCTGGACTACCTCCGCGGCTGACCCAGACCCGTCGAACCGACAAGGCAGATCGTCGACCTGTATCAGGCCGGCGGCTTCGAGGGCGGCCAAGGTCGCGGCGACGTCCTCGTAACCCTGCCCGGGGGGATACACGATGCTGACGCGTTCGAGACAGGCGGGCTGAGGTAGCCGGCGCTGGGCATCGAGCAGGTCCGCGCGCGTCAGCGCCTCCAATCCCCGGGCCCGTTCGAGCTGGATCGCGCTGGCACGCCAGCCAGGATCAATCGCGGTCACAGATAATCTCAAGCGTCCGTCGTGCAGCCAGTTGATGGCGCAGGTCAGCGTGACATCGCGATGGGTGAGCTCGATGGGGTCGAACGGGCGTCCGAGAGCGACGGCGATAGCCTCGCGGTTCGCGACGCTGATATGGGCGCGTAGGCTCGGTGACGTACCCCCGGGCACGCCGTGGCTCGGCACGAGCTCGAGGTCGCAGCCGCCATGTCCCCGGGGTTCGACCCGGGCGACGCCCGCGGTGAGCCGCAGGATCCGCGGTAGGCTGGTCCGCACCGCGCTGCCGGCCCTCGCCCACACCTCGCGGACGTCGAGCACCGGACCGGAGGGGTCCGGTGGTGGCGAGAAGCCGCCTATCGGCCGGTCCGGTAGAGGATCGGTCGGTGGCGTCCGGGAGGTGTCGAACAGGTGGATACGCATGAGCGGGAGTGATCTGTCTCGGATGAGGGAGGGTGATCGGCCCGGGGCGTGAGCGCACCGGGGTTCGCCCGGACGCGTGCGTCCGGGCCGGCAGCGTCGGATCAGAACGGAGCATCGGCGGTCGCGTCGCCCTCTGGACGGGCCCGCATTAGGGCCGCCGCGATGCGGTCGAGCCGGGGGCGGTCGGCCCGTTTGAGCTCGCCGCGCAGGATTTCCACGATCGTAGCCTCGATGGCCCCGGGGATCGGCGACGAGTGCCATGCGAGCCGGTCGACCGGGGTTGGGACAGGACCGGACAGCGTCAGCAACGGTGCGCCGATCGTGCAGGCGGCCTCGAGCACGCGCCGATCGCTGAACGTGCGCGAACCGATCCGGCGGTCCCCCGTCACGACCAGCACCGCGTCAGCCCCGCCCCAGTGGACGAAGTCCTTGGCGTCGCCGAGGGCCGCGATGACGGCGTCGGCGTCGTCGAGGTTGACTTCGCGCTCAGCGAGGTGGGTGATCCGGCCGTCGTGCCGTGCCTGGAGCCCCGGCGCCAGCGCATCCCAGCGTGGACCTCCACCCCGGGGGATGACGGCAACAAGCTGGCGCAGCCGGTCCGGTCTGCCGCCGCGCCGCCATAGGCCCTGATGCTCCAGCTCCTGCCGCAGTTGCGTGTCCGCGGCGGCCTGGGTCGGGGTCGGCCAGTCGCTCATCGAGACGACGAGGCGCCGCCCCAGACGGGCGTCATCCTCGACCTCGAGGCGGATCGGTATCTGTTCTCCTGGTCCGCCCTGGACCGGCGGGAGATCGAACAGCTTGGCAAACGAGGCGAGCCAGTCCTCGCGCAGGAAAACGTGGCCCCAGCTCGGCTGGCTAGGATCAGGTCCCGCCAGTAGGGCGCGCAGGCCTGGCTTCGTCCGGTCCGACAGGATCCACAGCGACGCCTCCAGCCCCGCCCCAGTAGCTGGTAAGCGTGCGGGATCCTGCCCGTCGGCGGACACGGTGATGGTCATGATGGTGGTTCCTCGAGATGAGGGGAGCGGAGCGAGCGTGAGTCGTCACCCCGGCGCGTCGGCGCCCGAGTTCGTCCTCTTCGTCGTCTTTCCCGGGATTTGCGTCGGATGCCCCGACACCCCTTAGTCTCATCCCCTTTCATCGGCCGGCGCGTGGCGAGCGGCTGCTTCTCTTGTTCTGTTGCCTGCGCGGGTGGGAATGGGCGGTCGCGATGGCTTGGAACAACCCACCATGGCTTCCGCCCTGATCGCGGGGGCACAAGCAGGTGATACCGCCCTGATCCTGTTCCTTAGCTCCACGGTCTGGTCGGCGGCGTAAGGGTACAACTGCTCAAGCTTAGAGATAGGATGCAGGGATGCCCCGCCCGTCCTGTCAGAACCCCCACGATTGCCGAGCTGCCGGACGCGGTGGGCCGTGTCGCGCGTGTGATGCCGCAGCGATCGCCCGTCGCGCTGTACAGCTACGCGAACGCATCGCGGCTAACCGCGCCGAGGGACGACCGCCCTACACGCCGCGCAGTCCGAAGTTTGGGAATAAGAACGGCCCCGACAAACGCGGCTGAACCTGCCGCCGAAGACAGTACGTACTTCTAAATGAATGATATCTTGCGCGTCCATTGCAGATTATTGATAAAAGTCGCCTCGATTCGTGAATTAATACAGTTGCCTGCACATTGTTGACAGAATGATGAGCTGGAGTATTCCGAGCAAGGAGGCGAAGAGATATGCGGATCAGTCGGCGGCAGCTCGCTTCCTCACTTTTGGCGACCATCCGGTTTGCCGAGCGAGCCGTGATCGCGGATTTTGTCGCTGCTGACACGACCGATTTCGCCCCCAACTCATTCCCCCACACGAGTGCTGGGGTCGTACGATACGTCTGGACGCAGCGGGGCAGCGAGTTCCGACCGCTCGGCGTCATGGCGATAGGGCTGCAAGATCTCCTGATGGCGCTGTCCGTGATGGATGCTGACGAACCGGTGACTCAGGAGATCCTACGGGCTGGTCCCCACACCGCAAACGTCTTTCATCATGGTGACGGGGTCATCATCATCGGTGCAGTGCTGTATGGTAGACCGGGTGTCGCCCTCCCGTCGCCATTCAAGTGTGGCTCGGCGCGAAGCGTGTCCGGTAGGCGGTCGCGGATACCTCGATTGAATGGACAACTCGACCTGTTCGGTATGGTCGGGCTTTGAATGACGATCGATATCGTAGCACAACTTCATACGATCTCGGATTGGCCGTGGATGCGCATCGCGGCCTGTACCCGCCGAATAGTAGCACGGTTGACCTTGAGTTCCCGTGCGACGGCGGACGCGCCATGTCCCTCCTGGATAAGCTGTTCGGCACGTCGACGTTGATCCGGACTGAGGCTCGCAGGTCGGCCGATTGCTTTGCCCGCAGCGCGGGCGCGCGACAGCCCTGCCTGAGTCCTTTCGATCAGTAGGTCGCGCTCGAACTCGGCCACAGCGTTGATCACGCCCATCGTCAGCTTGCCGGTCGAACTGGTGAGGTCGACGCCGCCCAGCGCTAAGCAGTGAACGCGTACGCCGAGCGCAGCCAAGCGCGCGACCGTGCCGCCGACGTCCATCGCATTGCGGCCCAAGCGGTCGAGCTTAGTCACCACCAGGACATCGCCGGCCTCGAGGCGATCCAGCAGTCGAACGAAGCCACGACGCTGAGAGGTCGCCACGCTGCCCGAGATAGTTTCTGTGATGACGCGCTGCGGCTCAACCTGAAACCCTGAGGCGGCGATCTCCTGCTGCTGATTGTCGGTGGTCTGGCTGAGGGTCGACACGCGGAGGTAGGCGAAGGTACGGGCCATAGCCATTTTTTGGTCGAAAGGGATGGCCTAAACTAAAGACTGGTCGAAAACCGTGCAACGCTAATTTTCGACCATATCATTGTACCATGGCCGAAACCGTTCGGTTTCGGCCACTCCCATCGCTCAGACCACCACCCAACAGCGGCAAATCAACCAGCTACGGCACAGTTGCCATACCAAGGCAACTTGGCATAAAACTCACAGACGGAATTAAGCGAGCATATGGCTATCAAATCTATTATATTGCATTATCGGTTGCTGGGTGATTTTATAAAGATGGATTGAAGGGGCTATATCGGTATGAATGCAACGCTGTCTAAGATCGACGCCGGTGGGCGATTAATCATCCCAGCCCAGGCCCGCAAAGCCCTCAGCCTCGAGGCTGGTGGGCCCGTCGTGTTGACCATGGTAGAGGGCGAGCTTCGGGTGCGCTCAGTCGCGGTTGCCATGGCCGAGCTTCAGCTGCAGGCAGCCTCTTTCCTGTCGGATGACGGGGCCTCGGTGAATGCCTTCCTCAAGGCGCGCCGCGCCGAAGCGGCTAGAGAAGCAGGCACATCGGCGGAGGCGAACGAGCCAATCGACCCATCTACGGTGGAGGCTGACCGTGGCGCGTAGCGTCCTCGATGCCTCGGCCCTCCTCGCCTACCTGCGTCGGGAACCGGGTTGGGAACAGGTTCTGGCGGCGTTCAGCGGCACCACCACGATGACCAGTGTAAATTTCGGGGAGGTCGCCGGATGGATGGTCCGCAAAGGCGCCGATGAAGCCGCCGTGAGGGGTCTTCGAAACGGTCTCGTGTTCCCGCTGACTACCGTCGACGACGATCTCTGCATCCGTGCCGCCCTGCTGGAGCCATTGACCCGCGCGAAAGGGCTCGGGATCGGAGACCGGCTCTGTCTTGCGCTGGCTGCCCGTTCAGACTCTGTCGCCCTTACCGCCGACGCCGCCTGGCAGGAGATCGCTGTCGGCGCTGGCGTCGTGGTGCAGCTTATCCGTTGAGGCTTATGGAGATGACGCTTATCGCAAGCTATCGATTTAGATGTAAGCACGTACCTGCGTGGTTACCTTAGTACGTAGGTACGTGCTTACGTAACTGCTGACTCACACACCCACGTGGGTGAGCGGGTCAGTCACTTTTCCTCGCGCTCGAGGAAGGCCATCAACGCGGCCTCGATCACCTCCTGGTGACTGGCGTCACGCTCGAAAGCGAACCGCCGGAGGCGTTGGTAGCGAAGCTCCGAGAGACGGAGTGTGAGGGATTTGGTTCGCGGTTCCGCATCCGAGATTGGGCGAGCGGGAGCAGGCGCCGGAGGGGCTAGTGTAGCCGGCACGTGCGCTTCGCCACGTTGCGGTACCTCAGACGGACGAGGGGCACCCTTTGCCTGGATCAATCCGTCGAGGGAGACTGGTTGCTTGTTCGACGCGCTCATCGTCCCGCCTTCGCTTTGCTTGCATCTTTACGCAGCTGCGTCAGTACGTAGTCAAGCACTTCCTTCACTTCCCGGGCGGAGGTCGTCTCGGGCTCGAACTCGGTTACGGCTCGTCCGGCGATGGCGGCGGTCGGGAAATCCGTCCGGTCGTGAATGACGGTGGGGGCAAGCTTCCCGTGCTTCGCCAGCGCCATTACGGCCTGCATCTGCAGTCGCGTCCGGGGCTTCGCCTGGGTCAGTACGAAAACGAACGGGCAGCCTGCATCCTCGATCAGCGACAGGGTATCGCCTACCGCATCGAGGTCATCGGGGGAGGGGCGCACCGGGACGATGGCAAGGCTGGCATGGCCCAGCAGGGTCCGCAACTCGGGGCGGACGGACGGCGGCGTGTCGACGAACAGGTACTCGATCCCGGCGGCGGCCAGCCGTTCGGCGCCGACCGCGAAATCCGCGACTTCGATCCGCACGAGAGCCGGTTCCTGGTCTTCGCGACGGTTCCACCAGCTGGTGAGCGAACCCTGTGGATCGGTATCAAGAAGAGCAGTGGCGTGTCCCGCTTGATGAGTGGCGACTGCGAGACTGCGCATCAGCGAGGTTTTGCCGGCTCCACCCTTCTGGCTTGCGACAACTACGACGTACATCAGTGCCTCATTGCGTGCTTACGTAATGACGTAGTGGCGTAGCTACGCCGGTCCGTACCTACGTCCGTGACTTCGACGGTGATGCCTAGCACAAGTTGAGCACTCATCCATCCTTACTATCGGGGGGCGGTCGGGGGCACGAGCAGAGCGAGCCCCACTGATAGATCCGCCTGCCAGGCAGCAAACTGGACACCTTCTGACATACGCAGGCAAACACTCGGGTTCATCGACGTCTGACCACGCCGTTTGCCGTCACGGGGTAGGCGCAGTGTGTCCCATCGGCAGACGAAGTGTTTGGAGAGGAAGCGTTTTGATGAAGCTTCCTACGGTGATCGTAGCTGCGTCTGCCCTGGCGCTTGCGAGTGGGACGGCCCAGGCGCTGCCTGTTCCCCCCCTCTCGACGAGTGACACTTCAATCATGCTCGTACGGGGCGGGTGCGGCTTCGGCGAGCACCGCGGACCGTTTGGCGGTTGTCGGCTTAACCATGGCCCACGCGGTGCTATCCGCCGGGCGATCTCTGGAGCGCCGCGTGGCTGTCCGCCCGGTTTGATCCGCGGACCGCGCGGT
This sequence comes from Beijerinckiaceae bacterium, assembly GCA_022702015.1. Classification (GTDB taxonomy): domain Bacteria; phylum Pseudomonadota; class Alphaproteobacteria; order Rhizobiales; family Beijerinckiaceae; genus Methylobacterium. The sequence continues at coordinate 18,298 of JAKONI010000204.1, read as the reverse complement.
TTTTGCCATCGGTAGCGCGCAAGCCGGGCGGGCCGCGATGATCCGGTCACCCGGCAAAGCCTAACAGACAATCTTCATCGACTGACCACGTTCGTCACCCAGCGAAATGCGACCCCGGACATATCGAGGGTGAACAGTCCGGCACAGGCGAGCAGGGCATATTGGATCATTGTGGGACCAAAGCCTCAGTATCTCGCCGCCTGAGGATGTGCGGCTTCAGCTCGCCGCCTCCGTGACGCATCGCGTACGAACTTTCAAATCGAGATGCGCCATATCCGTCCTGGATTTATCCGGTAGGCGGATCCCCGCTCGAACACGAAACGGGGGAGGTAGCGGGCTTGCCATCAAGCCGGGTATAAATGACGTGGCCTCTTTGAGGGCCTGCTCCGGGTCAAAGGTGGAAGGACTGCCCGGGGTGGTTCTCGGCCGGTCTGCTCTTAAGCAGAAGGAGATCGAGCGGACATAGCTCGTCGCGTCCTTAAGGGTGGTCCGGCGGGCCCCGGCTACCGGCTGGCGCGCCTTCAATCTCCGTCAAGGGTTGAACTTACGCTGCCCGTCCGATGAGCGTTGTGCCTCTGCGCCATGCGCGCCGGCCGGCCTGCTTTGCAGCGTACAGGGCTTCGTCGACGATCTGTGCAAGATCCTCCGCTCCGAGGCCGCGCTCGTACACCAAGCCGACGCTCACCCCGACATCGGGGAGGCGGGTGCCCTGTGCTCGGTACGGCCGACGGAGCGCTTGAACAAGGCGGTCGGCAAACGCCTCCGCCTCTGGGGCCGTTGAGTCCGAGGGCATGACTACAGCGAACTCGTCGCCGCCCAGCCGCGCGACCTCCGATCCCTCCGCCGCCTCGCGCACACGACCCGGGCGAGCATGTATGAATAGGCCGCTTGCGTTGCGTCGGCCTCGAGCCCTCGCGCAGGTTGCTATGCTAACTTATGCTCTCCGCCGACCAGGAGGGATTATGGCCGACGCTTCGCCATCCACCGTGACTGTCGTGGCTCTCACCCACGATCTGATCCGCAAGCGGTCAATCGTCAGCGTTGTATGGACGGCAGACCCAGAGGAGAGCGTCGCATTGCCTGTGCCCTTCGGATGCGGCCTGGACGTGGTTCATGCTGAGGCTGAGAAGGCGTTGCGCGCCCTATCCGCTGAGACCGCTACACTTACCGTAAAAGCCTGAGGGGTATCCGTCCCGGCTGGACATTTCCGGAAGCGTCAAACCGGCTCACAGGCGAGGCTCTTCGCGCGGTCCGGAGGAGCAAATGGCCGCCCAAGGCAAGGAAGAGGATCGCTCTTTCCACGCCTACAGCGCGATCATGCTGTGTTTCTATGGTCTGCTAGTAGGGGGCTTTGCTCTCCGGTTACACCGTGAGGAGGTGATGATGCGGACCCTGCCAGCGACGGATGCAACAGTGCTGTCGCTGCGACCGACGAAGAATAGCTTCGCTGCGGAGATCTCTCTCACGAGGATTGCGGAGGGTCGTCCTATCGCATGTCATGATCAGATCGGTTTGGATAGATCAGGTAGGAGAACGCACATCGGTGCGGTTGTTCGGGTCGTTCCACGCACAGACTCCTGTAGTGAAGCAGTCGGTGTAGGTGAGCGCAACACCGTTGCCATAGCGATGGCCAGCGGCGTCCTTCTGATCGCAACGCTTATTTCTGGCATCATCACTGCTTGGAGCGCGCTCCGGACGCGACCCTGCGCGTGATGGATAAGGGCTGGTGCAGGGAGGGGCGGTATCAATCCAAGCAACCGACTTCGCTGAATATTGCAAGACCGCTTAGGGTGGTTTTCCGCCCGTCCGCTTTCGGAGCGGCAATGCATCGAAGCGGACGTAGTCTCCATACCCGCTTTCGACCCATCTCTGAAGAGCGAATAGTCCGCTTAATAGCAACATAATCTCGTGCTGCGACCGATCCTGACCGAGACAATGCACAGCAGCATTCCACACGGATCTTAAATTTCGGTCTTTCTGTCGTTCCAAACTCCCCAGACATCTTTTGGAACGACCCTGGCGGGATTGTAGACCGTCCCACAGGAGCACGCCCTATTGGAACAATCAGGGCATTGCGCTCGCTACAGGGCTCACAACCAATCCTAGGGTGTATGCCACGACAGTCGTGTGTGGGGAGCTGCCATTGCCATGCCGCTCCAGACCGGACATCCTCGATTAAGCCTCATTCAGACTCAGGTCAGTATGCCAGTTTGGCCCCACGGAAGCGGTGAGATGGCCTTGCGCATCCGCGATCATGCGTGGGTGGACACGCCGCTCGGACCGCAGGAAGCTTGGTCAGAGCGTCTCAAGGTCATGGTCGAGCAGATCCTCGCCAGTCCGCTCGTATCGAGCCTCGTGTGCGGTTCCCAGCGCGTCCTTATCTACAACGACACTGCCGCGCGCCTCTACCGTGATAGACATCCCGGAGCGCTCGGTTGCTCCGTGCCCAGTACTTTCCCGGAAACTTGGCCGATCGTCGCCTCAATCTACGAGCGGGTGTTCTCCGGTGAGACTGTTCATGTGCCAGATCAACTCCTCGACCTTGGCGGCGGTGAGGCTTTCGACGCTTACCTGACGCCAGTGCGCGATGAGGCCGGCGCGGTGATCGCAGCCCACATGGTCGGTTTCGAGATCAGTGATCGGTTGCGTGCCCAGGCCGCGTTGGATGTAAGCGAGGAGCGGCTCGCTCGTGCGCTGGATGGGGGCAACGTCGGCGCGTGGGAACTCGATCTCGACACGCTGGAAGCGTGGCGCTCATCGCAGCACGACCGCATCTTCGGCTACGAAATGCCTCTGTCCAAATGGACTTACGACCTATTCCTCGCTCATGTGGCGCAGGAAGATCGAAGCCGGGTCGACGCGCTCTTTCAGGATGCGCTTGCTGCGGATGGGGTCTGGAGCTTTGAGTGCCAGATCCGGCGAGCTGATGGCGAGCTCGCTTGGATCGGGGCCCAGGGACGGATTGATGCTGATGCGGGACGGCGCTCCCGCCGTATGAAGGGCACGATACGAGACATCACGGAGCGCAAGCTGGGCGATATCGCTCTACGCGAGAGCGAGGAGCGGTTCCGTGGGCTCGTCGAGGGGTTCGGCCAGTTTAGCTGGGAAGCGGGTGCGGACGGGACCATCGTCAATGATAGTCCGGGTTGGCGAGCTTTCACCGGCCAGCGCTTGGACGAGTGGCAGGGCGACGGCTGGGCCGATGCGATCCACCCCGACGATCGCGAGGACATCAAGGGGAGGTGGCACGCAGCAGTCGCGGCAGGCTGCGCCATCGACGCGGAGTACCGTCTTTGGAATGCAGCGAGCGAGGCGTGGCGGTGGTCGAACGTTCGTGTGGTGCCAATCACGCGGCCCGACGGGACCGTCCGCAAGTGGGCGGGCGTCAACATCGACGTCACCGACCGGCGCACGCTACAGGTGCGTTTGGAGATCCTATTCAACGAGTTGCAGCATCGGGCGCGCAACCTTCTTGGCGTCGTGGCATCCATCGCCAACCGAACTGTAAGGCAAGGCGGATCGGTAGAAGCGTTCGAAGAGCGGCTGCAGGCGCTCAGCCGTGCCCAGGGCCTGCTCAGCCAAGGCGGTAGCGATAAGGTCGAGATCGGGATGCTCGTTCGCGCTGAGCTGGCTGCCCACGCTGAGAGCGGATCAAGTCGTGCAACGCTGTCAGGACCTGAGGTCTACCTCACCGCCCGGCAGGTGCAGAACTTCGCGCTTGCGGTGCACGAATTGACGACGAACGCCGTGAAGTACGGAGCGTTGAAAGGTGACGGCGGTCGCCTCTCAGTTACCTGGGAGGTCGCCTTCGACCGGCGCCAGCGTCGCCAGTTGGCCTTAACCTGGATCGAGAGCGGCGTCGCCGTGCGCCCGGCTGAGGTCCCACATCGCGGCTACGGTACCGAGCTGATCCAGGAAGCCCTCGCCTACGCATTGCAGGCGAAAATCGACTATGTGCTGGACGAGGATGGCGTGCGTTGCCGGATCGAGATGCCCGTCCCATGATCTAAGTGAAGGTGGTGAGTACCAGCTAGGCTATCGTGATAGCCCAACTTGTTTTTTCCCGATGAGCCGATGCCGCCTCCCATTGCGCCACTCGATGGCCGCCGTATCCTTGTGGTCGAGGACGAGTACCTTATCGCGATCGAACTCAAGCGCTGGCTGATGACCGCCGGCGCCACCGTGATCGGACCGGTACCGAGCGTCGATCAGGCGCTCGATCTCATTGAGGACGATACGCCCGACGGGGCGGTCCTCGACGTCAACCTTGGCGATGGCGACACCGTCTACGAGGTCGCAGATAAACTCGGCGCCGTCGGTGTGCCCTACCTATTCGCCACCGGCGACGTGAAGCTGGCTGAGACTTCAGTGTACCGGCACAGACCGCGACTGGAGAAACCGTTCGTCGAGGCGGAGCTGGTGCGCGCTCTGGTCGAACTTTTCAGCTGAACCTGCCTCGGGCAAATTCCATAGTTAGGCCTCGTCCTCGACTACGCGACCGGTTCGTGGGGGCAGGGGTAGATGAATCCGGCAGCATAGACCATCCGGCTCGTAGGCGAGGGTGACCTGTGCCCCGAGGTTGTAGGGCAGCATTTCCTCCAGCACCGTAGTCCCGAAGCCCTGGCGGCCTGCGATGGGTGGCTCGACCGCTCCGGTCTCCCTCCACACAAGACGGAGCGTCGGCGTGGCCTCGCCTGTCACGATCTGCCAGGATACGCTGATGCGCCCGGCAACCTCGCCGAGGATGCCGTGCTCGACCGCGTTGGTCGCGAGTTCGTGCACGGCCAGGGCAACCACTTCCGCCGCCTTCGGCCGCAACCGTACGTCGGGACCGTCGAGGGCTGCACGCTCGCCCTCGAGCACGAGGTTCACGCCCAAGGTGTCCGAGATAAGCCGGCGCAACTCTGCCTCGCCGAAGGCATCGGTGAGGAAGCGGGCGCGAACGATGGCGTCGAGGCGACCCCCGAGATGGGCATGATAGTCCTCGACGTCAGTAGCGCTGTCGGCCGTGCGGCGCATGATAGTGTGCAGCATCGCCACAGTATCGCGTAGGGCGTGACGCAGGCTGTCCGGCATGCCCTCCTCGTCGAGTAGCCGGCGCAGGCGCGCGTTGTCGGCGCGGAGCGCCGTGATCTCGTCACCTAGGGTGGCGATCTGATCGATCCGTTCAGCGGGGTCCGCCATCAGTTCTCACCCTTCTGAGCGGTGTCCAAGGCATGCAGGTAGGTTGAATCGAAGTGAGCGAGTTCGGCCAAGCCGTCCGCATCGTGAATGGTCAGGTGGCGCTGGCGCAGGCTGATCAATCCCAGACGGCGTAGCTCTTGCAGCATGCGGTTGATGTGCACCGGCGTCTGCCCGAGTGCATCGGCCAGATCGCCTTGATTCAACGGCATCAGGCAGTTCTGACCCTCCGCGAGGGCGACTGCAGTTTGGCGGGTATGCAGTTCACAAAGGAGGTGGGCCAGACGCTCAAGTCCCGAGCGCCGCCCGAGGCTGACTGCGACCTCGCGCTGGATCGAGCCGGCGATCATCGTCTCGTAGAAGAAAGCCGACTCCAGTACCGGGCTTTGGGCCACCAAATCCTTGAAGGCGGGCCCGGGGATGCTCGCGATGACCACCGGTGTCAGGGCGGTGATAGTGTGGTCTCGCCGATGGAACAGGAAGACGTGCGGGTCGCAGCAATCACCGGGCAGGAGCAACGAGGTGATCTGTCGGCGTCCGTCGCGTAAGTGGCGGCAGCGACCGGCCCAACCGTGGAGGATGATGTACATAGTTCGCGGGTCGTCCCCCTCGACGGCGATATCGGTGCGCGCATTCACGTGCCGGGTCTGCCGCATGGCATTGGAAAGCTGACCGTGATCGGCGCCCGAGAGGGGGGCATAGAGCTGCAGCTTGCGGTGGAGGGCGCTGGACATCCGGGGTGCATCACAGTGAGGGGTCCCTCTAGGCTAACGATTGCCAAAGCAGCGGCCCTAACAAATATTAGATTTCGGCGTAGAGGTTCCGGAGCCAATGCGGCAGCTTCACATGTCGCCAATGATCCTGATGTAATAAGCTCGCCATGACACGTCCATTGATATAGTTTAGAGAAGCGGCCTATTGCCCGTGCGACTATCAGACGTCACAGTTAGAATGATCCGGCGGCGACACTACCCACGTCGATGGAATGCTCCCCGATCGGTCGGCGCAGACACCAAACACTCGGATCTAATCTGCCATTGGCAGCCTCGTTCAGCCGCGCTAATGGGAAGGACGCGATAGCCTCAGTGACACTGAGATAGGTCAGGCCCGCTTGCATGCTGAACCGTCGATATGACGACGTGTTCCTTTCTTGCCGTTTCAAACGGTCCCCACGACCGCGTAGGTCGTTTCAATTTGTCGCAGGTGACGCCGGAGAGCGATGATCTTGCATCGCCAGTCGGCCAGGCTTGCATACTTTTGGTTGTAATAAAGCAATCATATACAACTTGAAATTCACAACAGTATAACTCATATCGATATGGGGATGCATAGAATGATGTGTCGCAGCCCCATCATGTCTTATATTTTGATGTATATCAGTATTGCGGAGCGTTTGGTGGAGAGTTCATCGTAAAATTTCGGCAAGATTTGCGCGCCAATCTCCCGAGACGTAGCCCCGACGTACCCGTCTGCGAGGTACTCAATGGGTTGTGGGAGGTAACATGTTCGGTAAGCCGACGATGCGTGTGGGCAGTACCCATACCCTGGCAGCCCTCGACCGCTCGCAGGCGGTGATCGAGTTCACCCCGGACGGCACGATCCTAGCTGCCAATGCCAACTTTCTCGCTGCGATGGGCTACACCCTGGATGAAGTCCGCGGACGCCATCATGGTATGTTCGTGGACGCCACCGAACGCGATGGACACGAATACCGGACTTTCTGGACCGATCTGCGTACCGGCACTTACCGATCCGCAGAGTTCCGCCGGCTCGCCAAAGGCGGCCGGGAGGTTTGGATCCAAGCCAGCTACAATCCCGTGCTCGATGGCCAGGGTCGGGTGGCCAAAGTTGTCAAGTTCGCCACCGACATCACCGTGCAGAAAGCTCGTGCACTGGACCTCGATGGCCAATTCGCCGCCCTACATCGCTCGCAGGCGGTGATCGCATTCACCCCGAACGGCACGATCCTCGACGCCAACGCCAATTTTCTCGACACAGTGGGCTACCAGCTCGACGAGATCCGCGGGCAGCACCACAGTCTGTTTGTGGACGCTATTGAGCGCACGAGTGAGGCTTACCGCGCTTTCTGGGACAAGCTTGGACGGGGTGAGTTCGCCGCAGGCGAGTTCCGGCGCATCGCCCGGGGCGATCGTGAGGTCTGGATCCAAGCTACCTACAACCCGATCACGACCGCAGACGGGCGAGTGGTGAAAGTGGTAAAGTTCGCCACGGACATCACGGCGCTGGTCCAAGAGCGGCATCGACGGGCTTACGCGCAGCAGGCGATCGGCACTAATCTCGATGTGATCGGTGCCGAGGTCGAGGACGTGACCCGGAGGACGGCCGAGGCCACGGGTACGGTCGGGCAGGTGTCCTCCGATATCCAGGCGGTTGCGGCTGGGGCTGAGGAACTCTCGGCCTCCGTGGCGGAGATCAGCCAGCAAGTCAGCCGGGCCTCCAGGATGGCAGGCGAAGCGGTCGAGCAAGCCAGTCGCACCGGCGGGATCGTGGCCGGTTTGAGCGGACAGGCGGCGCAGATCGGTGATGTCGTCGCGTTGATCCAGGGTATCGCAAGCCAGACTAACCTCCTCGCTCTGAACGCGACGATCGAGGCGGCGCGTGCGGGAGTGGCAGGTAAGGGCTTCGCGGTCGTGGCAGCCGAGGTGAAAGCACTCGCCGAACAGACCGGCAAGGCGACGGACCAGATCCGCGGACAGATCGGCGCAACCCAGGCGGCGACGCGGGAGGCGGTGGACGCGATCGGCACGATCCAAGGAACGATCCGGGCGCTCGACGAAATCTCGGCGGCGATTGCGGCGGCGGTGGAGGAGCAGTCGGCGGTGACGCGGGAGATGTCGGGCAGCATGCACACGGCTGCCCAAGGGGCGATAGGGATCGCTGCGGAGGTCGAGGCGATCGCGCGAGCCGGCGAGCGGGTCGATGCGACTACCCGTCAAGTGCGCGAGATGACTCGCGCTGTCGCATGAATGAGCTTCTGCTGATCACCGATGATCCGCGCCGCGGCGAGCGGTTGGCGCGTCAGCTCAGCGCCTTTCGTGCCTGTCATCTGCACGACCTGTACGAGGGAACGCCGGCAGTCGATGCCCCCTCCCTGATCATCAGCGACGTGAGCGCGTTGACCTCGGACGCGCTCATGCGGTTGCGTCAGATCTTAGAGCGGGCTCGTGGTGCAGGGGTGCCCTATCTATTTCTAACCCATGGCAACAGCGCTCGTGCCGCCGCTCAAGCTCGGGCGCTCGGCGCAACCGGCACGCTCAGTGCCGCTCTCGCCACGCGGGCGCTCCTCGCATCCCTCGAAGGGCTACTCCGAAACGAGGACCCTTCCTCCCCGGCGGTCGAACGTCATGCTGGCGCGGCACGGCGGTTTCTCGCTGACGTATTCGTACCAGGAGCGGTGGTTACGCCGGCGGCGATCGAAACGGGGACAGGCCTGATCAGTTGCGCCGTTCGGGATGCGGGCGTCCGCGCTTGGATCCAGGCCGTGCGTCGCTTCGACGATGCCACGCACCAGCACTGCCTCTTGGTGGCCGGCCTCGCCGCTGCCTTCGGTGGTAGCCTCGGGTTCGGTCCCGCCGATCGCCACCGCCTGACCAGAGCGGCATTGCTGCACGACGTCGGTAAGATCAAGATCCCACCCGCAATCCTGAATAAGCCCGGCAAACTTGACGCGGAGGAGACAGCGCTCATGCGCACGCATGCCGCGTTGGGGTACGCAATGCTGGGGGGGAATGGGTTCGACGACGAGATCCTGGCGGTAGTTCGCTCGCACCACGAGATGCTTGATGGATCGGGTTACCCGGATGGATTGGTCGGTCACAAAATCCCGGACCTTGTGCGTCTGGTGACAGTCTGCGACGTGTATGGCGCTCTGATCGAACGGCGGCCCTACCGAGCGCCGGTGCCAGCGGAGAACGCCTATGAAACTTTGCGGGGTATGACCGGTCGCCTCGACGCCCATCTCGTGAGCGCGTTCAAGCCCGTGACTGACGCGTTTCTGTTGTCTAATATTTCGGTTCTTACCGCAGAAACACGCTGAGAGCCCGAGAGAGCGGATCGGCTCTACGCGTCTACCTCTAACAGCTCGCTAGCTTGCTTCCTACTTTAAAGCGTACGCAAATTTAATAACATAGATCTAAGCACATATAACTTTTCCGTCATCTCTAGTATAAGTAATAAATTGATTCATGTGAGTGCGGGCGGCGGCGTAACGTTGTCGTTCAAGTCCATGATTGAGAGCCAAATTCTTGATGCGCACTCCCGTACCCTCCTGTTTCGGGTTTCAGAGGCCCTGGGTCTACCCCTCAAGGCGTTATACAGCGACGCTCCCGGCGAGGCCGGTGAACTTCTGACGCTGATGCGGTTGTGGTCTTCTATTGAAGATAAGCAGGCGAGGCAGCGTATCCTAATAGTCGCTAGACAGGAGTTCGAGCGGTCGTTAAATAGTACAAATACATAAACGATTTTTGCTATTCAAACAAGCAAATTCTTAGGTTATTCAATAAGCACCCTCCGAGGAAGAAACGCTTGGCGTGATGGTAATGGTCGTCAAAATCTTACATGCATAACAGCATTTGAAGCTCGTCGAGTGGTCTGTCGCTAATGCACGGTGGAGCCAGCGATCAGACCCAAACTTTCTGAGGGCGCTGGCTCTGTTCCGTCAGTGCTGTTCCGTTGAGCTTGATCTATCGCAACGGTTACGTTCCAGCGTGACGGTTCCGCTGCTCAAGCTCTGTGGAACGGCTGCGCTGGAACTCAGGCTTATGTCTCGCGAACGCAGTTTTTCTAAACCAGCGCGTCGCAGGCGACTAAGAGGCTGCAGCCGACTTCGAATATGTCGGGCCGAGTTTTCGATCCCTTGTGCGCATGCCGCCGCTAACGCGCTGTTAACCGCATCGGCGTGCACTGGGAGGTGTGGGGGGACTAGCTATGCGCCACATCCATGTCATGCCCGGTCTACGCTTGCGGTTCGCTGGCCGTAACGAAACCTTCAATGAGGGGGTGGAAATTGGTCTTCTCGCAGCTCAACTTGCATCAGGTATAGCTGAGTTTACCATGACCTTGGCCGCTAGTACGACAGACCATGCACGTGTGCTGGCGACGAATATGGGTTACCGCCTCCATGTAACGACGATGAATGAAGGCGCGGTCGAAATTATATTTATTACTGGAAGCCGCCGACCCAAACTGGAACTCGTATGTAATAAACTTCTCGCCCGATCATCATTTTTGTTTCCTCTGACTAAGATCTATTCTGCTCGTTCAGCCGGGGCGATCAGCTCGATTGAGAACGCCCAACAGCGGCAGTCTGAGCTTTTTCTCGCATTCGAACGTTGGCGTTCCGCAAGGAGATATGCCGATGACCGATGCGGTACGTCACATGCAGATGCGGCAGATCGTGGCTGGCCTGTCTGAGGGTGTGATCCTCATCGAGCCGGATCAGACCATCGCCTATGCGAACGATGCTGCCATTGCCATGCATGGGATTGCGGATGCCGGCGATCTCGGTGCCACCGTGTCAGAGTACCGCGCGAACTTCACGCTACACTACCGCAATCATCGCGAGATAGGCCCGCTACAGCATCCCCTCGACCGAGTGCTCTCCGGCGAGGTATTCCGCGACATCGTCGTCGAGTTGGTTCCCAAACGAGATCCATCACACAGGTGGATGCATCGCATTCGGAGCTTAGTGACCACTGATGCGGATGGCATACTGAACGGCCTCGCCCTGGTGATGCAGGACGTGAGCGAGCGCTATCAAGCCGAGGCCCGGTTCGAGCGCATGTTCAACGCTAACCCAGCGCCGGCAATCATCTGCCGGATTGCAGATCTGCGCTTCGTGCGGGTCAATCACGGCTTTCTCGACCTGACCGGTTACCATCGCGACGATGTGCTCGGCCGATCGTTCTGCGAGATCGACCTGCTGCGTGAGGCCGAGCGGCGCGAGATGGCGATCCACCGACTGCACGAGGGCCGCACCATCCCGCAGATGGAGGCTCAACTCGCTACGCCGTGTGGAAAGGGCCGCTACGTGATCGTGGCCGGGCACGCCATTGAGATGCCGGGCTCGGGCGGCATCGAACCGTGCATGCTGTTCACCTTCGCCGACCTGGAGGATCGTCGGAAGGCCGAGATGGCGCTGCGCCATAGTGAGGAGCGCTTCGCCAAGGCGTTCGACCTCTCGCCGGTGGCAAGTGCGTTGATGGACGCGGATGGGTTGGAGATCACCAGCGTCAACCAGGCCTTCTTGACGTCGTTCGGGCACATTCCCGAGACCGTAGGTGGCCAGTCGCTCGCCGACCCGGCGCTCTGGATCGACCGGGCCGAGCAGCGTAAATTTTCTCGCGACCTCAGGAGACTCGGCAGCGTTCGCGGCTTTGAGGCCGCGCTACAGGATGCAGCCGGCACCGAGATCGACTGCCTCGTCTCGGCTGAGCGGGTGAGCATTAACGGTGAGGCCTGTGTGCTTTGCGTCCTACAGGACATCACCAGTCGCAAGCGGTCAGAACGCGAACTGATCTCAGCCATTGAGGCGGTGATGGCGGATGCGTCGTGGTTCAGCCACGGGGTGATCGACAAGCTTGCGGCCCTTCGCAACCCAGCACGCCCCGGCCGGCCATCGGCAGCGATAGAGAACCTGACGATCCGCGAGCAGGACATGCTCACTCGGATCTGCCAGGGCGCCACCGACCAGGAGATCGGGGCCGAGCTGAAACTGTCGCCGAACACGGTGCGCAACCACGTCTCCGGGCTCTACCGCAAGCTTGGGGTCAACCGGCGGAGCGCCGTAGTGGTCTGGGCCCAGGAGCGGGGAATCGGCGCGATCACGCGGCCCCCACGCCGAAACCGGACGAAACCGTGACAGAACTACCAAGTCAAATTGGTACAAGTGTACTTTATGTAAATCGGCGGAACTTCCACTGTATCATCTGATTACACGGTGGTAGCTCTGCTCTCGCGGGCATCTCGGAAGATCATCCCTTGGGTTGATGCGAGGAGATCCGCGTGGCAGGGCGTCGGAAGGTGCTGTCGCCCGATCACGTACGGGCGCTGATCAAGGAATCCATCGGCATCATCGAGGGCGACGACGCGATCCGGGCGGAAGCCGCCGCCGAGATCGCCGCCATCGAAGCTGCATACGCATCGTCGACCCCCGAACCCAAACCCAGGCGCTCGACCCGCAGGTGATGCGGGGCAGCGAGCGACCATGCGCGCCGCAACCGAGGCTCCCGCATGCCTCTAGGTCGTCCGGAGATGGACGGCCCCCAAACCACACGACAAGAAGTGGAGCCGCATCATGTCACTCCTAGCCTGGGTCGTCCTCGGCCTGATCGCCGGCTTCATCGGTAGCAAGGTCGTCAACAACACCGGCCAGGGGCTCGTCGTCGACATCCTGCTCGGCGTCGTCGGCGCCGTCGTCGGCGGTTTCCTGTTCAACCAGTTCGGCCAGCCCGGCGTCTCAGGTCTCAACCTCTACAGCCTGCTCGTCGCCGTAGTCGGCGCCGTGGTGGTGCTGTGGCTCTACCACGCGCTGGCAGGTCGCCGCCGAGTGCTCTGACCCCGGCGAACCCGCTTTCGGCGAAACTGGCCGAAGACCGAACCGACCCCCGAAGACGAGAAAGTTTCCACGATGGCGTTAGCTCCAGATACCACCCGTCCGGCCTACGACCGCGACCTTCCGGCCACCAGCATGGCCACCCCGGCCGAGGACATGCGCACGATGGCGCTGCACTCGGTCTCGTGGGGCGCCGTGTTCGCCGGCGCCGTGATCGCGCTGGTCGCCCAGGTCATCCTCAACATGGTCGGGCTCGGCATCGGCCTCTCGACGATCGATCCGGCCGGCAACGGTACGCCCACTGCTGGGTCGCTTTCGTCCGGTGCCGGCATCTGGTTCGTGATCTCCGGTATCCTCGCATCGACCGCCGGCGGCTGGCTTGCCGGGCGCCTCTCGGGGAAGCCGGCTCGGACCACCACGGCCTACCATGGTCTAATCGCATGGGCAGTCTCGACGCTGGTCGTCGTATATTTGCTGTCCTCGGCGGTCGGCGGCCTGGTCAGCGGCGCGACGAGCGCGGTGTCGAGCACGCTCGGCGGAGCCGGCAATCTCGTCGGCGGCTCAGTGAAGACCGCCGCACAGGCCGCGGCCCCGTCGCTACCGGGCATGGACAACCCATTCTCAAACATCGAGAGCCAAGTCCGCAGCGGCACCGGCAGCGACCCGGAAGCCTTGAAGAACGCTGCCGTCAGCGCAATGCGCGCGGCAGTGACGGGTGACGCCGCCCAGCAGAAGGATGCCCAGGAGAAGGCCGCCCAGGCCCTCGCCAAGGCGCAGGGAATTCCGGTCGATCAGGCCCGGACCCAGGTCGCCCAGTACGTGCAGCAGTTCAACGACACGGTTGCCAAGACCAAGGAGCAGGCCAAGCAGGCGGCCGATGCCGCCGCTCGTGCTGGCTCCCAGGGGGCGCTCTACGGCGCCCTGGCGTTGATCCTCGGTGCACTGTCGGCCTTCTTCGCCGGGCGTGGCGCCGCAGTCGACCCGGTGCTCACCCGCACCGCCGTCGCCGTCACGCCCCAGCGTCGGGTCTGACGGTGAGCGACCCTGCCGCCACCAAGCCGCGTCCGCTTGGGATGCAGGACAAGCCGGCGGCAGAGGTCGCCCTAGGCGAGAGCGTGACGCTTCCGCTGATCGCCGAGACCGCCCGCATCGACAAGCGGGTGGTCGAGACCGGCCGGGTGCGGGTCTCGACCCATACCGAAACGGCGGACCAGGTCCTGCGTGAAACCTTGCGCAGCGACCGGGTCGGGGTCACCCGGGTACCAATCAACCGGACCCTGGCCGAGGGCGAGACGCCCCCGGTGGTCCGCGAGGAGAACGGGGTGACCATTATCCCGGTCCTGGAAGAGATTCTCGTCGTCGAGAAGCGCCTCGTCCTGCGGGAGGAGGTGCATGTCCGCCAGACCACAGCGGGCGAGGACGTCGAGATGCCGGTGACGCTGCGCAAGCAGCACGCCGTGATCGAACGCGTGTCCCCCGAGGGGCACGTTACGGCCCTGCCCCCCGTGCCCCTGACGGAGAACGAGCCATGACCCAGACCATCACCGCCATGTACGACACCTATGCTGAGGCGACCACCGCCAAGGCGAAGCTCATTGCCCTCGGCATCCCCGAGGTTGGCGTCCGGATCTTGTCCGGCAGCGAGGCTGGCACCGCCTCCGCCACGACCCACGAAGAAGGCATGTGGGGCTCGCTGAAGGAGTTCTTCATGCCGGAAGAGGATCGCCACCTCCACGCCGAGGGCCTGCACCGGGGCGGCACGATGCTGACGGCGACCGTCGAGGACGGATACGCCGAGCGAACATACGACATCCTAGAGGAGCACGGCTCGATCGACATGGACGAGCGTGAGGCTTCCTGGCGCAAGGAGGGGTGGAACGGTCAGGCGACCGGCGCGCCGGCCATGGTCACCGCCTCGGAGGGCGGAACGAGCAACACTGGCCTCCACGCGGCGGGCGGTGCCGAGTCCGCCGCCGCGCACGGTACGGCCCAAGGCACCGAGTACATCCCGGTCGTCGAGGAGCGCCTCAACGTCGGCAAGCGCATGGTCGACAGTGGCCGCGTCCGTGTGCGGTCCTACGCGGCCGAGAAAGCCGTGAGCGAGAACGTCGCCCTGCGGGACGAGACCGTTCACGTGGATCGGCGCGTCGTCGACCGAGCGGTCACCCCGGGAGACATGGCCCTGTTCGAGGACAAAATCATTGAGGCGACCGAGACGCGCGAGCAGGCGGTGGTCTCGAAGGAAGCCCGCGTCGTCGGCGAGGTCGGCATCCGCAAGGAGGCAGCCGAGCGCGTCGAGACCGTGACCGACAAGGTGCGTCACACCGAGGTCGAGGTCATTGACGAGCGCGGCAACGTCGAGCGTACCGGCACGACCGCTGGGAGCGTTCCCCGCAAGCTGGTCTGACCGCCTTATCGGGAGGGGGCCCGCGGCCCCCTCCCGTCCGACGCAAGGACACTCAGGCAAGCATCAAGCACGACGGTCGCCCCATGATCCGCACCACCTGCTCCCTCGGCCTCTCTATCGTCTTGGCGGCCGGCTCCGCCGCCGCCCAGGGCGACGATGCCGCCACGGGACATCTTCGGACGTTCTGCTCCGGGGACTATCTCAGCCTCTGCAACGGCATAGACCCGAAGGGGTCGGAGGTGGTGGCGTGCTTTCGTAGGAACATGGGCAAGCTGTCGCCCGGCTGCCGGACCGCCATCGACGAATACAAGGCTTCGAAGGGAACCGGTTCTAGGTCCTGACCCGCCTGGATCCCTTACGTCGCACATCGGAACGGAAGAACCAGCATGAGCGACGGCTTCATGTTGTTCAAGATCCTGACCGCGTTACGCATCTAATCTTTAATATTTGACACTGAATTGGCGGATAAACTCAAATCAATCGGTCAATGTCGTGATGCTAACGTTCCAATAGAGACTCCTGATTGGAACGGTTGTGCTGGAACATGGCAGCTTCCGACCCAACTTGGTCGTTCGGGTGCCCAGCCCCAGTGTCTCCAAGCAGACATCAAAAAAGTTCGACACCAGGGCTTCTGTTCCGTCCTCTCCATCTTAGGCGGTAAGGCCCCTCAGCCTTTCGGCCAGACTCCCCAACGCAAGGTCACCGCGATTGAGGATCTGACTCGCGCCGCGAAGCTTGCTCCGGTCGTCCGCCGAGAATTCTCGGCCCGTCAGGACAATCACCGGGATGTCCGCGCAGCTGGGCATGGCTCGAATACCCTCCAAGAAGCCGAAGCCGTCCATAATGGGCATGTTCAGGTCCACGATCACGACGTCCGGCCTTACATCTACAACGTGCTGCAGGCCTTCCTTGCCGTTCGAGGCTTCCACGACTGACCAGCCGTCCTCCTCCAGGGTGGAGCGCATCGCCATGCGGGTCACGGCCTCATCTTCGACCAGGAGCACGGTGCCGCGTCGGTCCTTGTCCGCCAGTCTGAACTGGTTCACGATCTTACCGAACCGAGACCAGTCGACCGGCTTCAGCATGTAGTCCGCGGCGCCGAGCGAGGCTGCGAGATTGCGCTGGTCTACGGACGTCACCATCACGACCGGGATGGGAGCTAGCATCTCATCTGCTTTGATTTGGCTGAGAACCGACCATCCGTCTACACCCGGCATCATCACGTCCAGTAGGATGGCCCGCGGCCGCAGCCTCCGGGCGAGGTCGAGCCCGCTCCTGCCGTTCGTGGCAGTCTGGACCCGGAAACCCTCGCGATGAAGGAACCGCGTCGTGAGCGCGAGTTGGTCCGTATCGTCGTCTATGACTAGGATGACATCGCCTCCGACTTCGTCGTCGGCGATGATGTCGGGATCGGGCGAGGCTTGCTCGTCGATGGGTGGAACGAAGGTCGCTGGCACGGTGAACGTGAAGGTACTGCCCTGGCCGGGGACGCTGGACACCGTGATGGTTCCCGCGAGCAGGTCGGCGAAGGCACGTGTAAGCGACAATCCGAGCCCGGTCCCGCCGAAGTTGCGCGTCGTGGACGCATCGGCCTGCTCGAAACGGCGGAACAGGCGTGATACCTGCTCGGCCGTCATCCCGATCCCGGTATCCGTGACGGAGAACGAAAGCCGATCGATAACCGAAGCGTCGGTCGTGCGCGAAGCGGCAAGGGAAATTGTCCCGCTTTCTGTGAACTTGGCCGCATTGCTCAGGAGATTGAAGAGCACCTGCCGCGTTTTAGTCAGATCGGACTGCATCCAGTCCAACCCGGGCGCGAGCCGCATCTCCAGGGTGTTGCCCTTCTTGCCGACCAGGGTCGCGACGGAACCTGCCACGTCGCGCAGCATGTCCTCCACCGCGAAATCTTCAACGTAGACCTCCATCTTGCCGCTCTCGACCTTGGATAGGTCTAGTACGTCGTTGATGAGCCCGAGCAGGTGACGGGCGTTGCGCTCGACCTTGCCGATATCGGCCACGAGATCCGACGCCTCGCAACCGTCCGTGATCTCCTCTCCCATCATCTCGCTGTAGCCGATGATGGCGGAAAGCGGGGTGCGGAGTTCATGGCTCATATTGGCCAGGAAATCGCTCTTAGCCGCGTTGGCCAACTCAGCCGCTTCCTTAGCGGCTTCCGCCGCGGAATTGGCGCTTGTCAACGCCCCCTCTCTGTCGACGAGGATGCGGTTCGCAGCGTTGAGCCGCTCCAGCGTGGCTTGGTTCTGCACGACGGACCGGCGCAGGGCGTGGCAGATCCACACCATGACCATGCCGACCGTAACGTACTGACACAACAGGGCAACGTCGACGCCGTCGAGCATCCCATCCCGCGTATAGAACCATGCGGCGATCAGGGTGGACAACGACAGTGCCAGCCCCCCCGTACGCCAGCCGAAAGCCAAGCTCACGACTAGGAGGACCGGGATGTACAGCAGAAACGGTGCGACATAGGCCGGAGCCAGGAACCGGACGAACGTCATTGCGCCGACGAACAACAGCGTGATGCCGTAGTTGGTGACCGGCGACGAGCGTCGGCGGGCGACCGTCCCGATCAGTTTGTGCAAGCTGCTCATGGGATGTGAGTGTCACGCGCCGGATGCTTTTGAAAGTGACTGGTTCCCGCCACTGCGCGCTCTGGACCGGAACGAACGACGCTGAAGGATGTCTTATTCGAAAATTATGCTCCGGCGGGTTGAACGACGGGGTTTGACGCAGAGCCGTTGATCGTTGTGGTTCGGGAGAACGTCCAGTTCTCGATTTTATCCTCGTAAGCGGACCGGCAGAAACCACCCAGAACGGCCCTCCCGCTTCCGACCCAAGTAGGTCGTACCGCTGATCATCGGAGCGGCCGGAAAGCGGTCATAGGCCCGCTCCCCATCCCTATGGCCTGCGGTGATCTGTGCACGCCTGTCAGCGTCGCGCGACGAAGCGACGAAGCTTGCCGGGGGCATCCTTCGTGATGGCCTTGCCATGCCCGAACGCGACGGCCTGGAAGTCGAGCGCCGCGAGCTTGCGTTGGCTGGCCCGCCCTTCCGCCTCGTTCTCGAACGCGATCGGGTCACTCACACCCAGGATGTTGATGAACGTATCGCCGCCGA
>JAKONI010000201.1 GCA_022702015.1 Beijerinckiaceae bacterium | reverse complement strand
CGCGCTCGCCCGGCCGAGGGTGCAATTCATCGAAGCCTGAGGCGGGGGGACCGGATCATGAAGCTGCGCGCGCTCGCCCATTCCCGGACGGGGGACAAGGGCAACACCTCGAACATCTCGGTCATCGCCTACGAGGCGATCGATTTCGCGCACCTGGAGGCGCATGTCACGGCGGAGCGGGTGAAGGAGCACTTCCGCGACATCGTCACGGGAGACGTCGTGCGGTATTCGCTGCCGGGGATCGGGGCGTTGAACTTCGTGCTGAAAGGGGCCCTCGGCGGCGGCGTCACCCGCTCGCTGGCGCTGGATGCCCACGGCAAGGGTCTCGGCTCGGCTTTGCTCGATCTTGAGATCCCCGATCGGACCAGGGCGGATCCCGCCGATCCGAATTGAAGAAAACCTGTCCGGGTCAGGGATCTTCCAGGCTCTGCTGGGCTCTTGTGGCGGTGGTGCGTCCGGCGGGGCTCCGACCCCGGAGATCGACGCCAGTCTCGGGCTGATCCTGGCGGGAGCCTCCCTCGCGCCGATCCGGCGCGGGCGGATGTTCCGGGGAGAGGCGTCGGCCACTGGAGGTCCCCCGCCGACGGCTTCGTCCCGAAGCCGGATCGCCATCCCGGCATTGACACGCCGCGCTACGGATCGGACTTACCGTCAGGTCTAGCGCGCAGTCACGATCCCGTGTCGCACCCACCAGTCGTGTTCCGGGAGGAAGGCGGCGCGGGGTCGGCGGATTGGGACGGCCGCTTCCTCGTAACGCGGTCCTTCCCCCGTCGATGCCGCCAGAAGCGCTCCTCGTCGCCGCCGCGATCCTGCCCTTCCTGGGCAGTGCCGCGGCGATCTGCCTGCCGAGCCATGCCCGCAATGCCGCCGCCGGCCTCGCGGGCGGCGTCATGCTGGCGAGCCTGGCGTGCATCCTCCTGCTCTATCCCCTCGCCATGGGCGGCGGGCCGGTCTCCGCGTCCCTCGACTGGCTGCCGAGCCTGGGTGTCCGTCTGACCCTGCGGCTCGACGGGTTGGCATGGCTCTTCGCCGTCCTCGTGCTTGGGATCGGCGCGCTCGTCGTGCTCTATGCCCGCTACTACATGGCCACCGAGGATCCGGTCCCCCGGCTGTTCTGCTACTTCCTCGCCTTCGTCGGCGCGATGCTCGGCATCGTCCTCTCGGGCAACCTCATCCAGTTGGTCGTCTTCTGGGAGCTGACCAGCGTCGTCTCGTTCCTCCTGATCGGCTACTGGTCGGACAACGCCTCGGCCCGTGACGGCGCGCGGATGGCGTTGACGATCACGGCGGCCGGCGGCCTCTGCCTCCTCGTGGGAATGGTGCTGCTCGGACGGATCGTGGGCAGCTACGACCTCGACAGGGTCCTGGCCTCCGGCGATGTCATCCGCGCGAGCCCGGCCTACCTGCCGGCCCTGGTGCTGATTTTGGCGGGGGCGCTCACGAAGTCGGCTCAGTTCCCGTTCCACATCTGGCTGCCCCGGGCGATGGCGGCGCCCACCCCCATCAGCGCCTACCTGCACTCGGCGACGATGGTGAAGGCGGGCGTGTTCCTGATGATCCGCTTCTGGCCCGCCCTGGCGGGGACCGAGAGCTGGTACTGGATCGTCGGTACGGCGGGGATGGCGACGATGCTCGTCGGCGCCTGGAGTGCCATCTTCCAGCACGATCTGAAGGGCCTGCTGGCTTATTCGACGATCAGCCATCTCGGGCTCATCACCCTGCTCCTGGGGCTCGATTCTCCCCTCGCCGTGGTGGCGGCGATCTTTCACACGGTGAACCACGCGACCTTCAAGGCTTCGCTGTTCATGGCCGCCGGCATCATCGACCACGAGGCCGGGACGCGGGATCTGCGCCGCCTGAGCGGCCTGTGGCGGGCCATGCCCTACACGGCGACGTTGGCGATGGTGGCCGCCTCCGCCATGGCGGGGGTGCCGCTGCTGAACGGTTTCCTCTCCAAGGAGATGTTCCTGGCCGAGGCGGTGGACAACAGTGGCGACCACCTGCTGAACCATGCCCTGCCGGTCCTGGCGACGGTGGCGAGCGCGTTCACGGTGCTCTACTCCCTCCGATTCATCCGCCAGACCTTCTTCGGCCCACCCCCGCGCGATCTGCCCCACGCGCCGCACGAGCCGGTGCGGTGGATGCGCATTCCCGTCGAGGCTCTGGTCCTGATCTGCATCGCGATCGGCCTCGTCCCGAACCTGACGATCGGGCCGGTCCTACATGGCGCGGCGAGCGCCGTCCTCGGCACCCGGATGCCGACCTATGACCTCGCGATCTGGCACGGCTTCAACGCCCCCCTGGCGATGAGCGTGGCGGCCCTGGCCGGCGGCGTCGTGCTGTATGTGGTGTTCGGGCGGCGGATCAACGCCAACCCGCGCGGCGGCCCCTGGCTGATGGACCGGCTCGACGGGGGCCGGCTGTTCGAGCGCGCGATGACTGGCCTCGTTCGCGGCGCCCGCCTCCTGGAGGCCCGGCTCGGCAGCGAGCGCTTGCAGCCGCAACTGCGGATCCTCTTCCTGGCCGCCCTTCTCGCCGCGACGGCGACGGGGGTCAGCCGCAACCTCGATCTGTTCGCGGCGGGGCGTACCACCACCTTCGACCCGGCCTTCGCCCTGCTCTGGGTGGTGGGCGTGGCCTGCGCCATCGGGGCGGCGGAGCGGGCGAAGTATCACCGTCTCTCGGCCACGATCCTCGTGGGCGGCGCGGGCCTCGTGAGCTGCCTGACTTTTCTGTGGCTCTCGGCCCCCGACCTTGCGGTGACGCAGATCCTGGTGGAACTCCTCACGACGGTGATGCTGCTCCTTAGCCTGCGCTGGCTGCCGAAGCGCGACGAGGCGATCCCCACCCCGGAGGTGGAGCGGACACGCGCCCGCCGTCGCCGCATCACCGATGCGATCGTCGCGGCCTTCGTCGGGCTGGGTCTGGCGGGGCTCGCCCATGCCGTCATGACCCGGCCCGCCGTGGACGGGATCAGCCGGTGGTTCGTGGAGGAAGCCTACCCGCAGGCCGGCGGGCGCAACGTCGTCAACGTGCTGCTGGTGGATTTCCGGGCCTTCGATACCCTCGGTGAGATCTGCGTCCTCGGGGTTGTCGGCCTGACGGTCTTCGCCCTGCTGCGTCGGTTCCGCCCCGCGCCGGACAGCCGGGAACGCCCGGCCCAACAGATCAGCCACGATGCCTACGATCGCAGCCGCGAGGGGCGCGAGCCCGGCCATACCGCCGCCGACGCCCTGATGGTGCCCCGCATCGTCACCACGTGGCTGTTTCCGTTCATCCTGCTGTTGGCGTTGCACCTGTTCCTGCGCGGGCACGATCTGCCGGGCGGCGGGTTCGCGGCGGGCATCACGCTCACCGTGGCGTTCGCCCTGCAATACATGGCCCGGGGGGCCGAATGGGTGGAGGAGCGCCTGCGCATCCAACCGATCTCGTGGATCGGGGCGGGGCTCCTCGTGGCGGTGCTGGCCGGCGCGGGCTCGTGGCTGTTCGGGCGCCCGTACCTCACCGCCTCCTTCGCGTATTGGGATGCCCCGCTGATCGGCAAGGTGCCGCTGGCCAGCGCCCTGGTGTTCGATCTCGGGATCATGGTCCTCGTGGTGGGGGCGAGCGCCCTGATGCTCGTGGCGCTGGCGCACCAATCCCTGCGCCGGACCCGCGCCACCGGGGCGCAGGCCGAGCGGGAATCCGCCGGGGAGGTGGCCTGATGGAACTCGTGCTCTCCCTGGGGATCGGGGCCTTCGCGGCGGCGGGGGTGTGGCTGATCCTGCGGCCCCGGACCTTCCAGGTGGTGCTGGGGCTGTCGCTCCTCAGCTACGCAATCAATCTGTTCATCTTCGCCATGGGCCGCCTGACGGTGGGCTCGCCGCCGGTCCTGGGGGCGGGCATCGACACGGTGTCCGTCGATGATCCGGTGCCGCAGGCCCTCGTGCTCACGGCGGTGGTCATCAGCTTCGCCCTCACCGCCCTGTTCCTCGTCGTCCTCCTCGCCGCCCGGGGCGTCACCGGCAGCGACCATGTGGACGGCCACGAGCCCTCGTCGGCCGAGCCGCGACCGGGACATCCCCAACCGTGAGAGCCAAGCCATGATCGCGCCGGGGAGCGATAGCGCCGGGATCGGGTGGTCCGGTCACACGGTCGTGCTGCCGATCGTCCTGCCGATCGCGGCGGCGGGGGTGATGTTCCTGCTGGACGAGCGCCGCAGAATGCTCAAGGGGGGGCTGTCGCTCGCCACCGTGCTGGCGCTTCTGGGAATCGCCCTCGTCCTCGTGGCAAGCGTCGGCGACGGCCCGGCGATCTATCGGCTCGGGAACTGGGC
Source organism: Beijerinckiaceae bacterium (assembly GCA_022702015.1). Classification (GTDB taxonomy): domain Bacteria; phylum Pseudomonadota; class Alphaproteobacteria; order Rhizobiales; family Beijerinckiaceae; genus Methylobacterium. The sequence goes on along the minus strand of JAKONI010000201.1, from coordinate 2,875 downwards.
GGCGCCCTACGGCATCGTCCTGGTAGCCGACCGTCTCTCGGCGATGATGCTGGCGCTCAACGCCATCCTGGGGCTCTGCGCGCTGGTCTTCTCCTTCGCCCGGTGGGGACGGGCGGGGCCGCGCTTCCACGGCTTGTTCCTGCTGCTGCTGATGGGCGTCAACGGGGCGTTTCTCACGGGCGACCTGTTCAACCTCTTCGTCTTCTTCGAGGTGATGCTGGCGGCCTCCTACGGCCTCGTGCTGCACGGGTCCGGCACAACGCGAATCCGGGCGGGCCTCGGCTACATCGCCGTCAACCTCGTGGCCTCGCTGTTCTTCCTCGTCGGCGTAAGCCTCATCTACGGGACGATGGGCACGCTCAACATGGCCGACCTCGCGAGGCGCCTCGCCGCGCCCTCGGCGGGGGAGCTGGCCCTGTTCGAGACAGGCTGCGCGATCCTGGGGATCGCCTTCCTCATCAAGTGCGGCGCGTGGCCGTTGGGCTTCTGGTTGCCCACGACCTACGCGGCGGCCACCGCCCCCGCCGCCGCGATCCTCGCCATCCTGAGCAAGGTCGGCATCTACGTCGTGTTGCGACTCAGCCTGCTCCTGTTCGGGGAGGGCCTGTCCGCCGGATTCGGTTTCGCCGTGATCTTCGTGATGGGGCTCGCGACGATCCTCTACGGCACCGTCGGCATCCTGGGATCACGCGACCTCACCCGCGCCGCCGGCTATGCGGTGATGATCTCCTCCGGGACGGTGCTGGCCGCCCTCGGAACAGGCAGCGCCGGTGCCCTGGCGGGGGCGGTCTACTACCTCTTCGGGTCCACCCTCGCGGCGGGGGCGCTGTTCCTCCTCGCGGAGATCCTCCAGCGCGGGCGCGATCCCACGGAGGTCGCGGAGCCGGTCTTCGCCGACGAGTATCGCGATCCGTTCGACGATGCCGGCGCGATCGAGGTCGGCACGGTCCTCACCTCCAGCGCCGCCACGGTAGGCATGGCCCTGCTGCTCTGCGCGCTGATGCTGGCGGGGATCCCACCGCTTGCCGGCTTCGTCGGCAAGCTGGCGATCTTCGCGGGGCTGACCCGGGATACCGCCACGGCGACGGACTGGGTCCTCGTCGCCATCCTGACCCTTTCGAGCTTCGGCACCCTGCTTCCGCTGGTGAGGATGGGGATCAGGAGCCTGTGGGTTTCGCACGAGGGGGCGCCGCCGGTGCTGGCCCGGTCCGAACTGGTCGCCCTCGGCGGCCTGCTGGCCGCCTGCCTCGCCCTCTCGGTGTGGGGTGGTCCGGCGCTCGCCTATGCCGACGCCACCGTCCACTGGTTGAAGCAGCCGCAGGACTACGTTCGGGCGGTCCTCGGTGGACAGGGGGGAGCCGCCTCGTGAGCCGGATCCTGCCCTATCCCGTCCTCTCGGCGGCCCTGGCGGGCACGTGGCTGCTGCTGAACGCACCGGTAACGCCGGGGACCGGGCTGCTCGCCCTCGCGGTGGGCCTCCTCGTGCCAACGGTCATGCGCGCCCTCCGGCCCGACGCCGTCCGCGTCCGTGCGCTGGGGGCGCTGATGCGCCTCGTCGGCGTCGTCGCCTACGACATGATCCGGTCGAATCTCGATGTCGCGCGGATCATCCTCGGCCTGCGGCGGGGCGAGCGGAAGACCGGCTACGTGACCGTTCCCCTCGACCTGCGTGACCCCTTCGCGCTCACCGTCCTGTCCGTGATGCTCACGGCCACGCCCGGCACGCTCTGGGTTCAGTACGATTCCGACACCGGCACGCTCCTGATGCACGTCCTCGACCTCACCGAGGGTGATGATTGGGTCCGGCGGATCAAGACCCGGTACGAACGCCCGCTGATGGAGATCTTCGCATGAGTGCCGCGACGGTTCTCGACTGGGGGCTCGGCCTCGCCCAGGCGATGCTCGTCCTGGCCATGGCATTCGCGGCGTGGCGGATGCTGCGCGGGCCCCGGGCGCAGGACAGGATCCTCGGGCTCGATACGCTCTACGTCAACGGGATGCTGGCGATCGTCGTCCACGGGATGCGGACGGGAAGCGGGCTGTATTTCGAGGCCGCGTTGATCGTCGGGATGCTCGGCTTCACCACCTCCGTGGCCCTCGCCAAGTTTCTGATGCAGGGCGAGGTGATCCGATGAACGCCGCCGACCTGCCGCTGTGGGGGGCGTGGCTCGTGGTGGGCCTCGCCTTGGCGGGGGCCGGGTTCGCGCTGACCGGCGCCCTCGGCCTGATCGTCCTGCGCAGCTTCTACGAACGTGTGCACGCCCCCACGCTGGGCGCGACCCTCGGGACGACCCTGATCCTGTGCAGTTCGATGCTGTTGCTGTCGCTGATCGAGGGGCGACCCGTGTTGCGGGATCTGCTGATCGGCCTCTTCCTGACCGTCACGACGCCGGTGACCCTTGTGGTCCTCGCCCGTGCCGCCGCCCACCGGGACCGCCACGCCGAGAACCCCGAATCGCCACCGGTTGCGTGACGGCCGCCCCTCTGTACGAAAATGCCCTAGGGCAGTGACGCACTCACTCTGTTCATGCGCCTCTGCCCTAGCCCCTAGCTTTTGCATCAATTTTCCAGCTTCGGCTGACGCCTCCGTCTGGATCGATGCCCTAGACACAGGCGATGGTGTCGGAGGGGCGCAGGGTGCGGCCCTCCCCGTCGGCGGCGGGGTGGAAGTCGCCGGTCTGTGGGTCGCGCACCAGCAACTGGCCGTTGGCGATGCCGAAATGCGCTCCGTGCAGGTGCAGCACCCCCGCCTCGATCGCCTCTTGCACGAACGGGAACGTCTTCAGGTTCTCCAGGCTCTGGCTCACCATCGCGTGCTCCAGCCGCGTCAGGTACTCCGGCGCGCTCGAATCCCCCGCCTTCGCCTCCGCCGGCG
>JAKONI010000197.1 GCA_022702015.1 Beijerinckiaceae bacterium | reverse complement strand
CTCCCGGAACGATGCCCCAATGTGGCCTTCGGAGGGCGCAAGCGAAACCGGCTTTTCATGGCCGCAAGTAAGTCGCTTTATGCTGCCTACGTGAATACCCAAGGCGTGGCGGGCGGTTAATATTATGCATTCTATCTAGAACACCTGAGCATCAGGTCGAATGTGCCATAGGCGTGCGCTTAGAATTGCCAACTGTCACGTCCGCTTCCGAGTGGCCGACCATTCTCATCGAATGACTGAGATAGGCGCAAAGCCGAACATCCGGTTTCGAAAAGTAAGCCAAGCTCTGGTTCCGCCGCTACGCCAATAATACTAGTTGAATGGTGGAGGCTCAAACGAGCGGCCCATCCGTCAATTTTTCCTCCCCCTACTATCTTCTGTAGAGTAGTGGAATGCGCCCTTGGCATTGGACTATGGATCATATCAACTCGCTGCGCGCAAAAGAATAAGCGCGTGCAAATGACTTGATACGGATGAATAGCTGTGTTTTCTCTGGGTGAGAAGCCTGGCGCCCCAGTTACAAATACGCCTTCATCGTCGCAATCTGCCAGTCGGCGCCTAGTGAGTGAGAGCGTGGATAACCTGCTTGGGTAATCGCTTGGGCACACACCCGAGAAATCAATAAAACATAGCAAATTGAATAAAATATCTCGGAGCCCATCTCCGCCACCTTGGCGAAGACGGCCCAGGCCTCGAAGTCCGGCAGGCGCATGGATCGATCCCGGAAACGATGGTTTTCCATCGTTTCTCTTTTTGCCAGCACCGGCAAGGGCCAGATTGGCCCAATCGCAGCGGCGCGACGGGCGCCGCCCCATGCCAGGGGTTCACCCCATGACCGAGACCGGCCTCCACCACGTCACCGCCTTCTCCGGCGCCGCCGCGCGCAATGCCGAGTTCTACACCGCCGTCCTCGGGCTGCGCCTCGTGAAGAAGACCGTCAACTTCGACGATCCGGGCACGTACCACCTCTATTACGGCGACGAGACCGGGCGCCCCGGCACGATCCTGACCTTCTTCCCCATCGCCCACGCGGCCCCTGGCCGGGCCGGCGTCGGGGAGACGCAGGAGACCGCCTTCCGGGTGCCCCGCGCCTCCATCGGCTGGTGGACCCACCGCCTCATCGAGAAGGGCGTTTCCCACGAGGCGCTGGTGCAGGTCTTCGGCGAGCCGACCCTGCGCTTGCGCGATCCCGACGGGACGGCGCTCGCCCTCGTCGGCGTCGCGGAGGCCGGGGAGGCGCCGGCCTGGACCGGGGGCGCCGTGCCGGCCGAGCACGCCATCCGGGGGATGCACGGCGTCACCCTGCTCCTCGACACGGCCGAGGCGACGGGGGCGATCCTCACCGGCGTCCTCGGCTTCGCCGAGACCGGGCGGGAGGGTGGCGCCATCCGCTACGCCGGCACCGCGAGGGAGGGGACCTTCGTGACGCTCCGGGCGGTGGGCGGCTTCCTCCGGGGGCGGACGGGGGCCGGCTCGGTCCACCATATCGCCTTCCGCGCCGCCGACGACGCGGCGCAGGCGGCGATGGCGCAGGCCCTGAGGGAGCGGTTCGGACTTTCCGTCACCGAGCAGCGGGACCGGCAGTACTTCCGCTCGGTCTACTTCCGCGAGCCCGGCGGCGTGTTGTTCGAGATCGCCACCGACGCCCCCGGCTTCGCGGTGGACGAACCCGTCGAGGCCCTGGGGGACGCCCTCAAGCTGCCCGCCTTCCTCGAACCGCACCGCGCCTCGATCGAGCAGGCCCTGCCCGCCATCGCCTGAGGCGTTCGCCCAAGGAGAACCATCATGAGCCCGCAGACCCTCTCCTTCGCGCACCGCTTCGTCCCCGGCACGGGGGCGGGGCGGGCGCCCCTGCTGCTGCTCCACGGGACCGGCGGGGACGAGAACGACCTCCTGCCGCTCGGCCAGGCCGTGGCGCCGGGGGCCGCGCTCCTGTCGCCGAGGGGGCAGGTGCTGGAGCACGGGGCGCCCCGGTTCTTCCGGCGCCTCGCCGAGGGGGTGTTCGACGAGGCGGACCTGCACCGCCGGGTGGACGACCTCGCGGCCTTCGTCGCGGAGGCGCGGCGGGCGTACGATCTGCCCGCCCCGGTGGCGCTCGGCTTCTCGAACGGGGCCAACATCGCGGCGGCGATGCTGTTCCTGAAGCCGGAGGTGCTGTCCGGCGCCGCCCTGGTCCGGGCGATGGTCCCCCTCGCGGAGCCGCCGGCGGCGGACCTCGGCGGGCGGAGGGTTCTGATCCTCTCGGGGGCGATGGACCCCATCGTCCCGGCGGCGAACGCGGCCACGCTCGCCCGGCAGTTCGACGGCGCGGGGGCGCGAGTCGATCACCGCGTCCTCCCCGCCGGGCACGGGCTCGGGCAGGGGGACCTCGCCGCCCTGGCGGAGTGGTTCGCGGGGTAGACGGGGTGATCGGCGCGCGTCCCTCCCCCGCGGAGGGGGGAGGGCGTAGGGGGGCTGGCCGCCTAATCCATTGATTTCCCGGAATTTTCTTGCGCCGAACCCGCATCCCCTTCGGCGGAAAACGCGCTAGGTGATCGGCGCCGGATTGAACAGGGTGAGGTCGTTGAACAGGCCCCATTTGTCCGACCACGGCCGCTTGCGCCCGCTCGCCACGTCGAGGATCAACTGGAACAGGTCGTGCCCGGCCTCCTCCAGGGTCATCCGCCCCGTGGCGACGCGGCCGGCGTCGAAGTCGATGAGGTCGGACCAGCGCTCGGCCAGCTCCGTGCGGGTGGCGACCTTGATGACCGGGGCTTGGGCGAGCCCGTAGGGCGTGCCCCGCCCGGTGGAGAACACCTGGAGGGTGATCCCCGAGGCCAGTTGCAGCGTGCCGCAGACGAAGTCGCTCGCGGGCGTCGCGGCGAAGATCAGGCCCTTCTCCCGCACCCGCTCCCCCGGCGAGAGCACGCCGCTGATGGCGCTCGTGCCTGATTTCGCCACCGAGCCCAGGGCCTTCTCCACGATGTTGTTGAGGCCGCCCTTCTTGTTGCCGGGGGAGGGGTTGGCCCGGCGGTCGGCCCCGCCCTTGGCGAGGTAGGCATCGTACCACGCCATCTCCCGCACCAGCGCCCGCGCCACCTCGGGCGTGGCGGCGCGGGGGGTGAGGAGGTGGATCGCGTCGCGGACCTCCGTCACCTCGGAGAACAGCACCGTCGCCCCGCAGCGGACCAGCAGGTCGGCGCAGACCCCCATGGCCGGGTTGGCGGTGACGCCGGAGAAGGCGTCGCTGCCGCCGCACTGGAGGCCGACCACGAGGTCCGAGACCGGGCAGGTCTCCCGGCGCCGCCCGTCGAGGATGGCGAGGCGCGCCTCGGCCATGCGCATGATGGTGTCGAGCATCATGCCGAAGCCGGTATGCTGCTCGTCCTGGAGCCGGGTGACGCCGCCCCCGGCGGCCCCGTCCGGCAGGAGGCGCTCGGAGACGAGCTTCTCGCAGCCGAGCCCGACCACCATGACCTCGCCACCGAAGTTCGGGTTGCGGGCGAGGTTCTGGAGGGTGCGGATCGGGATCGGCGCCTCGGGGGCGTCGATCGCCACGCCGCAGCCGTAGGAATGGGTAAGGCCCACCACGTCGTCGACGTTGGGGTAGCGCGGCAGCAGCTCGTCCTTGATCTTGCGGATCGCCACGTCGAGCGTCCCGGCGACGCATTGCACGCTGGTGGAGATCGCCAGGATGTTCTTGGTGCCCACGCTCCCGTCCGGGTTGCGGAAGCCCTCGAAGGTGTAGCCCTCCAGCGGCGGCAGCGGCGCGGGCGGGCGCGTGGCGAGGTCGAGGCTGTCGAGGTCGGGGGCGGCGGGGGTCTCGACGCGGGATTCCTCCACCCAGCTTCCCCGGGGAATCGCCTGGATGGCCGTGCCGACCACCTCGCCGTAGCGGCGGACCGCGCCGCCCGCCGGGATGTCGGCGAGCGCCACCTTGTGACCCTGGGGGACGAACTCTCGCAACGCCGTGCCGTCGGGGAAGACGGTGCCGGCGGGCAGGCCGAAGGCGTTGACGACGATCGCGACGTTGTCCTCCGCATGGAGGCGGATCGTGCGCGGGGCATCGCCGGCGGTCTGCGGTGCGAGTGTAGCGGTCATCCCGTTCCCCGTTCCTCGTGCTTCAGAGCCCGGCCTCGATGCGTATCACGGCCGGGATGTCGGTTCGTGCTGAGGTGGTGCTCAGGTTCTCCCGCCCTCGCAGGCGGGATCGCTGGAAACCTCTTCCCATCCTGGTCCTCATCCTGAGGTGCCGCCGCGAAGCGGGGGCCTCGAAGGAGACTACCAGAACACTCCGCGATCCCTGGAGCCCTCCTTCGAGGCGGCTCGCGCCGCACCTCAGGATGAGGTGGGGGCGGGATCGGGAGCGGTGAGCGGATCTCCCGACGATCCCCGCAGGGGGAGGGAGAACCGGCTGTTCTACCGCACCAGGCAGGGGCGCTTGTTGTCGAAGGTCCAGTTGGGGATCAGCGCCTGCATCGCGGCGGCGTCGTCCCGGGCGCCGAGCCCGTGCTGCCTGTACAGGGCGTGGGCCGCCTCGACCTCGGGCCAGTCGATGGCGATGCCGAGGCCGGGCCGCTCCGGCACCGCCACGAGGCCGCCGCGGATCCGCAGGGGCTCCTTCGTCAGGCGCTGGCCGTCCTGCCAGATCCAGTGGGTGTCGATGGCGGTCACCCGCCCCGGCGCGGCGGCGGCGGCGTGGGTGAACATGGCGAGCGACACGTCGAAGTGGTTGTTCGAGTGCGAGCCCCAGGTCAGGTCGTGGTCGCGGCAGAGCTGGGCGACGCGCACGGCGCCGGCCATCGTCCAGAAATGCGGGTCGGCCAGCGGGATGTCGACGGAGCCGAGCTGGATCGCGTGGTTCATCTGCCGCCAGTCGGTGGCGATCATGTTGGTGGCGGTGGGCAGGCCCGTGGCCCGGCGGAACTCGGCCATGATCTCCCGGCCGGAGAAGCCCGCTTCCGCGCCGCAGGGGTCCTCGGCGTAGGCCAGCACGTCGCCCCGGCCCTTGCACAGGCCGATCGCCTCCTTCAGCGACCATGCGCCGTTCGGATCGAGGGTGACGCGGGCCTGGGGGAAGCGCCGCTTGATCGCGGTGACGGCCTCGATCTCCTCCTCGCCGGCCAGCACGCCGCCCTTGAGCTTGAAGTCGTTGAAGCCGTAGGCCTCGTGCGCCGCCTCGGCGAGGCGGGCCACGGTCTCGGGCGTCAGGGCCTCCTCGTCGCGCAGGCGGAACCAGCCGTCGCGGGCCTCCGGCTCCCGGTAGGGGAGGTCGGTGCGGCGGCGGTCGCCGACGTAGAAGAGGTAGCCCAGCATCTCCACCGCGTCGCGCTGCTGGCCCTCGCCGAGGAGGGCGGCCACCGGCACGTCGAGGTACTGGCCGAGCAGGTCGAGGAGGGCGGATTCCACCGCCGTCACCGCGTGGATGGTGATCCGCAGGTCGAAGGTCTGGAGGCCGCGCCCGCCGGAATCCCGGTCCGCGAAGCGACTCCGCATCGTGGCGAGCACCCGGTTCCAGGCGCCCAGCGGCTGGCCGACCACGAGGTCGCGGGCCTCCTCCAGCACGCCGCGGATGCCCTCGCCGCCGGGGACCTCGCCGAGGCCGGTGGCGCCGGTGGAGTCGGTGAGCACCACGAGGTTGCGGGTGAAGAACGGGCCGTGCGCGCCGGAGAGGTTCAGCAGCATGCTGTCGCGTCCGGCGACCGGCACCACCTTCATGTCGGTCACGACGGGGGTGTTGCGGGCGGCGTGCCGGGTGTCGTCGAAGGCCATGGTCTTCCTCCCTGTCGAAGGTTTCTAGAGCGTTTTCTGTAATCCCCGGATCACAGAAAACGCTCTAATCCATTGATTTTTCCGCATTTTCTTGCGCCGAACCGGCATCCACTCCGGCGGAAAATGCTCTTGTGAGGCGGAGGGGCCCGCCCGGAGGCGGGCCCGAAGCGTATTACGCCTGGGGCTTGATCTCGACGCGGCGGATCTGGCCGACGACGACGAGGTAGCAGAGGATCGCGGCCAGGGCGTTGGCGCCGACGAAGACCAGGGCGCCGTTGAACGAGCCCGTCTGCTGGACGATGTAGCCGATGACGATCGGCGTGGTGATGCCGGCGGTGTTGCCGAAGGTGTTGAACAGGCCGCCCGAGAGGCCGCCGCTCTCCTTGGGCGAGGTGTCGGCCACCACCGCCCACCCCAGGGCGCCGACGCCCTTGCCGAAGAAGGCCAGCGCCATCAGCCCCACCACCAGGGCATCCGCCTGGACGTAGTTGCAACCGATGATCGACATCGAGACCAGCATCCCGGCGACGATCGGGATCTTGCGGGCGGCGGTCAGCGAGTAGCCCCGGCGCAGCAGCACGTCGGAGACGACGCCGCCCAGGATGCCGCCGATGAAGCCGCAGAGCGCCGGCAGCACCGCCGCGAAGCCCGCCTGGAGGATCGAGAGGCCGCGCTCCTTCACGAGGTAGACCGGGAACCACGTGAGGAAGAAGTAGGTGAGCACGGTGATGAAGTACTGGCCGAAGTAGATGCCGAGCAGCATCCGGTTCGAGAGCAGTTGCTTCAGGGTGCGCCCGGCCTCGCCGGCGCCGCCGGCGCGGGCGCCGTCCATGACCATCAGGGCCCCGTTCTCGCGGAGGTAGTCGCGCTCGGCGGAACCGACCATCGGGTGCCGCTCCGGCCCGTGGACGACCTTCAACCACAACAGGGCGAAGAGCACGCCGATCAGTCCCATCACCGTGAAGACGTGGTGCCAGCTGTAGGTGTGGACGATCCACGCCATCAGCGGGGTGAACAGCACGGTGGCGAAATACTGCGCCGAGTTGAAGAACGCCGAGGCCATCCCGCGCTCCTTGGCGGGGAACCACGCGGCGACGATGCGGGCGTTGGCCGGGAAGGCGGGGGCCTCGCTCAGGCCCACCAGCAGGCGGAGCGCGAAGAGCAGGATCACCGCCGTGAGCCCGGTGAAGAAGCCGACCGCCCCCTGCATCAGGGTAAAGCCGGACCAGATGGCGATGGAGGCGGCGTAGACCCACTTCACGCCGAACCGGTCGAGCAGCCAGCCGCCGGGGATCTGGGCCACCACGTAGGACCACGCGAAGGCCGAGAAGACGTAGCCCATCTGGACCGGGGTGAGACCCAGTTCCTTGGCCATGTCGGGCCCGGCGATCGAGATCGTCGCCCGGTCGGCGTAATTGATCGCGGTGGCCATGAAGAGCATCAGCGCGATGAGCAGGCGCACCTTGCCGCGCCGCGTCCGCTCACCGGCGGAGACTTGCGCCGGGGCGGGCGATGTCAGGGTATCCATGGGCGTTCTCCCGGGGGGTCGTGCCCCTTGCCGGGGCGATCGATCGGAGCTCCGCCGTTGGCCGGCGTGTCGTTCGTCGGGGGAGGCCGGGCGGTGGGGCCGCCCGGCGCGGGCCTCAGCGGCGGCTGCCGATGAGCGCCTTCAGTTCGGCGAGTTCGCCCGCGTCGAAGTCGGTCAGCGGCGGGCGGACCGGGCCGGCGCCGCGGCCCACGGCGGTCATGCCCGCCTTGACGATCGAGACCGCGTAGCCCCGCTTGCGGTTGCGGATCGCGATGTAGGGGAGCACGAAGTCGCGCAGTTCGGCGTAGACCGCGTCCCGGTCCCGGCGGCGCACCGAGTCGTAGAACGACAGCGCCCACTCCGGCAGGAAGTTGAAGATGGCCGAGGAGTAGGTGGTCACGCCCATCTCCAGGTAGGGGAGGGCGAAGGTCTCGGCGGTGGGCAGGCCGCCGATATAGGTGAGCCGGTCGCCGAGCCCGGCATAGACGCGGGTCATCAGTTCCACGTCGCCCACGCCGTCCTTGAAGCCGACGAGGTTCGGGCAACGCTCGCACAGGCCGGCGAGGGTGACCTCGTTCAACTGCGCGTTGGCGCGGTTGTAGACGATGATGCCGAGGTTCGTGGCCTTGCACACCGCCTCGATATGGGCGGCGAGGCCCGTCTGCTCGGAGCCCACGAGGTAGGGCGGCAGCAGCAGGATGCCGTCGGCGCCGGCGGCCTCGGCCGCCTTGGCCATCTCGATGGCCAGCGCCGTGCCCTGGCCGGCCGGGGCGATGACGGGCGTGCGGCCCCTCGTCTCCTCGACGCAGGCGCGCAGCACCCGGTCGATCTCGGCGGGGGTGAGGGAAAAGAATTCGCCGGTGCCGCCGGCGGCGAACAGACCCGAGACCTTGTAGTCGGCCAGTCGCGAGAGGTTATCCCGGTAGGCGCGCTCGTCGAAGCTCAGGTCGTCGTGGAAGTGCGTGACGGGGAAGGACAGCAGGCCCGAGCCCAGCTGCTTGGCCATCTCGGCAGGGGTCATCCGCGCCATCGTTCTCTCCCAGGGATTCCGCGCCGTTCGGGCGTCACCGGTGGAGTACGGGGTGCATTATCTTGCGTCTAACGTTGATTTTGGCTCGATTATGCCGGATCGTGCATCAATGTTCGATCTTGGGCACGCCCGGAGCTTCGTCGCGGTGGCGGAGGAACTGCATTTCGGCAGGGCCGCCGCGCGGCTGAACCTCACGCAGTCGCCCCTCTCGCGGCAGATCCAGATGCTGGAGCAGACGCTCGGCGTCACCCTGCTGGAGCGATCGACCCGGGCGGTACGCCTGACACCCGCCGGGCGGACCTTCCTCGCGGAGGCCTACCGGGTCTTCGCGGCGGCGGAGAACGCCGAGCGCGTCACCCGCCGCACCGCCCGGGGGGAGAGCGGCACCGTCCGGCTGGGCTTCACCGCCGCCTCCGCCTACCGGCTCCTGCCGCGCCTCGTCACGCACCTGCGGGAGCGGCTGCCGGAGATCGACCTCGCCCTGGAGGAGATGGTCTCGGGGGAGCAGATCCAGGCGCTGGAGGGTAACCGGATCGACCTCGGCCTGCTGCGCCCCTCGCCGGGGCTGACGGACGGGGCGACCGTGGCGACACCCCTGGCGCGGGAGCGGCTGATCCTGGCCGTGCCGCAGGGCCATCGTCTCGCCGCCGGCCGGGCGCCGATCCTGCGCGACCTCGACGGCGAGGCCTTCATCACGTGGTCGCCCCGGGGCGGGCGCTATTTCATCGATCTGCTCGACGCCCTGTTCGAGGGCAGCGGCGTGCATCCCAGGGTGGTGCAGCGGGTCAATCAGGTCCATGCGATGCTGGCCTTGGTCGGCACCGGCCTCGGCGTGGCGCTGGTGCCGGAGGGGGTGCGCAGCATCCGCATCACCAATGTGGTGCTCCGGCCGATCCGCCTCCCCTCCGGCGCCCGGCCGGAACTGCTCCTCGCCTCGCGCCGGGACAATCCGAATCCGTGCCTCGTCACGGTGCGCGAGGTGATCGAGGGGGCGTTCTGATCCGGCCGGGGGCCGAACGCATTGCCCCGGTTGCCCCGGTCTGACACTCTGGTCGCCCCATCACAGGGACACGCCGATGACCGCCCTCGCCCCCTACGAGGTCCACGCGATCCGCTACGCCCGCAATCCCCGGGCGACGACGCGGGAGAACTTCCTCGGTGGCGATGCCCACGACACGCCGATGCCGCTGGACTACTTCGTCTGGGCGATCCGGGGGAACGGCCGCACCTTCATCCTCGACACGGGCTTCGAGCCCGAGGTGGGGCAGCGGCGCCAGCGGGAAACCCTGCGCTCCCCCGGCGAAGGCCTCGCCTGCATCGGGATCGACCCCGACGCCGTGGAGGACGTGATCGTCAGCCACATGCATTACGACCATTGCGGGAATTACGGCCTGTTCCCCCGGGCGCGCTACCACCTCCAGGACGCGGAGATGGCCTATTGCACCGGCCGCTGCATGGGCCACGCCGTGCTGCGGGTGCCCTTCGAGGTCGAGGACGTGCAGGCCATGGTCCGCAAGGTCTTCGAGGGCCGCGTCACCTTCCACGACGGCGACCGGGAGCTGGCGCCGGGCCTCTCCGTGCACAGGCTCGGGGGGCACTCCAAGGGGTTGCAGGTGGTGCGGGTCTGGACGAGGCGGGGCTGGCTGGTGCTCGCCTCGGATGCCAGCCACTTCTACGCCAACATGGAGACCGGCCGCCCCTTCCACCTGCTCCACGACGTGGAGGCCACGCTGGAGGGCTACCGCCGGCTCTACGAGTTGGCGAGCGACCGCGCGGCGGTCATCCCCGGCCACGATCCCCTGGTGCTCCGGCGCTACCCGCCCTCGGCGCAGGGGCTGGAGGGCATCGCCCACCGCCTCGACGCCGACCCGCTCGGCCCGTGAGGGTTTGACCGGGAAGTTTATTCCGATCCCACCCTTGGCCTCATCCTGAGGTGCGGCGACAGCCGCCTCGAAGGAGGCCTCCAGGGATCGCGGAGGGATCTGAAGCCCTCCTTCGAGGCCACCGCTTCGCGGCGGCACCTGAGGATGAGGGGGGTTGAGGGGATGAAGGGACTTTTCGGGTGCCTCCGAGCCGGCGCGCCCCGCCCGCGAAAACGCGGTCTCAGTGGTCCGACGACCCGGATGGGCGCTCGAAATCCTCGCAACAAGGGCGGTGATGCTCTAATGGTGCGCCGCAACGAGCGGGAGCCGCCCGAGGCGCCGCGCCACCACATCAGCCGCGACAGGGGACAGCATGCCTGAGGGGTCTTCGAGGCCGGTCGTACTCGTGATCCTGGACGGGTGGGGCCAAAACGCCAACCCGGCCGACAATGCCGTCCTCCAGGCGCGGACCCCGGTCTTCGACCGGCTGTGGTCCACCTCGCCGCACGCCACCCTGCGGACCTGCGGCCGCGATGTCGGCCTGCCCGAGGGGCAGATGGGCAATTCGGAGGTCGGCCACCTCAATATCGGCGCCGGCCGGATCGTGATGCAGACCCTGCCGCGCATCGACGGCGCCATCGCCGACGGGTCGATCGCCCACATCGGGGCGCTCACCGGCCTCATCGCCACCCTGCGGGAGACCGGCGGGACCTGCCACCTCATGGGGCTGCTCTCCCCCGGGGGCGTGCATGCCCACCAGGATCACGCCATCGCGTTGGCCCGCATCCTCCACGAGGCCGGCATCCCGGTGAAGCTGCACGCCTTCCTCGACGGGCGGGACATGCCCCCGCGCTCGGCCGCCGGCTGCATCGCCCACACCGAGGCCGCCCTGCCCGAGGGCGTCGGCATCGCGACGGTGTGCGGGCGCTACTACGCCATGGACCGGGACCGGCGCTGGGCGCGGGTCGAGAAGGCCTACCGCACCCTCGCCACGGGGGAGGGCCCGCGCTTCGCCACGGCCATGGAGGCGCTCGACGCCTCCTACGCCGCCGGCCTCACCGACGAGTTCGCCCTGCCCGCCGCCCTCGGCGACTATGCCGGCATGAGGGACGGCGACGGCCTGCTCTGCGTGAACTTCCGCGCCGACCGCACCCGGCAGATCCTCACGGCCTTCCTCGACCCCGCCTTCGATGCGTTCGACCGGGGGCGCCCGGTCCGCTTCGCGGGCGCGGTGGGCATCGCCCAGTTCAGCGTGGAACTCGACCGCTTCATGGCGACCATGTTCCCGCCGCTCTCCCTGCACAACGGCCTCGGCGAGACGGTCTCCCGGGCGGGCCTCGCGCAGCTGCGCATGGCCGAGACCGAGAAGTATCCCCACGTCACCTACTTCTTCAACGGCGGCATCGAGACCCCCTGGGAGGGCCAGGAGTCGGTCCTGATCCCCTCGCCCAAGGTCGCGACCTACGATCTCCAGCCGGAGATGTCGGCGCCGGAACTGACGGCGCGGGCGGTGGAGCTGATCGGCTCCGGCCGCTTCGACGTGGTGATCATCAACTACGCCAACCCCGACATGGTGGGGCATACCGGCGACCTCGCGGCGGCGGTGAAGGCGGTGGAGACGGTGGATGCGGGCCTCGGCGCCATCGCGGAGGCGGTCCTGGGCCAGGGCGGCGCCCTCCTCGTCACTGCCGACCACGGCAATTGCGAGGTGATGCGCGATCCGGTGACGGGCGAGCCGCACACCGCCCACACCCTCAACGTGGTCCCGGTGATCCTCCTGGGCCGGGATGGGGTGAGCCTGCGCGACGGCCGTTTGGCCGACGTGGCGCCGACCCTGCTCGCCCTCTGCGGCGTCCCGCAGCCGGAGGAGATGACCGGGCAATCGCTGATCGCCGCGGCGTGACGAGGGGCCCCTTGCCGCGAAGGGAGGCGGCCCGGCGTCAGTGGTCCAGGGCCTGATAGACCAGGGTGTTGATCAGGTAGCGGTAGTGCCAGCGCAGGGGCCCCGGCGTGTGGGCCATGAACACGACGCTGAGGCCCCGGGCCGGATCCACCCACCAGTTGGTGCCCGTGGCGCCCGGCCAGGAGAAATCCCCCACCGAGCCGAGGAGCCGCACGATCCCCGGCGTGGTGCG
This sequence comes from Beijerinckiaceae bacterium, assembly GCA_022702015.1. Taxonomy (GTDB): domain Bacteria; phylum Pseudomonadota; class Alphaproteobacteria; order Rhizobiales; family Beijerinckiaceae; genus Methylobacterium. The sequence continues at coordinate 10,219 of JAKONI010000197.1, read as the reverse complement.
CACGGCGAGCCCCAGGCCGAAGCCGTAATCCGCCCGGGTCGGGTCGGCATGGCCGATCAGGTTGCGCACGTTCGGCCCGAGCTGGTTCGACAGCATGTAACGGGCCATGGCCGGGCTGAGGATGCGGCGGCCCCCGTAGGTTCCGCCGTTGCGCAGCATCTCCGCGAAGCGCAGGTAGTCCCCCGCCGTCGAGACGGCGCAGCCGCCGCCGCAGGGGAAGCGCGCGGGCTTGAGGGCGTCGATGCCGAGGCTCTGCGGGCGGCCCGTGGTCGGGTCGTCGGGGAGCGCCCGGGCGTAGCGGTCCGCCTTGGCCGGGGGGACCGAGAACCCGGTATCGACCATGCCGAGCGGCTGGAACAGCGTCTCGCCGAGGGCCTCGTCCAGGCCGTGATGGCTCACCGCCGCGACGACGAGGCCGGCGACGTCGAGGCCGAACCCGTAATCCCACACCGCCCCGGGCTGGTTCAGCAGCGGCGCGGCCGACAGCTTGTCGAGGAACTGGTCCGCATCGAGTTCCCCGGCGGCGGCGACGCTGCCGGCCGGATAGAGCTTGTGCACCGCCGTGGCGCCCCGGCCGCCGTAGACGAGGCCGGAGGTGTGGGTGAGGAGGTCGCGGGTGGTGATCGGCCGGGCCGCCGGCACGGTGCCGGTCATCGCCCCCGAGGAATCCACGGTCGCGACCTTCGACTCGGTGAAGCGGCCGGGCAGGTAGGTCGAGACCGGCTCGTCGATCACGAGGTCGCCCCGCTCGGCCAACGCCAGGGTCGCCACGGCGGTCATCGGCTTGGTCATGGAGGCGATGCTGAAGATCGCGTCCGGGGTCATCGGCGCCCCGGCCGCCTTGTCGCGGTAGCCGTAGGCCTTCAGGAGGACGAGCTTGCCGTCCTTCGCGATGGCCAGCACCGCGCCGGGGAGCTTGCCGGCGGCGATGTCCCGGTCGAGGACGGCCCCGATGCGCTCCAGCCCCTCGGGGGAGAAGCCCGCCTGCGCGGGGGCGATGGCCGGGAGCGGATCGGGCGCCCCCTGATCGGGCGCTCCCTGATTGGGCGCCCCCTGCGCGAGGGCCGGACCGGCCAGGAGCGCCGCGAGCAGGGCGGGCAGGAGGGGGCGCAGGGCCATCGGCGGTCTCAATGGGGACGCTCGGGGGGGGACGGCCGCGCGGTCAGCGCAGCTCGTAGCAGTTGACCACCACCCTGCGCTCGCGCGTGACATCGAACAAGGTCGAGCACTGCACGAGGTAGTTCATATCCTTCTTGCGGAACAGGATCAGCGACGTGCGCACGTCGTAGTTCCCCGCCAGGCCGACGATCTCCCACCCGTCGGCCAGAAGCCGCTCGATCGTGGGCCCCTGGCCGGCGGGGGCCGCCGGAGCGGCCGGCGCCGCGTGGCCCGCCGGCGGCGCCGCCTGCGCGACGCCCGCCCAGGCCAGAGCCGCCGCGATCAGTGGAAGGCGTCCCGGTCGCCGCATCGATGCCTCGCCCCGCAGGCGCGGCCGGTCCGCCCGGTCGCCCGTCCCCTCGTCACACGACTTGGACGGTCACGTCCATGTTGCCCCGTGTCGCGCGGGAATAGGGGCAGACCCCCGGGGGGGCCGACCCATGGTCGAGGACGCCGTCCGACGGGGAGATGCGTCCCCGGCGGCCGCCGGCCGCAATGGCCGTGGCGGTGTGGAGCGTCTTCATCGGACGGTTTCCTCGCTGGAGCGTTTTCGTGCGCCGAAACGGCATCCACTCCGGGGGAAGTTGCTCTGGAACCTGATCGAGACGTCCCCGCGAGCCCTCATCCCGAGGTGCGGCGACAGCCGCCTCGAACGAGGGCTGCGGGGATCGCGGAGGGGTCCGGAGGCCTCCTTCGAGGCCCGGCAAGCCGGGCACCCCGGGACGAGGCCGAGGGCGGGATGGACATGGACCGTTCGGTCAAGCTCTGAGGATGCCCCGCGACGGCGCGATCCGGCCGCGCGGCGGCGCCCGGTCAGCCCTTGAGGCGCTTGTTGCACTCGCTGTAGTAGCCGCCGCCCTTCTGGATCCACTTGGCGCCGCCCAGCGTGCCGGCGGCCTTGGAGGCGTTGTAGCCGTCGAGGCAGGTGTGCATCCGCTGCTTGCCGGCGGGCTCGCTCGCGTATTTCGGATCGACGCGGGCGGGATAGGCCGCCGCGCCCGCCGCCGCCGGGGCAGCCGGCGTCGGCGCGGGGGCCGGGGCGGCGGGGGCGGTGCTCGTCCGGGTTCCGCCCGGCGCCACCGGGTTCGGCACCGTCGTCGTGGCGGCGGCGGGCGTCGCCTCGGCGCCGCATTCGGCCTTGCGGAAGTCGTTCCAGGTCTTGCCGCCGAGCGTCCCGGCCTGCTTGGCCGCCTGATACTTGACGGAACAGTCCTTCGTGCCGAGCGCCAGGGCCGGCGAGAGCGCGGCGCCGACCAACAGGGCGGCGAACGCGACGGGAACGAATGAGCGAACCATGACGGGCAGTCTCCGACTCACGGCCCTCGGCCGCGGGGAGACGCTATCTTTTGGTTGTTCAAACGAGAAGTGACGCAACCTGTAGATTCAGTGACCACCCACTACCGTCTGTCCCGGCCTGGAGCGGATTCAACTTCGGCGACGCCTACGCCTCCACCCGCTCGATCACCACGGCCCGGTCCGGCGGCGCCTCCCCCATGCGGTAGGCCGCCCGCAGGGCCGCCTCGGCCCGGTCGGCGGCGGCCTCGTCGGCGGCGTGGATGACGCCGAGGAGGCCGGTTCCGTCCCCCGGCCCGGCGAGGTCGGCGAGGCCCACCGCCGGGTCGATGCCGTCCTGCGGCCGGGTGCGGCCGCCGCCGAGGCCGATCACCGCGAGGCCCACATCCCGCGTCGCCACGGTGGCGACCGCGCCCGGCGCCTCCACCCGGCGGCGGACGGGCGCGGCGGGGAGATGGGCGCCGGGGCGCTCCACGAGGTCGGCGGGGCCGCCGAGCGCCGCCACCATCCGGCCGAAGCGCTCCGCCGCCCGCCCCGAGGCCAGGGCCTCCTCCAGCCGGGCCGTGGCCGCCTCCCTCGTGTCGGCGAGGCGGCCGAGGACGAGCATCTCCGCCCCCAGCGCCAGGGTGACGGCGTGGAAGCGCGGCTCCCGGCGGGCGCCGGTGAGGTAGTCGATGGCGTAGGCGACCTCGAGGGCGTTGCCGGCGCTGGAGGCCAGTGGCGCGTCCATGTCGGTGATGAGGGCGCGCGTCGGCAGGCCCGCCCCCACGGCCACCGCGACGATGCTCCCGGCCAGCGCCCGCGCCTCCGGCAGGGTGGCCATGAAGGCACCCGAGCCTTGCTTCACGTCCATCACGAGGCCGCCGAGGCCGGCGGCGAGCTTCTTCGAGAGGATCGAGGCGGTGATCAGGTCGAGGGATTCCACCGTGCCGGTAACGTCGCGGATGGCGTAGAGCCGCTTGTCGGCCGGGGCCATCCGTGGGGTCTGTCCGATGATGGCGCAGCCCACCTCCGCCACGACCCGGCGGAACAGGTCCGGCGCCGGGGCGACGTCGTAGCCGGGGATGCTCGCGAGCTTGTCGAGGGTGCCGCCGGTATGCCCGAGGCCCCGGCCGGAGATCATCGGCACGTAGCCGCCGCAGGCCGCCACCATCGGGGCGAGCGGCAGGCTCACGGCGTCGCCGACGCCGCCGGAGGAATGCTTGTCGAGGACCGGGCCGGGCAGGTCCCAGGCGAGCACCTCGCCCGAATGGGTCATCGCCCGGGTGAGGGCCACCCGCTCCGGCACGGAGAGGCCCCGGAAGAACACCGCCATGGCGAAGGCCGCCGCCTGCCCCTCGGTCACGGTGCCGTCGGTGAGGCCGGCGATGAAGCTGTCGATCTCGGCCCCGTCGAGGGTGCCCCCGTCGCGCTTGGCGCGGATCGTCTCCTGCGGCAGGCGCATGGTCAGGCGTCCCGGGCCCGCACGAGCACCCCGAACAGGCTGCTCGCCCCGAGGCGGAAGGTGGCGGGGCGGGCCCAGGCGGGGCCCATCGCCCGGTCCGCCAGGGCGAGGTAGCCGGCGGCATCCTCCACCGTGCGCAGCCCCCCGGAGATCTTCACCCCCGCCGGGCGGCCCGAGGCCTGCACGGTATCGAGGAGAAGGCGCGCCGCCTCGGGGGTGGCCGAGACCGGGCTCTTGCCCGTGGAGGTCTTGAGGAAGTCGGCCCCCGCTGCCAGGGCGAGGTCGGCGGCGGCGCGGATCGCGGGGGGGCCGCCCAGCTCGCCGGTTTCCAGGATCACCTTGAGGAGCGTGTCGGGGCAGGTCTCGCGCACCGCCTCCACCACATCCCGGGCGATCCGCTCCTCACCCCGGAGGAACGCCCGGTAGGGCAGCACGAGGTCGATCTCCCCGGCCCCGTCGCGGCAGGCTTCCGCCGCGTCGTCGGCGGCACGGGCGGCGTCCTCGCCCCCCTGGGGGAAGTTGATCACCGTCGCGAGGCGGATGCCGGTCCCGGCCAGGGCCTCCGCCCCCTGCGAGACGAAGCGCGGCCAGACGCAGATCGCCGCGACGCCCCCGGCGCGGGCGTCCCGGCACAGGGCCGCGACCTTGCCCTCGGTGCAGGTGTCGGAGAGGTCGGTGAGATCGAGGAGGCTCAGGGCGCGGGTGGCGACGGCGCGGGATTCGGCGGGGGTCATGGGGCGTCTCCCGGTTCCGGAAGGAGGGCGGCGAAGGCCCGGACGAGGCGGGCGAGGTCCCCCGCCACGGCGGCGGCCACCGCCTTGGTCTCGGCATGATGGGGCGCCCCGCCGGCGATGCCGGCGCCGAGGTTCGTCACTGCCGAGACGGCGGCCACGGGCAGCCCCAGGAAGCGGGCGAGGATGACCTCCGGCACCGTCGACATGCCCACCAAATCCGCCCCGAGGATCCCGGCCATGCGCACCTCGGCGGGGGTCTCGAAGCTCGGGCCGGAGAACCATGCGTAGACGCCCGCCGCGAGGTCGATGCCCTCGCCCTGGGCCGCCCGCGCGAGGAGGGCGCCGAGGCCCGGATCGTAGGCCCCGGTCATCGGCACGAAGCGGGCCTCGCTCGCCTCGCCGATCAGCGGGTTCAGCCCGGAGAGGTTGATGTGGTCGGTCAGCATCGCGAGGCGCCCCGGCCCGACCTCCGGCCGCAGGGAGCCGGCGGCGTTGGTGAGCAGCAGGCGGTGGGCGCCGAGGTCGCGGGCGCAGGTCAGGGGCGTGCGCATCACGGCCGCGTCGCCCCCTTCGTAGGCATGGGCCCGGCCCTCGAAGACCAGCACGGGCCGCCCTGCGAGCCGCCCCCGGTGCAGCCGGCCGCGATGGCCGCTCACCCCCGCGCCGGGAAAGCCGGGGATCGCCGCGTAGTCGAGGCTGTGCGCGTCATCGAGCCCGGCGGCCACGGCCCCGAGGCCGGTGCCGGTGACGACCGCGCAGGCATAGGGCCCCTGGAAACCCGCCGCCCGCAGGGTCGCCAGCGCCTGCCCGCTCACGGGGTGCCCCCGAGGTGGTCCGGGCCGAACGAGGCCGGCAGCAGCGCGTCCAGGGTGAAGCGGGCGAGGAGGCCGCCGGGGCCGGCGCAGAGGATCGGCACGTCGGGGCCGGCGAATTCACGGATGCGCTGGCGGCAGGCGCCGCAGGGCGTCACCGGCACGGGGGCGTCGGCGCAGACGAGGATGGCCGTGATCCGCCGTCCGCCGCCGGCCACCATGGCCGCGATGGCCCCCGCCTCGGCGCAGGTGCCCACCGGATAGGCCGCGTTCTCGACGTTGCAGCCCGCGTGGATCCGGCCGTGCTCGTCGCGGAGGGCCGCGCCCACGGCGAAGCGCGAATAGGGGGCATGGGCCCGGTCACGGGTGGCGAGCGCCGCCTCGAACAGGGCCCGCAGCCCGTCGTCGTCCGATCCCGTGGCGTTGCCCTGCATCGGGCCTGTTTGGCACCAAGCGGGCCGGCCGTCGAGGCGGAAAGCGCGCCCGGCTTGAGGGGCCTTGCCGAAGGGACGATCCCTCCGGAACTCCGGTTCAGCCGCCCAGCAGGCCGGCGGCCCGCTGGAGCACCGCGTCTCCCAGGGGGCCGCTCACGGCGTAGGCGTTGCCCCCGTCGGTCCAGGCCAGCACCCGGCCCTCGGCGGTGTCGCCGAGCATGGCGGGGCCGGTCCGGCCGTCGGCCCGGGTGGCGAAGAGGGAGACTTCCCCGAGCAGGGCCGCCTCGAAGGTCACCTCGATGCCGGTGCCGTGCCGGGAGGGGAAGACCTGGAGGTCGCGGACCTTCCAGCCCTCCGGCAGGGGCGGCAGCTCGACCCCCGTGACGGTCCTCAGGCGCTCCCGGTCGTAGGCGATGCCGTCCGCGGCGGTGGCGGCGCGCAGCCGCGCCACCACGCGGGCCTGACGGGCATCGTCCACGAGGCTCGCATCCACGGTGGCGGCCATGGTGTCCGGCACGCCGAACCGGCCGATTTCGTCATGGGCGAGCCAGCCCGCCCCGACGAGCACGGCGATGGCCGCCGCCCGCTTCAGGCGGGAGGTGATGAGATTCCAGCGCAGGGACCGGTCGAGCCGCCGCGCCAGGGCGACGTTGCGCTCCGGTCCCGGCCCCATCCGTTCCCGGAAGCTGGCGCGCAGGGCGTCCCGGTCATGCAGGTCGGCCATGACGCGGGCGGCGGCCTGCGGGTGGGCGGCGAGATGGGCCTCGACCTCGAGGCGGCGCATCGGGTCGAGTTGCCCGTCGACGAAGGCGACGAAATCGCTGTCTGTGATCGGATCCACCATCGGGGCAAGTCCTTAGGCGAGTGCTGGGCGAGTCCGGCTCTCCGCGGGGCGGGCGGTCCGGGCAACGGGGGTGCGCGGGGAGGCCCGCGTCACGAATCCCCGGCGGCCCGGCGGACGGGCCCTTCGTTGGAGACGAGGCGGAGCGCCGGGCGAGGGGGCCGGGCCGGGCCAGGCTCCTCGTCGGCCGTGCGGCCGAGCCGGGCGCCGTCCTCGAAGGCCCGCAGGGCCGCGCGGCCGCGTCCGAGGCGGGACATCAGCGTGCCGATGGGGATGCCGAGCACGGCGGCCGCGTCGGCATAGGCCATGCCCTCGATCGTCACGAGGTGGAGGGCGGCGCGCTGCTCCTCCGGCAGGGTGGCGAAGGCCTCGCGGATCTGGGCGAGGCGCACCCGACCCTCCTGGGCCGGGGGGCTCATGTCCTCGTGCATCCGCACCAGGGCGTCGGCATGCCGGACCTCCACCTGCCGGCGGCGCTGCTCGTCGATGAAGACGTTGTGCAGCACGGTCATCATCCAGGTGCGCAGGTTGGTGTTCGGGCGAAGGCTCCCCTTCGCCTCCAGCGCCCGCACCAGGGTATCGTGCACGAGGTCGTCGGCCTTCAGCGCATCCCGCGTCAGGGCGCGGGCGTAGCGCCGGAGCGGAACGAGCAGGTCGACGATATCCGGGAGTGCGTTCTTATCGGCCATACGAGGTCAACGCCGGGGCGGGCGGTTTAATCCCGGAGCATCGCTTTCCATCAGACCCCCCCGCTCCCGACAACCCCCCTCATCCTGAGAAGCGGCGAAGCCGCCTCGAAGGAGGCCGCCAGGGATCGCGGCGCTGACTGAAGCCCTCCTTCGAGGCCACCGCTTCGCGGCGGCACCTCAGGATGAGGGCGAGGGTGGGACCAAAGCGAGTTTCCCGGTCGGGCTCTCAGGATGAGCGCGGGAGAACCCCGGCGAAGACCCCCCTCCGGGAGAGGGGGCTTCGTGAGCCTATTGATACGCCTGCCGCAGGTTGATCGTACAGGTCTCCCCGACCTGGGCGTAGTGCTGGTCGAGCCAGGACTTCGCGGCGGCGCGGCCCTTGTCGCGCAGGCGCTGGAACCCCTTCCACCGGGCATCGAGCTTGGACGCGGCGTCGTAATCCTCCAAGGCGTCGGTGCCGTCGATCCGGTGGATCAGCACCCGCTCGTAGCCGTTGCGTCCCAGCGTCCCCTCCTCGATCAGCCCGTCGATGAAGTCGATCGCCCGCAATTCCCGCATCAGGTTGGCGTTGAAGGTGATCTCGTTCAGCCGGTCGCGGATTTCCGCCTCGGTGCGCGGGGTCTCCCGGCGTTCCACCGGGTTGATCTGCACCAGCAGGATGTCGCGGGTCTTGGCGCCCCTGTAGAGGGGGTAGAGCGGCGGGTTGCCGAGGTAGCCCCCGTCCCAGTAGGGCACACCCTCGATCTCCACCGCCTGGAACACCGTCGGCAGGCAGGCGGAGGCCATCAGGTGATCGACGGTGAGCTTGTCCCGCTCGAACACAGCGAGCTTGCCGGTCCAGACATTGGTGGCGGACACGAACAGCCCGGCGGTCTCGGAGTCCCGGAGCCGCTCGAAATCCACGTGATGCGCCAGGGCCTTGCGCAGCGGATTGATGTTGAGGGGGTTCGAGACGTAGGGGCTCGGCGTCAGGGCCTTGAGCCAGAACTCCGCGACGGGATTGCCCTTCCACAGGTTGAGGACGCTGGAGAAGACGTGGCGCTGGGTCGGGCCGAGGTCGCCGTCGAGGCTGACCTCGCGCCAGAACGCCTCCAGGCCCTCGCGGGCTCCGTCCGGGCCGCCCTTGAGCCAGCCATCGACCATGACGACGGCGTTCATCGCCCCGGCGCTCGCCCCCGTGAGCGCCTCGAAGGCCAGCCGCCCGTCCTCGATGAGCGCGTCCAGCACCCCCCAGGTGAAGGAGCCGTGGGCGCCACCGCCCTGGAGGGCGAGGGCCACGGTCTTGTCGGCCTTCGGGCCGGCGAGGATCTGACTGGACGGGCGAACGGAATCCGGCTCGATCGCATCCATGGCGACCTCGGGGACGGCGGTCGCCGGGTTGTGCGGCTCGGGGCCGTGGGGATGCTCGCTCATGTCCGGCTCCTGATGCGGCGTGGATAGGTCGGCGGGGCTGGCCCACCCTCGAGGCTCTGAGAGTCGGGTGCGGGCATTGCCGTCGCAAGGTTGCTTATTGCAATGCAGCAATTCGCGGTCGGATCCCGTCGCCCTCGCAAGGATGCCACTGGCACCCGGTTTCCCGAACCGCGCCGCCCGCCTATGGATATGGGGACAAGACACCCGGGAACCGGGTGCGGATCCCGCGGCCCGGCGGGGGATGTGCGGAGGAATACATGGTCGCCTCGATCGCCCTGCCACGGCTGATGCGCGTCGGCGCCGGCGCCTCCCGGCTGTTGCCGGAGGTGCTGGGCCAGCTCGGCCTGTCCCAGCCCTTCGTCGTCACGGACCCGTTCCTCGCCAACAGCGGCGCGGTGGAGACCCTGACTGAGCGCCTCGCCGCCGCCGGGATCACGGCGCGGGTCTTCGCGGAGACGGTCCCCGATCCGACGGTGGCCTCCGTCGACGCGGCGCTGGCCGCCCTCCAGGCGGGGACGCACGATTGCGTGGTGGGCTTCGGCGGCGGCAGCCCCATGGACACCGCCAAGGCCGTGGCGGTGCTCGCCCGGCACGGCGGCCCGATGCGGCGCTACAAGGCGCCCCATCTCCAGGACGAGGCGGGCCTGCCCATCGTGGCGATCCCCACCACCGCCGGCACCGGCTCGGAGGCCACGCGCTTCACCATCGTCACCGACGAGGCGAACGACGAGAAGATGCTGTGCATCGGCCTGGCCTACCTCCCGGTGGCGGCGCTGGTGGATTACGAGCTGACCCTGACGAAGCCCAAGCGCCTCACCGCGGATACGGGCATCGACGCCCTCACCCACGCCATCGAGGCCTATGTCTCCCGGCGCTCGAACCTGTTCTCGGACGGGCTGGCGTTGCAGGCGATGGGGCTGATCGCCCCGAACCTGCGCCGGGTCTGGACCGATCCGGGCGACCGGGCCGCCCGGGAGGCGATGATGCTCGGGGCGACCCAGGCCGGCATCGCCTTCTCGAACGCCTCCGTCGCCCTGGTCCACGGGATGAGCCGGCCCATCGGCGCGCATTTCCACGTGGCGCACGGCCTGTCGAACGCCATGCTGCTGCCCGCCGTCACCGCCTTCTCGGCCCCGGGGGCGATCGACCGCTACGCCGCCTGCGCCCGGGCGATGGGCACGGCCAAGGCCGGAATGAGCGACGAGGCGGCAGTGAAGGCCCTCGTGGAGGAATTGCGCGCCCTCAACGACGACCTCGACGTGCCGAACCCGCGGGAATACGGCCTCGACGCCGCCCGCTGGGAGGCGCTGATCCCCACCATGGCCCAGCAGGCCCTGGCCTCCGGCTCCCCGGGCAACAACCCCCGCGTGCCGGACGCGGAGGAGATCGCGGTGCTGTACC
>JAKONI010000196.1 GCA_022702015.1 Beijerinckiaceae bacterium | reverse complement strand
CGGATCCCTCCCCGGGCATCCAGGAACGGGCGGTGCCACAGCATGCTCTTGCCCTGGGCGAAGCCGAGGCCCACCGCCTCCCCGGCATATTGCCACCGGGCCTGGAGGGTGTTGAGGAAGGCGCATTCCACGAGGGCCCAGAAGCCATCCGGCCGCGCGCCGATCGGCGTCGAGCAGACGAGCCCGGTATCCGGCTGCCACGCCGCCTGGAGAATCTGAATGTAGTCGGGCGGCATGAGCACGTTGGAATCCGCGAGGATGATCCAATCGTGGGCCGCCGCGTCCCACCCGCGCACGCAATTGTTGAGCTTCGGGTTGTCGCTGACCCGCTCCTCTCCGACGATCACCCGGGCCGGCACCTGCGGATGGTCGGCGATGAGTCGCCGCACCAGGGGCAGGACCGGATCGCCCGCGTCCGCCACGCAGAAGATCAGCTCATAGGCTGGATAGGCGAGTCTAAACCCGCTCTCCAGGGTGTCCCTGCTGTACCGCTCCAGGCCGCAAACGGGCCTGATGAGGGTCACCGGCTTGCCGAAAGCCGGGGCCGCCAGCGGCATCGGCCGTCCGAGGCGACTGCCCGCGAGCGCGAGGCTGACGAGGTTCACCAGAGTCATCGCCGTGCAGGCGGCGGCCGGCAGGAGGGAACCGTCGAGCGCGCTCGTCATGCATGGATGCCGTCGGCGCCGGACCGGGCGCGTCGTGCGGGCGCACCTGCACCCATAGCCGGCGGGTAACAGCAGCGGCATATCAATCGTATGACACCGTGAATGGCGTTCGCCGGTGGCGAAACCCTTGAACCGGCGTCGCCCGCTCAACCTGGAACGGCCGCGTGAGACCCCCGATCTGCTTTCACCCGGCCTACGAAGCGGAGTTGCCGGACGGTCACCGCTTCCCGATGCGAAAATACGGCCTGCTCGCGGAGACCCTTCGGGCGCGGGGCCTCGTGCCGGACGGCTTCGTCGAGCCGGTGCCGGCCACGGCGGAGCTTCTCGTCCGTGCGCACGATGCCGATTACGTGAATGCCGTCATGACCTGCACGGTGTCGCGCCCCATCGAGCGCGAGATCGGGTTGCCGGTCACGCAGTCCCTCGTGCGGCGCTCCCTGGCCTCCGTGGGCGGAACCCTGGAGGCGGGGCGTCTCGCCCTTGCCACGGGGCTGGCGGGGAGCGCCGCCGGGGGCAGCCACCACGCGCGGCTTGCGCAGGGGGCCGGCTTCTGCGTGCTCAACGATGTGGCCGTGGCCGCCCTGGCCCTGCGGGCGGAGGGTCGCATCGGCCGGGCCCTCGTGATCGACCTCGATGTCCACCAGGGGGACGGGACGGCGGATTGCCTGAGCCGCGAGCCCGACCTGTTCACCCTCTCGATCCATTGCGAGCGGAATTATCCGCACCCCAAGATCCCCGGCGACCTCGACATCGGCCTGCCCGACGGGCTCGATGACGACGCCTACCACGCGGTCCTGCGGGAGCGGATCCCGTCGCTCCTCGACGCGGTGCGCCCCGACCTCGTGTTCTACAATGCCGGCGTCGATCCCCACCGGGACGACCGCCTCGGCCGGCTGTGCCTGACGGATGAGGGCCTGCGCGACCGGGACAGGTTCGTGGTGCGGGAGACGCGGGCGAGGGGCGTGCCGATCGTCGGGGTGATCGGCGGGGGTTACACCCACGATGTGGAGGCCCTGGCCTCGCGCCACGCCCTGGTCTTCGAGGCCCTGGCCGCCGAAGGCGCGGGGGAATGACCCCGGACGATTGAGGCGATCCCGGGGCGAAGCGCAGTCGTGAGGCGTCCGTGCCACGCCGGATGTGCAATGCGGTGAAATCGTCCCGTCGTAAGATTTTGGGAAGACGGTAGCCTGAGGATTACGACACCGCAGCATTCGGTGGGAACACCGGGGGGTTGCGGGTCACGGGGTGCCGTCGGGGTAAGACTATGGTCTGGCGGATCTGGGACGCGGTGAAAGCGACGCTGGCCGTCTCCGCGCTGATTGCCGCGGCCTTGCTCTCGGCCGACAAGCTCGACCGGGAGCGGGCCGCCTCGAACCGCGACGTGGCCATCACGGAGCCCGTCGTGACGGGGGCGATCGCCCCCCGGCGTTGACCCTCACCCCGGCGGGATGCGCCCGACCGAGCACAGGGTGCGCATCGTGCTGCTGGCCGGATCGGTGTAGCAGCTCGCCGACCAACCGTTCTGCTGGATGAACGACTTCCGCCGCTCGGACAGGGCGGTGCGATAGGCGTTCGCGATGATCGGCTCGACGGACGAGGCCGATTCGCCGACCACCAGTTCGGAGGCCGCCGACAAATCCCGGAAGAAGGCCGCCGAGGGTGTCGGCTCCGACGACGTGGCCTGGACGATCGGCTCGGCCCGGCAGGTCACATCGAACTTGATCGGCCCGGCGAGGCGGATGTCGATGCTCGGTCCCGAGCGACGCCCGACCTTGCCACCGATGGCGGCGGCGATCTGCCGGGTGAGGTCGTCGCAGGAATCCGCGGAAGCCACGGTGGGGGCAAGACCAAGGAAAAGGCCAAGGATCAGGCCATAGGGCAGGCCCATGGCAAGGCCTGCGGCCTGCAAGGTCCCCGCCCTCCCTCCGGAAGCGGGGCGAAACGAGGCGGACGGGCGGGACATAGGATGGTTTCCTCCCTGGTGGGCGTCCTCGTTCTGGCGTGAAGGGCGGGACCTGTCGAGGTTGTGCCGGAGGAAAGGCTGCGTTGCATGGGCGGACTTGAACGCAGGCCTTCGATCCTGCAAATCACCGCTCCCCTCACAGGAGTGTTGAATGGCCGAACCCACCACGGAGCCGACCTATTACGGTCTGACGTTGGCCCAACTCCGCGAACGCATCAAGAAGCTCGCGGTGGAGAAGGGTCTTGAGGGCGAAAAGCTCGAGCGAGTCGCCGCACAGGCTCTTGCGATGATCCCGACGATCCGTATCGACGACAGTTCCCACCGCTGATCCGCGCGCGGCATTGCTTGCCCTGTGCTTGACGGGGAACATGGCCGGTGGAGAACTTCAATGAAAATCCCTGCTTCGGTATGGCTGCCGGTGAGACGGCGCGCCGAAGTCGTTGTTCTCCGCCGGCAGGGTCAAACCCACCTCCCGCAGGTCGCGCAGGGCTTCGGTGAGGTCGCGGAAACCCTCTGCCACGAGGTGGACCACCTCGCCCGTTCGCTGGATCCGACCGCGCACCGCCAGGAACCGCCCCTGCATCGCCGCCCGGCGGTTGGCCTCGAAGATGGTTTTCCAAACGATGACGTTGGCGATGCCGGTCTCGTCCTCAAGGGTCAGGAACACCACCCCCTTGGCCGTGCCGGGACGTTGCCGCACCAGCACGAGGCCCGCCACCGTTACCCGTGATCCCTGGGCCATGGCCGGGTCCGCGTGGACCTTGGCCGTCACGGCCCCGATCCGCGCGAGGCGTTCCCGGAAGAAGGCGACGGGGTGTCCCCGGAGCGACAGGCTGGTCGCGGCATAATCGTCGGCCACCGTTTCGGAGGGCGCCATGCCGGGCAGGTCGGCGGCGGGCTCGTGCCGGAAAAGGCCGTCGTCGGCATGCCATGCGAAGAGGGGAAGTGGGGCGTCCAGCAGCTCGGCCCGGCGCCCATCGGCTCCGTTCGTGGGGACCTCACCCTTGGGCGGGCGGCGGGACAGCCCTTCGAGGGCCCGCACCGCCCAGAGGGCCGCCCGCCTGTCGAGGCCCAAGCTGCGGAAGGCGTCGGCTTCCGCAAGGCGTTCGAGCACGTTGCGCGGCAGGGCGAGGGCCGCCTGGAGACCCTCGATGCTGGAAAAGCCGTTGGCCCGGAGGCTCACCAGTCGCCTCATGGCGATCTCGGGCAGGCCGCTCACCTGACGCAGCCCGAGGCGGACGGCTCGCAGGCGGGGAAGGTCCCCCGGCTCCAGGGTGCAGTCCCAATCGCTGGAGTTCACGCAGACACCGCGCACCTCGACGCCATGGGCGCGGGCATCACGCACGAGTTGAGCCGGCTGGTAGAAGCCCATGGGCTGTGCGTTGAGGATGGCGGCGAGGAAGACGTCCGGGTGGGCGCACTTCATCCAGGCCGAGGCGTAGACGAGGAGCGCGAAGCTCGCCGCGTGGCTTTCCGGGAAGCCGTAGGTGGAGAAGCCCCGGATCTGCGCGAAACAGCGTTCGGCGAAATCCTGCGGATAGCCCCGCCGGGTCATCCCCCCCACGAACTTCTCCGCGAATCCGCCGATGGAACCCACATGGCGGAAGGTCGCCATCGCCCGGCGCAGGCCGTCCGCCTCGGCGGGCGAGAAGCCCGCCGCCGTGATGGCGATCTGCATGGCGTGTTCCTGAAAGAGCGGGACGCCGTAGGTCTTCCTGAGAACGTCCTCAAGCTCGTTCGCCGGCCCGTGATCGGGGTGGGGAGCGGGGTAGGCCACCGACTCTTCCCCGCAACGCCGCCGGAGGTAAGGGTGGACCATATCCCCCTGGATCGGGCCGGGCCGCACGATGGCGACCTGCACCACGAGGTCGTAGAACTCCTTCGGCTTCAGCCGGGGCAGCATCGACATCTGCGCCCGGCTCTCCACTTGGAACACCCCGACGGAATCCGCCTTCGACAGCATGGCGTAAGTGGCGCGGTCCTCCTGGGGCAGGTCGGCGAGGGTCGGGTAGTCGAGCCCGTGATCGTGTTTGAGGAAGTCGAGGCCGCGCTTGAGGCAGGTGAGCATCCCCAGCGCCAGCACATCGACCTTCATCAGCCCGAGGACGTCGATGTCGTCCTTGTCCCACTCGATGAAGGTGCGGTCGGCCATCGCCCCGTTGCCCACCGGCACGGTTTCGTCGAGCCGTCCCTTCGTCAGGATGAAGCCGCCCACATGCTGGGACAGGTGCCGGGGGAAGCCGATCAGTTCGTGGGCCAGCCTCAAAGCCTGCCGCAGCGCGGGGTTGGCGGGGTCGAGCCCGGCCTCCACCACATGGGCATCGGGCAGATCCTTGCCCCAGGAGCCCCAGACGGTGTCGGCGATGGCGGCGGCCACGTCCTCCGAGAGGGCGAGCGCCTTGGCGACCTCACGGATCGCCATGCGCGGGCGGTAGTGGATCACCGTGGCGCAGAGGGCCGCCCGCTCGCGGCCGTAGCGGGCGTAGAGGTGCTGGATCACCTCCTCCCGGCGCTCGTGCTCGAAATCGACATCGATGTCCGGGGGCTCGCCCCGGTTCTCGGAGATGAAGCGGGCGAACAGCAGGCGGTGCTTGGAGGGGTCGACGGCGGTGATGCCAAGGCAGAAGCACACGGCCGAGTTGGCCGCCGAGCCCCGGCCCTGGCACAGGATGCCCTTGTCCCGGGCGAAATCCACGATCTGGCTGATCGTCAGGAAGTAATGGGCGAACTCCATCTTGGCGATGAAGGCGAGTTCCGTGGTCAACGTCGTGGCGACCCGATCGGGAATCCCGTCCGGGTAGCGCCAGTAGCGGGCCCGGTGCCAAGTGGTCTCCTCCAGATACTCCTGCGCCTGCCGGCCGGGGGGCACCGGCTCGTCCGGGTACTCGTACTTCAGTTGGCTCAGGGCGAAATCGCAGTGGTCGGCGATCTCCACCGTCCGCGCCAGCGCCTCGGGGTGGTCGCGGAACAGGCGGGCCATCTCGGCGGCGGGCTTCAGGTGCCGCTCCGCATTGGCTTCCAGGCGGTAGCCCGCCGCCTCGACGGTGCAGCCCTCGCAGATACAGGTCAGCACGTCCTGAAGGGGGCGACGCTCGGGGTGATGGTAGAGCGCGTCGGCCAGGGCCACCATCGGCGTGCCGAGGCGCCGGCCGATCTCGGCCAGCAGCCCGAGGCGACGTCGCTCGTCCCCCCGGCGACGGTGGCTCGCTCCGAGCCAGACCCGGCCCGGCGCGGCGGCCGCGAGGGATTCCAGGCGGGCGAGGAAGCCGGGGGATGGCTCCGGTTTTCGCCCGGAGGGCAGGGCGACGAAAACCTGCCCATCCGCCGCCTCCAGCATGTCGGCGAAGGAGAACCGGCATTCGCCCTTGCGGGAGCGGCGGTTGCCGGCGGTGAGGAGGCGGCAG
This sequence comes from Beijerinckiaceae bacterium, assembly GCA_022702015.1. Lineage (GTDB taxonomy): Bacteria > Pseudomonadota > Alphaproteobacteria > Rhizobiales > Beijerinckiaceae > Methylobacterium. The sequence continues at coordinate 6,224 of JAKONI010000196.1, read as the reverse complement.
AGCCGGGCCCAGCCCTGTCGGTCCATGGAATAGGCGAGGGTTTCGAATCCGTCCTCCGTCACGAGGCGCACGCCGGGGAGGAAACGGAGCGCCTTGCCCTCGGCGCCCATCTCCAACGCGGCGGAATGCCCCCGGACCAGCCCAGCCACGGTGTTGCGGTCGGCGATGCCGAGGCCGCTCAACCCGTACTCCGCCGCCTGAGCGACGAATTCCTGCGGGTGCGAGGCCCCGCGCAGGAACGAGAAGTTCGTGGTGACGGCGAGTTCGACGTAAGCCGGGGCGCTCATGGGAACATCCCGTGGACGAACCACGCCGCCGGGCGGTCGCTCTGGTGCGGTCCGTCCCGGTAGAGCCATAGGCGAAGCCCGGCTTCGCACTCGATGCGATAATAGTCCCGGGGCTGGCTGGGCCGATGCCACCATTCGGCGGCAATCCGCTCAGGCCCCTCCGCGCGGGCGACCCTGTGCTCTTCCTTTCGCCACCGGAAGCGGTGGGGCGGGCCATCGGGGGCCATCGCCAGGACATCCTGCGCCGCCTCGGCCCGCGCGAACAGCACCAGGGGACGGGCCGGCAGATGGTCGGGATAGGGCAGGGCGGGGAGCGTCCACGGTACGCTCGCCTCGGCCTGCTCGGGCTGGTGACTCCCCTGGGGTGCGAGCCGGACCAGCTTACGCCCGATCCTCTGGGCGAGAATGTCGGCCAGGGTCGCGATCCGGTCCCCGGATTCACTGCCCCCGAAAGTCGATTGCCGGGCGGGCATCGCCTCGGCGGTGGTGACGGCCAGCGTCACGGTCTCGAATCCGAAGCCGGCATCGAGACCGCTCCCCAGCCGTTCCAGGCAGAGGCGGACGAGGGCGGCGATCCGCTCGGCACAGCGCTCCGGCCGGGAAAGGCCGAGGTCGAAGCTGCGGTCGAGCCCATCCACCCGGTGCAGAGTAAGGCGCAGGGCACTGGCCCCAAGGCCGGTCCGTTCCAACCGGGGGGCGATCTCCCCCATCAGGGATCGCGCGGCGGCCACCACATCGGATTGATGTCCGATCGGATCGATGAACCCCCGGGCGGCGGCGAACCCCTCGCTCTCCTCCAAGGGAGCCAGGGGCTCCGGGCGGCGGCCGTGGGCCTGATCCAGCCGCAGCAGCGGGGCCAGCCCGAAACGGCGGCCGAGGCCCGACCGGGGCAGGGCCTCCACATCCCCCACCGTCCGCAGGCCGAGGCGCCGCAGGCCCTCGGCCGCGCCGGACTCCAGGCGAAGGGCCTCCACCGGCAGGCCGGCGAGGGCGCCCGCCTCCTCGCCGGGGGGAACGAGGATCCCATCCATCCGCCCGTGCCTCGCCAGGGCGAAGGCGCAGCCGGGGGTGCTCGCCAAGGCGATCCGGGCCGGGATCCCCGACCCCGCGAGACGCCGGGAGAGGTCGTCGAGCAGGGCCTCCTCGCCCCCCAAGAGATGGGCCGCACCGTCGATGTCGAGGTAGAGGCCGTGGCATCCCTCCGCCGGGCCGAAGGGCGCGACGGTGGGGGTATAGCGCGAGGCCCAACGGCACAGGCGCAGCAATGCGGCGAATTCCTCCGCCGGTTCGGACGGGTGGATCCTTAGCGGAACCCCGACCCGCGCCCGCACCCGCCCGAGCAGCTCCCCGGGCCTGAGGCCGAGCGCCCGCGCCTCATCGTTGAGGGCTACGAGGCGCAGGCCCCCGGACCCGGCCGCCGCCACCGCATGGGGGCCCGGCTCAGGGGCCAGCCCGGCCCGCCGCAACCGCGTCACGGGCCACTCGTTCAGGCAGACGCAGACGATGCGCGGCACTGTCCCACTCCAGAAGCCATGACCCGCCGCGCCCGTTGCGGCATCGTTCGAGCCGCGCCCGCCAGCGGGGCGCGCGCAGGGTGCCGAAGCGGTCGATCGCCCCCGGCGCGGAGGCCACCGACCAGCGGGTCGCCGCCCCGTTGGGCGAGCCCGGCCCCGCCGGCCGGAGGACGAGGACGAGGGGGGGCTCGGCCCCCTCCGCCGCGAGTTGGAGCCGCCGGCTCGTCTTCAGCGGCAGGCCCTCCCCGACGAGGCCGACGAGGGCGGAGAGGCAGCGGGCATGGAGGGCGGCCTCGAAGGCCCGGAACACCTCGCCGTCGCCTCCCGCCTCCATCAGCAGCACCCGCCCCGGATCGAGGCCCAGGCTGGAAAGCCCGTGACCGTAGGGGAGGGGCTGGCCCTCGGCGCTCGCGATCATCGCCTCCCCCGCCCCGGCGGCGAGGCGGCAGGCGACCAGGGCCAGGGCGAAGGCCAGGGCCGCCGTCCCGTCCCCCGGCTCCTCCGGGGCGATCTCGTGGGGGGGACCGAGGACGAGGCCGCCGCCCGGCAGATGTCCCTCGATCGCCGGCAGCCCGAGGGGCAGCACGGCCCGGGGGGCGGGCTCCCCGGCCGAGACGAGGGCCCGGAGATTTGCAATCCTGAGCTGCGTTTCCTGAGCCGTCCGCTCCGGCGTCTTCCGCATGGGCTGTCACGCCATCCCCGTCCGGCCAAGGTCATGCGCCAGATAGGAACATAACATGAACAAACTCAACCGGATCCGCGAGGTCGGCTGAATCATCTGTCCGGACAGGAGCTTGCCCTGTGGACTGATGTGGACGGCTGTGGATCCGAATTTCCGACACGGCCCTCGGACCAGAGGGACCGGTGGGAGCCTCCTGACGGGACAGGGCGTATGGTCGAGCCAACGCGCCGTACTGAACTCTTAACTTTCGTTCGTCCGGAAATCCACACTGCCACGCTATTGTCGTATTGAAATTTAACCTATGCCGGCCACGATGCGCAAAATTTACGATGAATACCTACAAGCTTTGACAAAACCGGGTCAAAGCGTATGAGTGCAACCATCAGTAGAGGACGTCGCAATGGTCTCCGATGAAGTCATCAAGGATATCCTTCGTCAAAACGAAGCGATGTCAGGTCTCGTGGATACCCTTGGCGAAAATGATGACCTGTTCGAGAAGGGGCTCGACTCCTTCGGGTCGGTCCAGCTGATGCTGGCCCTCGAAGAGCGGTTCGAAGTCGAGTTTCCCGATTCACTGCTCAATCGCCGGTCGTTCTCGTCCATCCGCACCATCCGCGAGACGGTGACGAAGTTGACTGTCGGAGCCGCCGCGTGAGCAGCGACCTCGCCCGCCGGGCCAAGCGCGCCGCCGCCGTGGCCGCCCAGCATGCCGATCAGGTCGACCGCGAGGGGCGCTTTCCCGCCGAGGCCGTGGCGGCGCTCAAGGCCGAGCGGCTGCTCGGCCTCCAGGTGCCCACGCAATATGGGGGCGAGGGCGCCGGTCTCGCGCAGATCGCGGAGGTGTGCTGCACCCTCGGCCAGGCGTGCAGCGCCTCGGCGATGGTCTTCGCCATGCACCACATCAAGCTCGCGAGCCTCGTGACCCACGGGCTGACGAGCGACTGGCATTGCGGCCTGATGGCGAAGGTCGCCAACGAACAGCTTCTCATCGCGTCGTCGACCACCGAGGCCGGCATCGGCGGCGACCTGCGCAACAGCCTCTGCGCCGTGGAGGCCACCGGCGACCAGTTCTCCCTCGGCAAGGACGCCAGCGTCATCTCCTACGGGGCGAAGGCGGACGTGATCCTCGTCACCGCCCGGCGCAACGCCGAGGCCCCGACCTCGGATCAGGTCCTGGTCGCCCTGATGCAGGACCAGATGTCCCTCAACCGCACCTCCACCTGGGATACCCTCGGGATGCGCGGCACCTGCAGCGAGGGCTTCCGCCTGGAAGCCAAGGGCGTGCCCTGCGCCCAGATCCTGCCCAAGCCCTTCGCCGAGATCGCCGCGCAGTCGATGCTGGCCTCCTCGCACCTTCTATGGTCCAGCGTGTGGTTCGGAATCGCGAGCTATGCTGTGGACCGGGCCCGCAGCTTCGTCCAAGGCGAGGCCCGCCGCCGCCCCGGCACGGTGCCCCCGAGCGCGCTCCGCCTCGCCGAGGCCGCCAACGCCCTCCAGGCGATGAAGGCCACCGTCCTCTCGGGCCTGCGCAAGTACGAGGGCGCCCAGCACGACCCTGATGAACTGTCCTCCATCGGGTTCGCGGTGAGCCTCAACAACGTCAAGACCACGTCCTCGGCCATGGCCGTCGACATCGTGCAGCGGGCGCTCGCGATCGTCGGGATCTCCGGCTACCGCAACGACACCCCGTTCAGCCTCGGCCGTCCCCTGCGTGACGTGCTGTCGGCCCCGCTGATGATCGCCAACGACCGCATCCTCTCCAACACCGCCAACCTCCTGCTGGTGCAGAAGGGCGGCGGCCAACTCCTGAGCGCGTGATGGACAGCCTGCCCGCCTTCGACACCGACGCCATCGCCGAGGGCCCTGCCGGCCCCGGCACGCCGGCCCCGACCTTCCTCGACCGGCTGTTCGATGCCGGCCTCCTCGTCCGCACCGGTGTGGACGGCCTCTATGGCCGCTCCGGCGCGTTCGAATCGGTGGTGGAGGCCCTCGATCGCCTCGTGTCCCGCCTCGGCGGGGCGGACGGTGCCGAGGTGATGCGTTTCCCGCCGGGCATGAGCCGCAAGACCTTCGAGCGCAGCGGCTACCTCAAGGGTTTCCCGCACCTCGCCGGCACCGTGCACAGCTTCTGCGGCAACGAGGCGGACCACGCCCGGCTGCTCGCCTGCGTCGAGGCCGGCAAGGACTGGACCGAGAAGCAGGAGGCCACCGACATCGTGCTGACGCCGGCCGCCTGCTACCCGCTCTACCCCACGGCGGCGGCCCGGGGCCCGCTCCCGCAGGGCGGCCTGCTGTTCGATCTGCAATCCTACTGCTTCCGGCATGAGCCCTCGCTGGAGCCGACCCGGATGCAGCTGTTCCGCATGCGGGAATACGTGCGCATGGGCAGCCCGGACGAGGTGCTGGCCTTCCGCGAGCAATGGCTCGACCGGGGCACCAAGATGATGGCCGGCCTCGGCCTGCCGCTGGCGGTGGACCTCGCCAACGATCCGTTCTTCGGACGCGCCGGCAAGATGCTCGCCAACAACCAGCGCAACCAGAACCTGAAGTTCGAGCTGAACGTACCGGTCAACAGCGTCGAGAAGCCGACCGCTTGCCTCAGCTTCAACTATCACCAGGACCATTTCGGCACGACCTGGGGCCTCACCCAGGCCGATGGCAGCGTCGCGCACACGGCCTGCGTCGGGTTCGGGCTGGAGCGGATCACCCTCGCGCTGCTGCGCCACCACGGGCTCGATCTCGCCCGCTGGCCGGCAGACGTCCGCGCGACCCTCTGGGGCTGAGCCACCGTGTCCGCCAGCCTCGCCATCCGTGAAGACCGGACGGATGCGCCAGCTCATGCGGCGCATCCGCTCCACGGGCAGGACCGGGCCTGGCCCGAAACCAACTGCTACGTGGATCTCTGGATCGAGCTTCTGCACCATCGCGGGCTCGCCCCGGAGGCGATGCTCGGCTTCACGGTGAGGCAGGATTTCGAGGGAGACCAGTTCACCTTCTTCAAGCCGTCCATGGCCGAGATCGAGGCTTTGTACGGCCTGCGCCTCGATGAGCTCGCGGTCTACGATGGCCTGGAACGGCACGCCCTGATCCAGGCCGCGCGCGGCAGCGTTGTGATGGTGGAGGTGGACGCGATCTACCTGCCCGACACGGCGGGCACGACCTACGGCCGCGAGCACTCGAAGACCACGATCGGCATCCTCGCCATCGACGAGGCGAACCGCCGGCTCGACTACCTGCACAATGCCGGCCGCTTCGCGCTGTCCGGCGCGGATTACGACGGCATCTTCGCCGAGACCACGCTACCGCCCTATGCCGAGTTCGTGCGGAACGTCGGCGATCCGGTGCCGGCGGCGCGCCTGCCGCACGTCGCCCTCGACCTGCTGCGGAAGAACCTGCGGGGCGCCCCCCGGCGCAACCCGGTGAGGGCCTTCGCGGGCGCCCTCGCCGAGACCGGCGAGGGGCTGGTCGTTCGCCCGCTCTCGGTGTTCCACAAATACGCGTTCAACACGACGCGCCAGCTCGGCGCCAATTTCGAGATGCTGGGCAGCCATCTCGCATGGCTGACGGCCTCCGGCGCGGGCGATTTCACCGCCGCCGCCGAGTGTGCCACCCGCCTCGGGAGCGAGGCCAAGGCGTTCCAGTTCCAACTGGCCCGCGCCTTCGCCAAGCGCAGCGCCGCCGGCCTGCCGCAGCGCCTCGACAAGGCCGCCGAGACCTACGACGAGGTCTTCGCCGGCCTGC
>JAKONI010000192.1 GCA_022702015.1 Beijerinckiaceae bacterium | reverse complement strand
AGGGGACGCACCGGTCGCCGAGTGGAAGCGGCTGGCGTTCCTGCAGGAAGACCTGCCGCAGGCGGATCGCGAGAGCGTGGCGGCTGTCGGAACCATCACTCAGTCCGAATACGAGGCGAAGGTCGGTACGGGTGACGGGTAGAAGCGATCCGTGATCCGGCCTCCGACATCTGGGCCGACCATGACCGGGTCCGGTGATTTCCCGCATGTCGGCTTTCTGCCGGGGAGTCGTGAGAGCACGCGAGCTCCTAGCGCAGCAACGCACTCACTCCGTTCATGCGCCTCTGCCCTAGCCCTTTGCCTTTGCGTCAATTTTTCCAGGCTCGGCTGATGCCTCCGTCTGGATCGATGCACTAGGCGGCCGGCCCCTCCCCCCTCCGTGGGGGAGGGAGAAAGGGCGTGGCATTAGCAGGCTGTTGACCGTCTCCGTGCCAAGGGAGAGGCCTGTCGTCGAGGGCGCGCATGGCGCTTGATTGTCCTTTCTCCCCAACCAACCCCGCCCTGGCGCTCGGCATCCTGTCGCTCGCCTTCGCGGCGAAGCATTTCCTTGCCGATTTCGTCCTCCAGACGGACTGGATGGCGCGCGGCAAGGAGCGGACGCAGGGCTGGGGCCGGCCGCTGGCGGTCCATGCGGGGCTGCACGGCCTCGGCACGCTCCTGATCGTCCTGCTGGCCCGGCCCGAATTCTGGTGGTTGTCCCCAGCGGATTTCGCGGTCCACGCCGCGATCGACCGGGCCAAGGCCGTGGCGTCCCTGAACCTGCGCTGGCCGATCAGCGACCCGCGGTTCTGGTGGCTGATGGGCTTCGACCAGTTCCTGCATCAGGCGACCAACGTCGTCGTGGGAACCGCGATCGTCGTCCTTTAAGGATCCGCGCCCGGAGGGACGCCCCGGAATGCGCGGCCGCCCTTCATGAAGGGGCGCCGCGCCGGGGCCGATCCGGCGCGCGGGGCTGGAAAGCTTCTTAACAGTTCAAGGCTAGGGTACGACGTCGAACGCCTTCTCGTTCGCAGCCGCGAAGATCAGTGCGCGCACCGCAAGCGACCTCCCTGCATCGGAAAACCCTGCCCGCCGGGGCCACGCTCTTCCTCGCGGGAGACGCGGGTGAGGCCGCCTACCTGGTCGAGGCCGGGCGACTGGTGATCTACGTGCAGGGGGAGGACGGCGAACTCGTCCTGGCCCATCGCGGCCCCGGCGAACTCGTGGGAGAGATGGCCCTCCTCGACGGGGGGATCCGCTCCGCCTGCGTCCGGGCCGTCGAGCCCTGCACCCTCGTCATCATCACCCGGGACCAGCTCTCCCGCCGCCTCGCCGAGACCGACCCGATCCTGCGGATGTGCCTCAGCGTGGTGCTGGAGCGGTACCGGGAGACCGTGAGGCTTCTCGCCGCCAAGGGGGGTGAGCAGCCCCTCCGCCAGGCCGACCCTGCGGAACAGCCCGCCCGCGCGCAGCTCGCCGACGCCATCGATACGCTCCTCCTGGAACGGGACATCAACGCGGGCCTCGAACGGGGGGAGTTCGCCTCGTTCCTGCAACCGATCGTGCGCCTCGACACCCGGCGGCTGGCGGGGTTCGAGGCGCTGATGCGCTGGCACCACCCCACGCGGGGCCTGCTCCAGCCCTCCTCCTTCATCCCCGTGGCGGAATCCTCGGGCGCCATCACCGCCTTCACCACCTATGCCCTGGCGGAACTGGTGGACCTGATCCCGGCCCTCGCCCGGGCGGCCCTGACCAATCCGGGGGCCTGCGAGGGGATTCCCTTCGTCGCCATCAACGTGTCGGGCCACGACGTGGCCTGCGCCGAGTTCCCCGTGAGGGTGCGACGCGTCGTCGAGGCGGCGGGCATCGATCCCCGCTGCGTGAAGTTCGAGATCACCGAGAGCAGCCTGATCACCAACTCGGACCTGACCGCCGGCATCCTGACGGAGCTGCGCGCGGCGGGCTTCGGCGTCGCCATCGACGATTTCGGGACGGGATACTCGTCCCTCAGCTACCTCAGCACCCTGCCCGCCACGACCCTGAAGATCGACCGCTCCTTCGTGCGCACGATGCTGAGCGAGTCCACGAGCTTCCGTATCATCCGCACCATCGTGCGCCTCGCGCAGGAACTGGACATCGCCGTCGTGGCCGAGGGGATCGAGACGGAGGAGGAGGCCGAGACCCTGCGTCGCCTCGGCTGCGAGTTCGGCCAGGGCTACCTGTTCGGCAAGCCGGTCTCCCCCCGCGACGCCCTGCGCCACATCGCCGGCTGGTCCGTCCGCGTCACCCAGCCGGCGGCGTGAGCCGGGGCTTGCCCCGGCCCGCCCGAAGGCCCGTTCAGCGGCCCTTCTTGTAGAGCTTGCTGGCGATCTCGAAGATCTCCTCCGGAGCGTAGTTCGGCGCGAAGGCTCCGTAGTTGCCGTCGAGTTCAGGGATCTTGCCGCCCTCGGGCATCCCGTCCACGACCTCGAGGTTCCCCGGCGGATCGCCCGGCAGCGCCACCTCGTCGTTCGACCAGACCCCCGCCGCCTCCTGGTAGTCGCCCTGGCTGAACAGGTAGAGGCGCCGGTGCGAGCCCTCCTGGAGGTACTTCTGGCACTCCGGGATCTTGTCGAGGACGATGTTCGGGGTGGGGAGCATCTTCTCGATCTCCACGCCGGTGAGCTTCTTCAGGGCCAGCGCGTAGGCGTGCGCGTGGACCGAGCCCCGCACCAGGAGATAGCCGCAGACCTCCCGGCCGGTGGGATCCTTCAGGGTCTCGTAGACGCGCAGCTTGTGCAGGCGGGCGCCGCATTCCAGGTGGAAGTTGTGCAGCAGGTCGACGATGATGTTGCCCGTCGTCGTCACCATGTCGACGTTCCAGGACTGGGCGTTGGAGTTGATCGGCGTGGCGCCGCCCCCGTTGCTCAGGAAGCTGCCGGCCAGCCGGATGTCCTGCATCTCGTGGAACGGGGCCTTCGAGACATCGACATCGGGGGTGTCGTCGCCGGGCCCGTTGTTCAGCATGGCGATGCCGGTGGAGACCAGCTCGACGTGCCCGAGCTCCTCCGCGAAGATGCTCGAGACCAAACTATAGAACGGACGAAGCTTGGATTTGTTGCGGAAGTTGAAGCTCTGGAACATGTAGTTCCCCAGCGTCGACATCTCGCCGTACTTGCCGCCGAGCAGTTCCTGAAGCGCCGCCGCCGCGTTGGGATCGGGCTTCTTGGGTTGGGGCAGTTCCGCCTGAAGGCGATCGAGCTTCATGAACATGCGGGGCAGCTCCGTGGCGCGGTATGCGCCTTCCGCTAACCCACGGATCCGTGATCGTTCCCGGTGCGGCGTCTTAACCCCGCATGGGCCGGCGGCGCCGGGGCGCCGCCGGGGTCGCTCTTTTACTCCTGCCGCTCGAAGGCGCCGGCGATGGTGAGGTGAAGGTCGTCGCCGATCAGCGGCACGTAGGTCTTCACCCCGAACTCCGAGCGCTTGACCGTGCCGGTGGCCTCGAAGCCGACGGTGGTCTTCTTGTTCAACGGGTTGGTGCCGGCGCCGACGAGCGTCACGTCGAGGGTGACGGGTTTCGTCACCCCGTGCAGGGTCAGGTCGCCCGTGACCTTCGCATGGTCCTTGCCGGCGGGCGTCACCTTGGTGGAGACGAAGGTCATCTCCGGGAACTTACCCGCGTCGAGCCATTGGTCGCCCTTCAGCTCGCCGGTGAGCTTGTCGCTCGTGGTCGTCACCGAGGTGACGGGGATCTTCACCGACAGCTTCGCGGCGGCGGGGTTCTTCGGGTCGAGGGTCAGGCTGCCCGACACGTCCGAGAAGCCGCCGGCATAGTTCGAGAAGCCCATATGCGAGACGCGCCAGCCGACCTGGGTGTGGCCGGGATCGACGGCATAGGTGCCGCCCGGGATCTGGGCCGGGTCGCGGGTCGGGGCGGTCTGGGCGAGCGCCGGCGCCGAAAGGGCGAGGGCGAGGCCCAGGATCGCGGGGGTGAGTGACTTCACTGTCGTCTCCAGATTGTCGGCGCGGGTCGGGATTCGCCTGTTCGGCGGTCGCGCTCCGGCGTGAGCGGTGTCTACGCCTCTTCCGTCGCCGGGGGGAGACTGCTAACCGGCACCACATGGTTGCCAGAGCGGAAACCTTCGGCGGCGATATCCTCGACGTGCGGGCCTTCTGCGCGGTGGTCGACCTCGGCACCGTGACCGCCGCCGCCGCGAGCCTGCGGGAAACCAAGGGCAGCGTGAGCCGGCGGATCTCCCGCCTGGAGCGGGGCCTGGACGCGCGCCTCGTGGCCCGCCATCCCCGGGCGGTGACCCCCACCGCCGAGGGCCTCGCCTTCTACGCCAGGGCCAAGGAGGGCCTCGCCCTCCTCGACGAGGCGGCCGAGAGCGCCCGGGATTCCCACGCGGTGCCGGCGGGGCACCTGCGGGTGACGACCTCCATCGACTTCGGCATCGAGGTCATGCCGGAGATCGTGGCGAGCTTCCGGGTGCTCTACCCGCAGATCACCGTGGAGCTCCTCAACACCGACGGGGTGCTCGACCTCGCCGCCAACCGGATCGACCTCGCCCTGCGCCTCGGCGGCGGGGACGGCGACGGCGGCTACCGCGCCGCCATGATGGCCGCCGTCGCCATCGGCCTCTACGCCGCCCCCGGCTACCTCGCGGGCCGCCCGCTGCCCCGGGGGCTGCCGGATCTCGCCGGGCACGACCTGATCCTCGCCCGCGAAAAGCTCGGCCCGAGCGCGCAGGTGCCCTCCGCCGATGGGCGGATCGAGCCGGTCGCCCTGCGGCCCGCCATCCTGGCCAGCGATTTCGCGGCGGTGCTCCGGCTGACGCTGGCCGGGGCCGGCATCGGCCAGATCCCAACCCTGGTGGCCGCCCGCGCCGTGCAGGAGGGGAGCCTCGTCCGGGTGCTGCCGGACTGGTCCACCGGGGGCGGGGCGCTGCGCGCGATCACCCTCGCGGGGCGGGAATTGCCGGCCCGGGTCCGGCTGTTCCGCGAGCACGTCCGGGGCGCCCTGGCCCGCCGCTTCGCGGTGGAGACGGGTCCGATGACGCCAGACCCTGCGTCCGATGCCCCATGAGGGCAGTGGGACGACAACCGGATTTGCCCCAATTCACACGAAAGTGAAACACAGCAGAGCCGCCGTCCCGCCGCCGCCCTGCAAGACCAGGACCTGCGCGTATCCGGCAATACTGGGCTCTCTACGGGGCCCGGCACGCGGCTCGCCCTCGACAACACGGCAACATTGCGCCCTATTCGCCTTCTGGTTGTAGAGCGCAGGACTTAACGACGCATCGGCGGTTGCCCTGCGGTGGCCAGGGATCGCTTGCGATCGGCAACCGTTACGAAAACGGCGCGGATTTCCGCGCGGGCGAAGGCGGGCGGCCGGACAAGGGCGGCGCGCCCCTTTGTCGTGACCTCGATTCCGGTTGCAAGGGGGGACTGCGATGAACGACATGACCATCGACAAGACCAACACGACGACCTTTGAGATGAAGGGCCAATGCCCCTTCGGCGGCGACCGGATCGGGGGCGCCTTCGGCAGCCGCCCGGCGCTGGAGAACTGGTATCCCCACCGCCTGCGGGTGGAATTGCTGCACCAGAACGGCGTGGCCGCCGATCCGCTGGGCCCCGACTTCGACTACGCCGCCGCCTTCGCCACGATCGACCTCGAGGCGCTCAAGGGCGACATCAAGCAGTTCCTCACCTCGTCGGTCTCGTGGTGGCCGTCCGATTACGGCAATTACGGCCCGCAGATGATCCGCATGGCCTGGCACTCCGCCGGCACCTACCGCATCGCCGACGGGCGCGGCGGCGCCGGGACCGGGATGCAGCGCTTCGCGCCGATCTCGAGCTGGTGGGACAACGGCAACACCGACAAGTCGCGCCGCCTCCTGCAGCCGATCAAGCACAAGTACGGCAACGCCCTCTCCTGGGCCGACCTGATGGTGCTCACCGGCAACTGCGCCCTGGAGATCATGGGCCTGCCGACCTACGGCTTCGCGGGCGGACGCCTCGACGCCTGGGAGGCGGACAACGCCACCTACTGGGGTCCCGAAGTCGTCGAGATGGGCAAGGTCGAGAGCTTCGACGAGATGGTGAACCGCGACGAGCGATGGAGGGGCAAGAACGGCGACCCCGACTACGACCTGGAGAACCCGCTCGCCGCCTCGCACCAGTCGCTGATCTACGTGAACCCGGAGGGCCCCTACGCCAACGGCGACCCGCAGGGCTCGGCCAACGACATCCGCGTGACCTTCACGCGCATGGCCATGAACAACGAGGAGACGGTGGCCCTGATCGCCGGCGGCCACGCCTTCGGCAAGAGCCACGGCATGACGCCGGCCAAGGAGATCGGCCCGCCGCCGGAGATGGCCCCGATGGAGGCCATGGGGCTGGGCTGGCACAACCCGCGCGGCGAGGGCGCGGGCAAGGACACCATGACCAACGGCATCGAGGGCAGTTGGACCCCCGATCCGACCAAGTGGGACAACGCCTACCTGGAGAACCTCTTCAAGTACGACTGGGAGCAGACCAAGAGCCCGGCCGGCGCCCTGCAATGGACGCCCAAGGACCCGAACGCCCCCAAGACCCCCGACGCGCATGTGGAGGGGCAGATGCACCCCCTCATGATGATGACCTCGGACATCGCCCTGAAGGTCGATCCCGAGTACCGCAAGGTCTGCGAGAAGTTCCTCGGTGACTTCGATGCCTTCACCCAGGCCTTCTCCAAGGCGTGGTACAAGCTCACCCACCGCGACATGGGCCCGAAGCACCGCTACCTCGGCCCGGAGGTGACGATCGAGGACGGCCTGCTGTGGCAGGACCCGATCCCCGATGCCGCCTACGCCCCCATCGGCGAGGCGGAGGTCGCCTCGCTCAAGCAGGCGATCCTGGCCACCGGCCTGTCGGTGTCGGACCTCGCCTTCACGGCCTTCTCGGCGGCCTCGGTCTACCGCGACAGCGACAAGCGCGGCGGCGCCAACGGCGGCCGTCTGGCCCTGTCCCCGCAGAAGGACTGGGCCGTGAACCGCCGGGCCGCCCCGGTGGTCGAGGCCCTGAAGTCGGTGAAGGCCGCGTTCGAAGGGGGCCGCGGCGACGGCAAGCGGGTGTCGCTCGCCGACCTCATCGTGCTGGCCGGTTGCGCGGCGGTGGAGAAGGCGGCGGCCGAGGCGGGCGTCGAGACCAAGGTGCCGTTCACGCCGGGCCGGGTCGACACCACCCAGGAGCTGACGGACATCGAGATGTTCGAGTGGCTGAAGCCCGTCGTGGACGGCTTCCGCAACTACGTCGATCCCAGCTACGGCTCGGTGGCCAAGAGCCTGTCGCCGGAGGAGATGTTCCTCGACAAGGCCAACCTGCTGACCCTCACCGCCCCGGAATGGACGGTGCTGGCCGGCGGCCTGCGGGTGCTCAACGCCAACCACGACGGCTCCGACAACGGGGTCTTCACCGACCGGGTGGGCGTGCTCTCGACGGACTTCTTCCGCAACCTGACCGACACGAACCTGGTCTGGGAGAAGGCCGACGAGGCCGGCACGGCCTTCGTCCTGAAGGACCGCGAGGGCGGGCAGACCCGGTTCCGGGCGACCCGCAACGACCTCGTGTTCGGCTCGAACCCGCAGCTGCGCAACATCGCCGACGCCTATGCCGGCGCCGACGGCCAGCGGCGGTTCGTGGCGGACTTCGTGAAGGTCTGGGACAAGGTGATGATGCTGGACCGCTTCGACGTGAAGGGCCACAAGCGCTACGCCCCCATGGCGGCGTGACGCATAAGAAAAGGGGGGATGCGCGGCATCCCCCCTTTTCCTGTTTCCGGTGACCCGGCGCTGTCCGGCCCCCCCGCATCCGGGGGCCGGCCCCCCGCAGGGTCAGGCGGCCCGGCGGCGGCCCTTGGGGGCGGGGGGGACCTCGTCGGCCGACGCCGCGCGGCCACCGTTCTGTCCGAGGCCCAGGGAGCGCGCGAGGTTCGAGCGCGTCTCGCTGTAGCTCGCGGCGACCATCGGGTAATCGACCGGAAGGCCGAACCGCTCGCGGTAGGTCTCCGGGGAGAAGCCGTGCTTCGTGAGGTGGCGCTTCAGGGTCTTGTACGCCGTGCCGTCGATGAAGCTGATCAGCGCGTCCGGCGTGACCGACTTCCGGATCTGCGCCGCCGTGGGCCGCTCGACGGTATCCTCCTTCGGCGCCGGCTGACCGGACACCTGGCCGGTGATGGCCGCGTGGACGCTGGCGATCAGCGCCGGCAGGTCGGCCCCCGCCACGTGGTTGCGCGAGACATAGGCAGCCACGATTTCGCCCGTCAGTTCGATGACGCGGTAAGATTGCTCGCCAGCGTGTTCACTCATCCTGATCACTTTCGATATGGTGCATGAAGGCAGTTAGAGCGCAAATCATGGCATATCAATGCCAAAAGGTTTTATAAGTAAAAGATATCATGCGGCAATTTCTGACCTCGAAGGATTCATGGGCCCTCCTTCGACTGGCACGATGCTGTCTTCGCCGAAACGGCGCCACTTTATGCCCGGCCCCGTGGCGCGGGGCGGACCGGGCGTGACCCCGGGCCCGGACGGCGCCCCGTGCGGGCCCGCGGGAGGCGGCGTTTCAGCATCGGTGAGCCGGAAAGTGTTACGATTACAGCAGTTCCCGCGCGGGAAACTGCTGTCCCCGCAACGGAACCGCCCGCGCAAGCTTGACCCGCATGGCGGCGGCTGACCAAACCCGGCCCGGCCACCTGTTGAGCGAGACGATGACCCTGCGCGGCCCCAACTTGCGCCTGGAGGGATCCACCCTGGGTCCGCGGACGATCTCCGCGTGGCGCGAGGCCGTGGCGCCGTTCTGGGACGTGCAGATCCGCAAGGAGGATACTTCCGATTTCCGCGGCCGGTCGGAGGTCTACCATCTCGGCAACGCGATCGTGGGCTTCACCGCCGCCACGGAGTTGCGCAACGAGCGCAGCCGGAGCCTCGTGGCGCGGATGGGGGTCGATCATATCGCCGCCAAGATCCACCGGGAGGGGCACGCCACGGTCCGGACCGGCGGCGATGGCGAGGTGCCGCTGGCGCCCGGGGACATCTGCCTCCTCGACCTGTCGCGCCCCCTGGCCCTCGGATCGACCGATTACCGGGCCATGACCCTCATCCTGCCCCGGTCGCTGTTCCCCGAGCGCGGGGAAAGGCTGGGCGATATCCACGGGGCGGTCCTGCGGGGGGCGACGCCGTTCGGGACGCTGGTCAACGACCACCTGCGGTCGCTCGGCGCCCACGTCCCGCATTTCAGCCCCGCCGAGGCGAGGGCCTCCGCCGAGGCCACGGCCGTCCTGCTCTCCATGGGCGCCCGCCCGGCGATCCCGGCCGGCGCCCCGGCCCAGGCGGCGGAGCGCGCCCCGGTCTTCCTGGCGATCCGCCGCTACATCGATGCGGAGATCGAATCCCCGGCCCTCGACGTGGCGCATCTGTGCCACCGCTTCGGCCTGTCGCGCAGCGGCCTCTACCGCCTGTTCGTCCCCCTCGGCGGGGTGGCCGAGTACATCCGCCGCCGCCGCCTCGCCCGGGCCTACCGGGACCTCGCCGCCGCGGACGGCCACCGCCTGCGGATCTCCGCCGTCGCCTACCGCTACGGCTACGCGAGCCCGGCGAGCTTCGCGCAGTCCTTCCGGGCCGAATTCGGCGTCTGCCCCGCCGACGTCAGGGCCGGCGCCCGGCCCCAGGGCGTGGCGGCGGGACACCGCCCGGCGGCCGACCTCCCCGTCGGAGGCTGGGACGATTTCTACGACTGGGTTCTCACCCTGGACGCCTGATCCTCCACCTTGGAACGCCCGCTAAAGGGATTGGGACGCGGGAGTGTCGCGGCGGACGCGGCGGCGCGCGAGATAACCTCCGTTCCATCGTGTTTGAGAGGATCTTGAAAGTGAAGGGACAGAGCGGCCTCCGGGCATCGCGGGGATACGAGGGCGTGGGCGCCTCGGGATGGCAGCGTCCCAAGGGCCCCCTGATCCGGCGCTGGATCGGCGCGTCCCGCCGCCGCGCGGCCCGGCCGATGCCCCAGGCCCCGGACAAGGCACCGGACGAGGGGGCGCGGATCATCATGCTGACCTGGGAGCAGACCTTCGGCCGCCCCGCCGCCGGGGGCTAGGAAGCTGGCGAACCGGCCACCGACGCCGTCCCGTCCGTGGCCCAATGGCGGCAGACCCCGGCCTGACGCGGCGCCCCCCCTCGCAATCCGCGTCGATTTCCACCATGGGTCGATAGGGGCATGGTTTTTGCCCGTGGAACGGGTAGGCACCGAACCGGACGACGGATCGTCGGCGGATGCCGTATTCCCCATCGGGCAGACCCGGAACGGGCACCCGCCGGGACGCTGAAGGGGGCACGGGTGGATCAGATTCTTCATCGACCGGACGAGCAGGCCCAGCGATCGGGCCTCCGGCGCGCCTTCGTGGCGAGCCTCGCGGGCACATCGCTCGAATGGTATGACTTCGCGGTCTACGGGGCGGCCTCCGCCCTGGTCTTCGGCCACCTGTTCTTCCCCGGCGACGACGCGCTGACGGGGACGCTCAAGGCCTTCGGCACCTATGCCGTGGGCTACCTGTCGCGCCCCCTCGGCGGCATCGTCTTCGGGCGGCTGGGCGACGTCATCGGCCGCAAGAAGGTCCTGATCTGGACCCTGCTGCTCATCGGCGTGGCCACCTTCTTCATCGGCCTGCTCCCCTCCTACGCGAGCGCGGGTTACTTCGGCCCGGCGATGCTCGTCCTCCTGCGCTTCGCCCAGGGCGTCGGGGTCGGCGGCGAGTGGGGCGGCGCGGTGCTGCTGACGAGCGAGTTCAGCAAGCCCGAGGAGCGCGGCTTCTGGGCCTCGGCGGCGCAGGTCGGGCCTCCGCTCGGCACCCTCATGGCCAACGGCGTGCTCGCCATCCTGGCGGGGGTGCTACCCACGGAGGAGTTCCTGTCCTGGGGTTGGCGGGTCGCCTTCCTGCTCTCGGCGGTGCTCGTGGCCTTCGGCCTGTGGATCCGCCACACCCTGGAGGAGACCCCGGTCTTCAAGATGATCGAGGAGCGCGGGGAGCGCCCGGCCGCCCCGGTGACGGAGGTGCTGCGCACCGAGTTGCGCCCGCTGATCGCGGGGATCCTCAGCCGGGTCGGCCCGGACGTGCTCTACGGCATGTTCGCGGTCTTCGTGCTGACCTACGCCACCGCCCAGCTCAAGATGCCGCGCGGCGAGGCCGTGACGGCGGTGATGATCGCCTCGGCGATCCAGGTGGTGACGATCCCCTTCGCGGGATACCTCTCGGACCGGTTCAGCCGGAAGCTCGTCTACGGCGTCGGCGCGGTCGGCGGGGCGGTCTGGATCTTCGCGTTCTTCAACCTGATGCCCTCGGCGGGGCTGCCGATGCTGATCCTCGGCGTGACGCTCGGCCTGTTCTGCCACTCCCTGATGTACGGCCCGCAGGCGGCCTTCATCGCCGAGCAGTTCCACGCCCCCCTGCGCTACACCGGCAGTTCGCTCGCCTACACCTTCGCCGGGATCATCGGCGGCGCGGTGGCGCCGCTGATCTTCACGTGGCTGCTGTCGCGCGATCCCAGCGGCTTCAGCATCGCCTGCTACGTCGCCGTCGCGGCGGTGGTGACGCTGGTGGGCCTCGCCATGGGCCGCGCGGTCGTGGACGAGGTCGACGTGGCGGTGGGGCAGCGCTGAGCGGCGGCCTGAATGCGCCTCAGCGGTCCGCCGCGAGGCGCTCGAGGAAGTTGCCGATCTCCCGGCGGCGGAGGGGGGCTTCCAGCACCTCGGGCCCGACGCCGTGCCGCCACGCCAGCGACAGGGGCGCGGCGGCCCCTTCGCCATGCAGGGCCTCCACCTCGCCGGCATAATCGCGCACCGCCGCCTCGTCCTTCGCCAGCCCTGCCTCGACCACGGCGGAGCCGCACAGGCGCAGCATCGCCGCGAGTTCGTCGAGGTCGAGTTCCGGGTGGTACTGGGTGCCCCAGAACCACCCGCGCCCGTGGGTGATCTCGATCGCCTGGACGCCGAGCACCCGGTTGCCGGCGAGCACCCGCGCCCCGGGGGGCGGCACCAGCACCGCGTCCGAATGGATCGCCGGGGCGTCCCAGGTCGCCGGGCGACCGGCCAGCAGGGGATGGCCCCGGCCGTCCTCGGTGGGGGTGATCGCCCGGGCGAAGCCGTATTCCGGCCCCCTCGGGTTCTCCGCCGCCTCGCCCCCGGCTACCACGGCGGCGACCTGCACCCCCCAGCACGAGCCGAAGACCGGCAGCCCCCCCTCCAGGGCCGTCCGCATCAACGCGAGTTGGCGGTGGACGGCCGGGCTGTCCTGCGAGACCTTCAGCGTCGAGCCCGTGAAGATCAACCCGTCGAACCCTTCGAGCCCCGGGGACGGGGCATCCGCGTCCGCCGGGGCGATGAGGTGGCATTCGGCCTCCGGCTCGAGGTCGCGGACGACCGCCGCGTAGGACTCGGCCGAAGTGCGCCTCGTGGCGGCGACGTGCCGGTCGCGGGCCGGGCGTTCGTTACCGTCGGCGATGAGGAGGCGCATGGGGAGGAACCGGAGGCGGAGGACGCGGCCGTGGGCGTCACGGCTTCAGGCAACGCCGCTCGGGCCGATCCTTCGCTGCGGCACAACCCCGCGAGGGACGGCCGGCGCCCTCCGATGTGGACAGGCCCCCCGCTGGCGGCGGGGGCAGCGACATCCCCCCGGCCACGCGCTACACCGGCGCCCCGACCGCGAAGCCGGAGCCGCACCGATGTCCGACCCCAAAAGGATCCCGCCGATCGAACTCGAAGGGGCCGCGAGCGCGCCCATCCTCGTCTTCGACGAAGCCCCCTTCTTCGGTGTCGCCGTGGGGATGGGGCGGGTGACGCTCACCGCCCTCATCCAGGACGAGGACGGGCGCGGCGGGGTCAAGCAGCGGCGCGTCGCGGTGGCCCACCTGCGCGGCAACGCCCTCGCCTTCACCGAATTGCGCAACGCCATCAACGGCATGGAGACCCTGGCCGCCCCGGCCCAAGGGGGCGACAAGCCCAACTGACCCCCGGCCCGTCAGGCCCCCGGATTCCGCCGCCGCGCCCGCACGAAAGCCAGGCACGCCTCGCGGTCCTGAGGATCCTCGACCTCGGCGAAGGCTTCGAGCAACGCGAGCGTCTGCTGCCGGGCTGACAGCGGCGTGCCCCCCGAGGGGGTCGGCCGGAGGAAGGTCTCCGTGGGAACGTTAAGGGTCGCCGCGATCCGGCGCAGCGTGGCCCGTGTGGGGTCGGTCGTCATGGCGTCCCGGGGCCGATCACGTGCGAGGTGACAGCCGCGAGGGCGGCATGCTCATGGTCATTTTCGAATTCTTGGCGCTTTAGTTGATTCGGACAAATACCGGTATAATTAACCCAGACGTGACGAGCCGATGTGCGGTTACAATGCTGAGCATTGCAGCCTCGCATGTCGATGTCGAAGCTTGAGGAAAGGCATGCGACCGACAATTGCGAGGGAATCCGCTCTCCGGGCGGCCGGGGTGATCGGCCTCTGGAATACGAACGTGCCGGCGGCCCTCTCCATCCTCGACGAAGGGGCCGCCACGCTGATGGCCGGGAACGCCGCCCTCGCGGGCCGTCCGCTTCCGTTGGAGATCGCCCTGGGGCAGATCCATCCCGACGACCGCGACTGGGTGTTCGACCGGATCCGCCGGGTGCGCCGGACGGGGGGCCCGGTCTCGGCGGAGTTCCGCGTCGTGACCGGCGAAGGGCAGGTGCGGTGGGTGCTCAACCAGGGCAGCCTCGCCCCCGACGAGAGCGGCGCCATGCAGGGCTGCGGCGCCTACATCGACACCACGGACCACCACGGCCCGGCCTTCTGGGCCTCGTCCCCCGGGGACCTCTCCGGCACCGATCCGCTGATCGCGGCGGCCGACCTCACCCTCGACGCCCACGGGGCCATCACCCAGTCGGGGGACCGCCGGCTCCGCCACTACTCGGACATGCTGCTGTTCGAGATCGGGAGGGTGCTGGCCCGGCGCATGAGCCTGTAGGCTCCCGGCCTGTCTCCCCCCGCGCCGCGACCTATAACGGGGGCATGGATCCGCTGCCTCTCCCCCATCGGTCATGACCTCGGCCGTCGCCATCATCGGGGCCGGCATGGCGGGGGCGAGCGCCGCCCGGGCCCTCCACGCCGCCGGGCACCGGGTCGCGGTGTTCGACAAGGGCCGTGGCCTCGGGGGGCGCATGGCGACCCGCCGCCTTCCCGATGGCACGACCTTCGATCACGGCGCGCAGTACTTCACCGCGCGCGATCCCGGCTTCGCGCGGGACGTGGCCTCCTGGATCGGGGCCGAAACCGCCGCCCCCTGGGGCGAGCCGGGCTGGTCGGCGGGCACCCCCGGCGCCCCCGATCCGGTGCGCTCCCTGCTGGCCGGCCTCCCCGTGGCCACGGGCCTGACGGTCTCCCGCCTCGCCCGCGAGGACGGGCGGTGGGCCCTGACCGGGGCCCGGGGCGAGCGCCTCCCCGGGGCCTTCGACGCGGTGCTGGTTACGGCCCCCGCCCCCCAGGCCCGGGCATTGGGCGAGACGGCGGGGGCGGAGTGGTCCGCCCTCGACCGGGTGCGCTACGCCCCGTGCTGGGCGCTGATGCTGGCCCACGAGGGGGAGGCCCCCATGCCGGAGACCCATCGGCGCGAGGCCGACCCCGCCCGGCCCATCGCCTGGATCGCCCGGGACGACACCAAGCCCGGGCGCGGCGGGGGCCGCCGAACCCTCGTCGTCCACGCCTCGCCGGGCTGGTCGCGGGCGCATCTGGAGGAGGAGGCCGAGACGGTCGCCGGCCTCCTCACCGCCGAACTCCGGTGCCTCCCCGGCCTCGCCCTCCCCGCCCCCGGCCGCATCGGATACGCGGCGGCCCATCGCTGGCGCTACGCCCTGGTGGAGCGGGCGGCGGAGGAGCCCTGCCTGTGGTCGCCGGACCTGCGCCTCGGCGTCGCGGGGGACGGCTGCCTGGGGGGACGGGTCGAGGCGGCCTATCTCAGCGGCCGGGCGCTCGCCGAGCGCGTGCTGGCCGACCTCCCCTGAAGCCTCGTCCGCAGAGCCGGAGCGCGCATGTCCCCCGCTAGACCCGTCCCGGATCCCGCCGGCCCCGGCCAGGAGAGCGTGTGGGACTACCCCCGCCCCCCGCGCCTGGAGCGCGAGCCCCTGCGCCTGCGGGTCGTGCTCGACGGGCTGGTGGTGGCCGACACCCTGCGCGGCTGGCGGGTGCTGGAGACGAGCCACCCGCCGACCTACTACCTGCCGCCGGAGGACATCCGCCCCGGTTGCCTCGTCCCGGCGGGACGGAGCAGCCTGTGCGAGTGGAAGGGATACGCCACCGCCTTCGACGTGGCCGGGCCGCGAAGCCGGGCCCCCCGGGCGGCCTGGACCTACCCGGACCCGACGCCGCCCTTCGCGGCCATCGCCGGCCACGTCGCCTTCTACGCCGGGGCGATGAAGGCCTGCTTCGTCGGGGAGGAGCGCGTCACGCCCCAGCCCGGCGGCTTCTACGGCGGATGGATCACGTCGCGCATCGCCGGCCCGTTCAAGGGCGGGCCGGGCTCGATGGGGTGGTGAGGCGGCCGGAGCGACGGCCCCGCCGGGGCCTCAGGTCACGCGCCGGAGCAGGGGCGGCGCCCTGAGTTCCGAGGCGCGGCTCTGGAGGGTGGCGCGCAGCCGCGTCATCCGGGGATCGGACAGGCGGATCTGCTCGATGAGCAGGGGCTTGGCGTAGTAGTAGCCCTGCGCGCAGCGGATCTGCGTGGCGCCGAGCAGATAGGCCACCTCCTCGTAGGTCTCGACCCCCTCGGCCACCACGGACATCCCGAGGGCGAGGCCGAGGGACTCGATGGCCTTGAGCACGATCTGGCTGCGGGGCCGCTTGTCGATGTCGGTGATGAAGGAGCGGTCGATCTTCAATTCGTCGGCGGTGATCTCCGCCAGGGCGGCCAGCGAGGAATAGCCCACGCCGAAATCGTCGATGGAGACCCGCGCGCCCACCGCCCGGATGCGCGGCAGCACCTCGCGCTGGAACTGGCTCTTCGTGAAGAAGGCCTCCTCGGTCAGTTCCAGGACGAAGCGGTCCGCCGTGCCGGTGGCGCCCAGCGCGTCGCAGAAACCGGTCATGAAGGGCACGTCGCAGGCCTGCTTGGCCGCGATGTTCAGGCTCACCGACACGTCGGGGCCGAACAGTTCGTCGATGTCGGGCAGGGCCTGCACCGTCTCGGCGAGGATCTGGAGGGTGATGTCGTTGATGAGGCCCAGCTCGATGGCGAGCCCGATGAAGTCGCCCGGCGCCTGGATGATCCCCAGTTCGTCCCGCCAGCGCAGCAGCACCTCGACGCCCACCACCGCGTGCGAGCGCATGTCGACCTTGGGCTGGAAGGCGCAACAGAAGCGGTGGTCGCGGATCGCCAGCCTCAGGCGCTGCTCCACCGCCATGCGGGCGGTGGCGACGTGGCCCATCGCCTCCTCGTAGACGCTGACGCCGCCCTTCACCCCGCCCTTCACCCGGTACATGGCGTTGTCGGCCTGCCGGCGCAGGAGTTCGTAGGTCTCCCCGTGATCGGGGAAGACGCTCAGGCCGATCGAGGCGGAGGCGAAGATCTCGTGCCCGTCGATGAAGAACGGCTGCTTCAGGCGCTCGGAGATGTCGAGGGCCGCCGCGAGCGTCGCGTCCCGGTCCACGACCGGGTTGAGCAGGAGCACGAACTCGTCGCCGCCGATCCGCGCGAGCATGTCGCTGGGCCCGAGGGCGGCGTTGATCCGGTCGGCCACCTTGCGCAGCAAGGCGTCGCCCGCCGCGTGGCTGTAGTAGTCGTTGATCTGCTTGAAGTTGTCGAGATCGATGAAGGCCAGGGCGAAGCGTGCCTCGGGCCGGGCGCCGGCGATGAGGTCGTCCACCGTCTGCTCGAACAGCGTCCGGTTCGGCAGCTTGGTGAGGGCGTCGATATAAGCGCGGGCCACGAGATCGCGCTGGATCACGTGGTGCTCCGTGACGTCGGTGAGCGTGGTGAGGAGATAGGTCTCCCCCTCGGACCGCAGGGCGCGGGCCCGCACTTCCACCACCCGGTCGTCCACGATCTCCAAGGCCGCACCGTCGGCCTGGGCGAAGGCGGCCTCCGGCAAGGCCTGGACCGCCGCCGGCCCGAGGGCCTGCGCGGCGGCGTTGGCCAGGATGCAGAGCCGGTCTTCGTCATGCACGACGACGCCGACCGGAAGCGCCTGGATGGTCGCCTCCAGCAGGCTCCGCCTATGGCTGGCCAGGGATTCGCCCACGCTCAGCCCTGCTGCCAGAGGGGTTTGCCGGCCCGGGGGGCGGCCTCGCCGGGCGACTCGCCGGCCTCCGAGGGCCGCCGGAGGAGCCGGCGATGCACTTGGTCGAGGGCGGCGCCCAGGCCCCCCTCCGCGCCCGCCTCGCGGCCGAGCCGCCCCAGGGCGGGCTGGTCGGGATCGAACCCGCCCTGGCTCGCCTTGCTCATGGTGGCCCCGCGCCAGCGCTCCACCACCGCGCCGATGAAGGCGGCACCGGACCCCGCCTCCCGGTCGTGCTCGAGGCGCCCGCTCATGTCGTTGCGCGGCTGGCGGGCGGGGGGAAGGGTCTCGAACCGGATCCGGGCCGGCATCGGCACGCCCTCGCCGAAGGCGATCACCTCGCCGGTCCCGAGCGAGGGCACGAAGGTGAGCAGGTTCACCGCGTCCGACACCGCCGCCGCCAGGAAGGCCTGGTCGCGGTCGTTGGTCATGCGCATCGCGAACAGCGTGCTGCACTGGGACATGATGGTGGGATCGAGCTCGGCCGGGCGCTGCGTGACGAGGCCGAGATAGACCCCGTGCTTGCGGCCCTCGCGGGCGATCCGCGACAGGGCGCGGCGGGTGGGGGTGAAGCCCACGGAGCGGTCGGCGGAGGCGTAGCGGTGGGCCTCCTCGCACACGAACAGCAGGGGGATCGCCCCCTCGCTCCAGATGCCGAACTCGAAGGCGAGGCGGCACAGCACGCAGACCACCGCGTCCACCACCTCCATCGGCAGGCCGGCGAGCTGCATGATCGTCATCGGCCGCCCGTCCGGCTCCAGCCGGAACAGGTGGGCCAGGATCTCGCCCATCATGTCGCCGCCGACGTTGGCGTTCTCGAACATGAAGCCGTAGCGCGGATCGTTGCGGATCGCCTCGATGCGGGTGATCAGCCGGTGGTAGTGCATCCGCGAGACGCGGTTCTCCAGCCGGCCCATCCGCTCGTCGATCAGCGCGATGAGGTCCTGGAGCATGTACGGCACGGGCGTATCGACCGTATAACCCGCGCCCTTGCCGATGGAGCGCTTGACGATCTGTCGGTCGTTGGCTTCCTTGTACTGGGCGTACTTGCTCTTCGCGAGGGGGATGACCTCCGCCAGGATCTCGATCTCCTCATCGATGGCGGTGCGGCCGCCATAGATGACGTCGGCGATCTCTTCGAGGTTGAACAGCCAGAACGGCAGCTTGAGGTTGCGGGTGTTGATGACGCTCGCCCGGTCGCCGAAGCAGGCGGCGTACTCGTTGTGCACGTCGAGGAGGAAGATGCGGACCGATTGCTGGACCCGCATGACCTGATCGAGGATCACCGCGACGCCGCTCGACTTGCCGACCCCCGTGGTGCCCAGCACGGCGAAGTGCTTGGTGATGAGGTCCTCGACCTTGATGCAGGCGGGGGTCTCCGGGTCCTGGTACAGGGCGCCGATGCCGGCCGTGTTCGCCGCCGAGATCTGGTACACGATCCGCAGGTCGGCGGGGGGCAGCAGGTCCACCGCATCCCCGATGGCCGGGAAGTTGGTCACGCCCCGGCGGAAGGCCGGCTCCCCCCCATCCCCCACGATCTCGCCCACGAGGTCGAGGCTCGCGAAGGCGCCGGGCGGCTTCGTCCGGTCGCCGCCGGACGACAGGGTGGTGATGATGCCGACGAGGACGGACGCCCCCGCCCGGATCCGCACGAAGTTCCCCACGGTGACGCGCACATCGGGCCGCCCGGACTTGCCGAGCAGCTCCAGGTGGACCTTCGAACCTTCGATCGAGATGACCGAGCCCATGGAGGACACGGAAGTGTCGTCCTGAGCGGGGACGTCGCCGTTCGGCATTGTCGTATCCTGGCGTGCAGCGGCCGTCGTGTTCAACGCACGCTAGAAAACAACTTCTAAGGATTCATGAAGCGCCGACGGCGGCAGCAGTATTCGTGAACGGAAACAATCCATGCGGGCGCTGAATCACCTTACGGTTGTATAGTCCCGGCGGGACGGTATGGGCGCCGCGGAAAGATTGCCGTTCTTTTACTATAATCTCAGCCGATCACCGCGGTAACACCATTTCATGACGTGATCGCTGCGCGGAAAACGTCCAAATTTCGAAGTCGCTCACCACGAATCAAGTTCTCGGAGGACCGCGACGAGGGGGAGACGCCATGCCTCCGGGATCGCCGGGGGCGGCCCTTCAGAGCCAAGCCGAAATTCCCAGCATCCTCTCCCCCCTCATCCTGCGATCCGGCGGCAGCCGCCTCGAAGGAGGGCTCCCGTGATCGCGGAGAGTTCTGGATGTCACCTTCGGGGCCCGGCAAGCCGGGTCTCCCGGGATGAGGCCGAGGGCGGGATGGACTGTTCGGCCAGCCCCTCAGGAGGCCGGCAACTCCGCCGCGATGGCGGTGATGAGGCGGGGGTCGGTGGGGTCGAGGGTATGGGGGAACGCCCCGAGCAGGCTGCCGTCCCGGGCCACCAGGTACTTGTGGAAGTTCCAGCCGGGGGTGGAGCCGGGCTTCTCGGCCGCCGCCCAGCGGTAGAACGGATGGGCCGCCGGACCCTTCACATGCGCCTTGGCCACCACGGGGAAGGTGACGCCGTAATGGTCCCGCGCGGCCTGGGCGATGGCGGGCCCGTCGAGGGGCTCCTGGTTGCCGAAATCCGGCGACGGCACGGCGATCACCGTGAGGCCCCGGCTTCCGAACCGCGTCCACAGGGTCTGGAGGCCGACGAACTGGCCCGCATAGCCGCAGGCCGTCGCCGTGTTGACGACGAGGATCGGCTTGCCGGCGAAATCCGCGAGGGGAAAGGTCCCGCCCTCGGGCTTCTCGAAGGCGAAAGCCCCCGCCCGGATCTCCCCGGCGAGGGCGCGGCTTGGACCGGCGACGGCTGCCCCGAGGAGCATCAGGGCGCGGCGGCGCGGCAGGGGGGCGGAGAGGAACGGCATGACGGGTCTCCCGGATCGGACCAGGACGGGGCTACCCGGGTGACATAGCGCGCGCGCCGCCGAAGCGCAGGCCGGCCTGCGACAATGCGTCGAAAGCGACCGGGCGCCGGGGTGGGGGGCGGGAGGGCGGGGCGCCCGTCAGACCGAGGGGGCGTGCCGCCGCCACAGGCCGCGCAGCAGGCGGAACGGCAGGAGCGGGAGCTTCAGGACCGCCCGGATCACCAGCACGGCGAGCACGGTGAAGATCGCGACGATGGAATTGATCACGCGCGCACTTTCGATGAGGGGGGCAACCCCCCGTCACCGGGGGGCCGGATGACGCGATGAGGCGCCCCGAAGGCGGCGATACTATGAAGCCCCCGGCGCGACCGTTCGTCCGGGGGATGCGTGTCCTTCAGCCCAGCACCGCGCGCAGGGCCTCCATCACCCGGGGCTCGGCGCAATGGCCGACATTGAACCGCAGGAAGTTCCGCCAGCCCCCCGAGGGGCTGAACACCACCCCCGGAGCCAGGAGCATCTGCCGCGCGAGGGCCCGGCGGGCGA
Source organism: Beijerinckiaceae bacterium (assembly GCA_022702015.1). Classification (GTDB taxonomy): domain Bacteria; phylum Pseudomonadota; class Alphaproteobacteria; order Rhizobiales; family Beijerinckiaceae; genus Methylobacterium. The sequence continues at coordinate 4,941 of JAKONI010000192.1, read as the reverse complement.
CCTCGGCGGCATCCCGGCCCTCGTCGAGGCGCATCCAGAGGAAGTAGCCGCCCCGGGGCTCGGCCCAGATCCGCAGGCCGCAGGCGGACAGGTCCCGGGCGGATTGCGCCATGGCCCCGGCGAGCCGACGGCGGGTCTCGGCCACGGTGCGGCGGTAGCTGCCGTCGGTGAGGAGGCCGTGGGCCAGGGCGGCGGCAACGTGGCCGTTGCCGAGGCTCAGCGCCAGCTTGAGGTCGATGAGGGAATCCACCCAGTCCGGCCGCAGGGCGATCCAGCCGCAGCGGGCCGCCGCCGTGAGGGTCTTGGAGAATCCGCCGATCTGAATCACCCGCTCCAGCCCGTCGTACCCCGCCAGCCGGGGGGCCGCCTCGGGTTCGAGGTCGCCGAAGATCTCGTCCTCGACGATCAGGGTGTCCTGCGCCTCGCACAGGCGCAGGATGCGGTGCGCCATCGCGGGGGCGAGGCTGGTGCCGGTGGGATTCTGCAGGGCCGAATTCGTCAGGTAGAAGCGGGGCCGGTGCTCGGCCAGGAGCGACGCCAGGACGGCGAGATCGGGCCCGTCCGGGGTCATCGGGACGCCGACCACCCGCACCCGCTGGGCCCGCAGCAGCGCCATGAAGTTGAAGTAGCAGGGGTCGTCCACGAGGACGGTGTCCCCCGGCTGGAGCAGGAACCGGGCGATCAGGTCGAGGGCCTGGGTGGCCGAATCGACGATGACGATCTGGTCCGGCTCCGCGATGACCCCCTTCTCGGCGATGCGCCGGGCGATGAGGGCGCGCAACGGCGGGTAGCCGCCGGGCTGGTCGTAGCGCGTCAGCACCGCCGTCTCGGCGCGGGCGACCGCGCGCAGCCCCCGCCGCACCGTCGCCTCGGGCAGCCAGCTTTCCGGCAGGTTGCCCGCCCCCGGCTGCATCGCCCGGGGGCCCACGAGGGCCGATTGCCGGGCGAGCCACAGGGGATCGACCGCCCGGTCCAGCTCCGGCCCCATGGCCTTCAGGCAGAGGGGCCGGGTCTTGCCGGCGACGTAGAAGCCCGAACCCGGCCGCGAGACGATCGCCCCCTCGGCGGCGAGGCGCTCGTAGGCTTCCACCACCGTCGATTTCGAGACCCCCATCGCCTCCGCGTGGGCCCGCACGGAGGGAATCCGGGCACCGGGCATCAGGGCCCGGGCGGCGATGCGGTCGCGGATGTCCGCCGCGATGGAATCCGTGCGGCCGAGGGGTTCTGCCAGCGCCATGTGTATCGGTTCCGCGAGCGGACAATTCGGCCGAACCGTACGCCACTGTCCCTGGCCGTGTCACCGGCCCCGGCGCAAACCCGGACCCTCGATGGCGGAGGTACGGGTGACGTGGGCAGCGGAGCGACCGATCCGGGGGTGGGCGGGAGGGGTCGGGCGGCGCCGTGGCGGCCCGCTTGGCTCATGGGATGGCTGGCGCGGCTGCGCGCCGACCTCACCCGCCCGGCCATGGACCTGAGGATCCTCCACCGGCTGAGCACCCTGTCGGATCGGGAGCTGCGCGGCATCGGCCTCGTCCGCGCGGATATTCACGACGCGCGGCGAGCGGAGGCGGGGGATGTGTCGGCGTTCCTCATCGTCCGGCGGGACGCCCGCCGCGAACTGCGGCGGCGACTGTCCGAGCCGGCGGCGCGACAAGGGGGCCAGGGGGCAGGCTCGCGGATCGGGTTACCGGGATCGTAACGATGATCGCATCCCGATCATCGAATTCAGGAAGTTCGGAGCATGTCTTCACCCACTTTTAGTGCCGGACCGGTCTAAGCAAGCTGGTGCGTTCGTGTTTTCAATCATGCCCACCCGGCATGTCAGAAAAAACAGCGAACGGACACAGATCATCGGTCGGACCGCGCCACGGATTGCGCGGCTCCGCCAGGGGGACCGGAATGACGAAGTCGACGATCCGGCAGTGGCGAAAGGGTGAGATGTACGAGACCCTGTGTCTGCTCCTGATCGGAGCGGGCATCTGGTTCGTGGGGATCGCGCTGGGCTCGTTCGACGTCCTGCGCGAGGTGGTGCAGGCCTACCACCTCGGCGACTTCATCATCCTCGGCGCCTGCATGGGCGTGGCGATCTGCGGGGCCAGCATCCGCAAGTCGATCATCATGCGCCGGCTGATGCTGGAGCGGGACGCCGCCGCCGCCCAGGCCGAGGCGATCGCCCGGCACGACGGCCTCACCGGCCTCGCCAACCGCCGCCGCTTCCTCGAAGAGGTCGAGCGGGTGCGCCAGAACGCCTCGGGCGAACTTCTCGCGGTGCTGCTGATCGATCTCGACCGGTTCAAGCCGGTCAACGACCTCTACGGCCACGCCGCCGGCAACGCGGTGCTCTGCGCCGTCGCGGAGCGGCTGACGAGCCTGCTGCCCCAGGGCGGCGTCGCGGCCCGGCTCGGGGGCGACGAGTTCGCCCTCCTCGTTCCGCTCACCCACGGCAGCGAGGGGCTGACCCGCCTCGCCCAGAGCGTGATCGCCGCCATCGCCACGCCGATCAACTGGAGCCAGAACGAACTCAAGGTCGGCGCCACGGTGGGCGTCGCGGCGGTCTCGGCCGAGTATGCCGATTCCGACGCGATCCTGCACGCCGCCGACCTCGCCATGTACCAGGGCAAGAAGGAGGGGCGGGGCACCTACCGCTTCTTCCGCAGCGCCATGGACGAGGAATTGCGCGCCCGTGCCCGTCTGGAGGCGGAGTTGCGCACGGCGATCGAGCAGGGGGCGATCGAGCCGTTCTACCAGCCGGTCGTGGCCCTGCCGCACAAGGAGATCGTCGGCCTGGAGGTGCTGGCCCGCTGGCGCCACGCGGAGCGGGGGCTGATCAGCCCGAACGAGTTCATCCCCGTCGCCGAGGAGACGGGCATGATCGCGGAACTGAGCTACAACCTGATCCGCCGCGCCTGCCTCGACGCGCGGGATTGGCCCGCGCATCTGGTCCTGGCGGTCAACATCGCCCCGCACCAGTTCCAGGACGTGTGGCTGGCCGAGCGGATCCTCGCCATCCTCACCGAGACGGGCTTCCCGCCGGGCCGGCTCGAGGTCGAGATCACCGAAAGCGCCCTGATCCAGGATCTCGAGGCGACGCGGGCGACGCTCACCTCCCTGCAGCGCCTCGGCGTGCGCATCGCGCTGGACGATTTCGGCACCGGCTATTCCAGCCTGTACCACTTGCGCGAACTGAAGTTCGACAAGCTCAAGATCGACCGCAGCTACGTCGACGCCATCACCATGAGCGACGAGCGCGCGAAGCTGGTGGATGCCATCATCAAGCTCGGGTCCAGCCTGGGGCTCGCCACCACCGCCGAGGGCATCGAGACCGACGCCAGCGTCGATTGGCTCTCCGATCAGGGCTGCGACTTCGGACAGGGCTACCTGTTCGGCCGGGCGATGCCGAAAGCCGAGATGGACGACATCCTGCGCGGGCCGGCGGGGGACCGGGCCCCCGTCGTGATCCTGCCCGAGGCCGTGCCGCGGGAGGCGATCATCACCCTGGCGCGGGCGTCCTGACCGCGTCGCGGCCGGGAGCGGGGCGCCTCAGCGGGCCTCGCTCACCCGCCGGGTGGCCTTCTGCTCCTTCTTGTAGGCGGTGATCGCCGAGGAGCAGTCGGGCGAGAGCTTCTTCATGTTGGCGCGAAAGCAGGCCTCGACCTCCGGGCCGCCGGGGGCGAATTCGCTGCACAGTTCCATGTAGTCGCCGGTGCAGGACCGCTTCAGCGCATCCCGCGCGGGCGAGGACTCGGCGAGGGACACGGCGGGGGCCGCGCCGAGGGCGAGGGCCAGCAGAGCCGCCAGGGTCTTGGACATCGGACTTCCTTCCACTCAACAACCGCAGGGCCGCGCCTGTGGGGCGCAACCCGGCGAAGGCGAGCGGATGCCCTCCGACCATGGCATGAACGTGACGCAATCCTGACGGGGTTCTGCGCCCCTCGCCATGCTCGGGCTGCACCGGGTCCCGTGCGATCTGCCGCAGGTCCGGTGTCTCCGTGTCCACACTGTTGCCCGCTTTGAGGCGCTCACTGCGATTTCGCGGCGCGTTGTGGCCGCAGTGCCACGGAGTTCTCCGCCGTGTTCAAGACCGTCCTCGCGCTCCTGACCGTCCTCGTCGTCGTCGCCCTGGGCGGGCTGATCAAGCTTCCTCTCCTGCCCTTCCGCATGGTCCGAGACCTCCTGCGCCGGCACGCCGCCGCCTGAGGATCGGGTTGGGGGCCTCCTGACGATCTGCTATGCGCGGGCCTTTCCCGCCGCGCGCTCGCTTCCCGTGAGCGCATCATAGGAGGACGGGGCGGCCCGTGGGCCGCTCCGGCACAGGATGCGCCTGATCGTCGGCCTCGGGAATCCGGGCCCCCGCTACGCCGCCAACCGGCATAATATCGGCTTCCTCGCCATCGACGAGATCGCCCGCGTCCACCGGGCGGCGCCGTTCAGGCGGCGCTTTCAAGGGGAGGCGGCGGAGGTCGTGCTCGGCTCCGAGCGCGCGATCCTCCTGAAGCCCCAGACCTTCATGAACGAATCGGGCCGCTCGGTCGCGGAGGCGCAGCGCTTCTACAAGATCGCCCTGTCCGACGTGATCGTGCTCCACGACGAGCTCGACCTGCCCCCGGCCAAGCTCCGGGTGAAGCAGGGCGGCGGCAATGCGGGGCATAACGGCCTGCGCTCCATCACCGCCCAATGCGGGAACGAGTACCGCCGGGTCCGACTCGGCATCGGGCACCCCGGCGACAAGGCGCTGGTGCATGCCTACGTCCTCAACGATTTCGGCAAGGCCGAGACGCCCTGGGTCGAGGACCTGTGCCGGGCGGTGGCCGACCACGCCGCCGTGCTCGCCGCGGGCGAGGATGCGAGCTTCCAGAACAAGGTCCACCTCGCCATGGCCGGGCGCGGCTGGGACGAGGTGAAGCCGCTGGGCAGCAAAAATTGACACGAAAACACGGGGAC
>JAKONI010000112.1 GCA_022702015.1 Beijerinckiaceae bacterium | reverse complement strand
GCTAGGTTGCGTGCCGCCGTGGCGCTGACGCTCAAACCCGGTCCGCTCATCGTCGTTCTTCTCCAGGAGGTATGCGGGCGCGCCGCTTCGGCCCGTGTAAGAACGGGCGGTCGCGCTGAAAAAGCGGACCGGGCGCAAGTGTTGGAGGGACCGAGCGGGCCTTGAGAGCCGCGAACGATCCGGTGGATCATGTGTTTGCGAGTGGAATTGCATCCGCTCGGTGCTGTATGGCGCGACTCGGCCTCGAGTCTTGCCAGCGATGCTTGACTATGACGACGGTTGGCCTTCGGTCAACGAAATGATCTTCCATATCTCGGGGCTTGTTGGACGATCGATCCGATTTGCCGGCTCATGGCAGAACGAAGTCTGCGGCTTGAGCGATCTTTGAAGAAATTCATTCTCCCAAGACGCGATCCCATGGCAGAGCCACGATGACATCGTTTCAAGGGAAGGATTTTCCGCCCGCCGGTCAGATCCCGTCCCCGAAGCCAAAGGACTGGTCCATGGTCAGCGCCGGCTCCTCGTCGGGCCGCAGGCGCGAGACGACGCGGGCCGGGACGCCCGCGACGGTGGTGTGGGCAGGCACGTCGCTCAGCACCACGGCGGCGGCGCCGACCTTGGCACCCTCGCCGACGCGGACATTGCCGAGGACCTTGGCGCCGACGCTGAGCAGCACGCCGCGGGCGATCTTGGGATGCCGGTCGCCGCTCTCCTTGCCGTTGCCGCCGAGCGTGACCGACTGGAGGATCGACACGTCGTCGGCCACCACCGTGGTCTCGCCGATCACCACGCCCGTGGCGTGGTCGATGAACACGCCGGAGCCGATCCGGGCGGCCGGGTGGATGTCGCAGCCGAACACCTCGGAGATGCGGCTCTGGACGTGCAGCGCCAGCGTCGCCCGGCCCTGCTGCCAGAGCCAGTGGCCGACCCGGTAGGCTTCCAGCGCGGCGAAGCCCTTGTAGAACAGGAACGGGTCCAGGTAGCGCCGACAGGTCGGGTCGCGTTCGCGGATGGCGACGAGGTCGCGCACCGCATGGGCGCCGGCCTCCGGATCCGCCTCGAAGGCGGAGAGGCAGAGGTCGCGCATCGACAGGCGGGCGAGGTCGCCGTCGCCGAGCCGGTGGGCGAGGCGGTAGGCGAGGGCCTGGGCGAGGCTGCGCTGGTCGAGGATCGTCGCCTGGACGATGCCTGCGTAGAGCGGCTCCTCGATCAGGGCGGCTTCGGCCTCGGCGCGCAACTCCGCCCAGACCTCGGCCTCGGCGGTGCTGCGGCTGATCGCCCGGAGGGGCGGCTGGAGCGTGGCGAGGGCGGCGGTCACGGCGGCGATCAGTGCACCCGCCGGAACAGGTCCGGCAGGTAGCGTTCGAGCACCGCGTGCCCCTCGAAGGCGACATCCACCGTGGCCGGGCGTCCGCCCTGGCCGTGGATGCCGACGATCCGGCCCCTGGCGTGCCGCCAGATCCCGAGGGCCTCCGCGAGGTCGAGGCGCTCGAACACCACCTCGTCGCCCCGCCTGATCGCCGATGCCGCCATGGCGTCCTCCTCTGAGTGCCGGAAGAACCCGGACCGATTCCCGGGCCACGGTCCTGGAAAATGCCCTTCCGCCCCGTCGTGCGCGGAGGAGAAGGTTTCGTTCGCGGCTTGCCCGAATAAGAGCATGATATTCGCTAAGCCATTGTTCTATATCGATAATTATCGATCGGATCCGGTTTGGCAAGGGTTGTTCCCGGGCCAGCCCGGCGATATCCCGGCCCGGACGACATCGGAATCACCCTGCATGGACACTCATCTTGCGGCGCTCCTGGGCGGGCTGCTGATCGGCCTCTCCGCCGCGACGCTCCTCCTCCTCAACGGCCGCATCGCCGGCATCAGCGGGCTCGTCGCGGGGCTGGGACGGCCGGGGGAGCGCCGGCTCGCGGACCTCGCCTTCCTGCTCGGCCTGATCCTCGGGCCGCCGCTCTTCGCGACGTTGGCGGGACACTGGCCCCTTATGCGGATCGAGGCATCCTGGCCGGTGCTGGCCGTCGCCGGCCTCCTCGTCGGCTTCGGCACAAGGCTCGGCTCAGGCTGCACCTCCGGCCACGGGGTGTGCGGGCTCGCCCGCCTGTCGCCGCGCTCGCTCGTGGCGGTGCCGGTCTTCCTCGCCACCGGCATGCTGACGGTGGCGCTCATGCGGGCGGCGTCGTGAGCGGCGCGGCCCGTCCTCTCGCAGCCCGTCCTCTCGTAGCTCTTGTCGCCGGGCTGACCTTCGGGCTCGGCCTCGCCCTGTCGGGGATGCTCGATCCCGCCCGGGTGCGCGGCTTCCTCGATATCGGGGGCGCCTGGGATCCGAGCCTCGTCTTCGTCCTCGGCGGGGCGGTGAGCGTCTCGGCCCTCGGCTACGGCCTCTCCCGCCGGCTTCCGCGTCCTGCGTTGGCCCAAACCTTCGACCTGCCGACCTCCCGGCGGATCGACGCGCCCCTCGTGCTCGGGGCCGCCCTGTTCGGGATCGGCTGGGGCCTGTCGGGCTTCTGCCCCGGCCCGGCCGTGGCGGCGCTCTCGACCGGCGCGGCACCGGTCTTCGTCTTCGTGACGGCGATGCTGCTGGGCATGGCGGCGTCCGAACTCCGCGTCCGGCGAAGCCCCCGGTAGCCGCCCGGTCGCCAGGCGATCCGCTCAGGCCGAGAGCGAGTGCCCGGTCGCGGCGTAGCGGCTCGCGGGCCGCGCCAGCCCCAGGTGCTCCCGCAGGGTCGTCCCGGCATAGTCCTGCCGGAACAGCCCCCGGCGCTGAAGGATCGGCACGACCGCATCGACGAAGGTCTCCAGCCCGTCCGGCAGGACATCCGGCATCAGGTTGAAGCCGTCCGCCGCGCCGGCCCGGAACCACGCCTCGATGTCGTCGGCGATGCCCTCCGGCGTGCCGACGACGATCCGGTGGCCGACGCCGCCGCCCAGTGCCCGCAGGAGCTGGCGCACGGTCAGCTTGTCCCGCCGCGCGAGGGCGACGGTTCCGAGGAACATCGTGTGGTTGGCGTCCGGCGGCAGGGGCAGGGGGTCGGGCAGCGGCTTGTCGAGATCGAGCCGGGCCGGGTCGATCCGCAGCGTGCCCGCGAGCCGGGCGAGGCTGTACTCCACCGGCACGAGATCCCAGAGTTCGTCCTGCCGCCGTCGCGCCTCGGCCTCGGTGGAGCCGATCACCGTGGCAAGGCCCGGCAGGATGACCAGCGCGTCCGGGGGGCGCCCGTAGCGTGCCGCCCGTGCCCGCAGGTCCCGGGCGTAGGCCGTGCCGTCCCCGATGGTCTGGGCCAGGGAGAACACCGCGTCGGCGGTGGCGGCGGCGAGTTCGCGCCCATCCTCGGAGCCGCCGGCCTGGAAGGTGATGGGGCGCCCCTGCGGGCCGCGCGGCACGGTGAGCGGCCCCGCGACGGTGTAATACGCGCCGCGGTGATCGACCGCGTGGACCTTCGCCGCGTCGACGAACCGGCCGCTCGCCTTGTCGCCGACGAAGGCATCGTCCTCCCAGCTGTCCCACAGGGCGTGGACGAGGTCGGTGAATTCACGGGCGCGGGCGTAGCGGTCCCCGTGTTCCGAGGCGCCCGCGAAGCCGAAATTACGGCCGGCGGCGGCATCCGCCGTCGTGACCACGTTCCAGCCGGCCCGGCCCCGGCTCACGAGGTCGAGGCTCGCGAAGCGCCGGGCGAGATTGTAGGGCTCGTTGTAGGTCGTCGAGGCGGTGGCCACGAGGCCGACATGGCTCGTCGCCGCCGCGACGGCCGCCAGCACCACGGTGGGTTCGAGGGCGTTGAACGGGCGGTCCTCGATCCGGTCGTTGATGGCCGGCGTGTCGGCGAGGAAGATCGCGTCGAGCTTGCCGCGTTCGGCGATGCGGGCGACGCGCACGAAATGGCCGATGTCGATGAAGGCGTCGGGCCGGCTCTCCGGCCGCCGCCAAGCCGACGGGTAGACGCCCGAATGCAGCAGGTTGACGTTGAGGTGCAAGTGGCGGCCGCTCATCGAAGCCCTCCGGGTCAGCGGATGCGGGGGATGACCTGCTCGGCGAAGCGGCGCATCTCCGCCTCGAACGGCTGGAACTGCAGCATGAACAGCCCGATGCCGGCGGCATGGAAGGCGCGGATCCGCTTCGCGACGGTCTCGTAGCTGCCCACGAGCCCGGCCGCCGTGCCGCCGTTGGTCCCGACATGACGGGAGGAAGCCGCGTCGGTCTTGGCGAACATCACGCTCGCCGCATCGGTGCGGGCACGGGTGTCGGCGCGGAGATCCGCGTCGCGATGGGCGAGGGCGAGGAGCCGGGCGTGCTCTCCTTCCGCCTCCGCGTCGGTGTCCCGCGCGATCACGAAGGCCGAGAGGCCATAGCGCAGGGGCCCGTGGGCGGCCGGGCGCCTGGCGACGTCGGCGATCAACGCGGCGACATCCTCGAGCGGCTGGCCGTTGATGAACCAGACATCGGCGTGGTCGGCGGCGAGCGCCCGGGCGGGATCGGATTCTCCGCCGAGATAGATCGTCGGCCGTGGCCGGAACGTCCCGGCGGGGCGAAGCTGGTAGTCCTCGGTCCGGAAATGCTCGCCCTGGACGGTCACGCGCTCGCCGCGCATCAACCGGTCCACGAGGCCGATCCATTCGCGGCCATAGGCATAGCGGTCGTCATGGGCCGGGAAGGGCAGGCCGGCACGCTCGAACTCGGCCTTGTTCCAGGCATTCACGAGGTTCAGGGCGAAGCGCCCGCCGCTGATATGCTCGATCTGGAGGGCCATCTTGGCGAGCACCACGGGGTGGTAGAGCCCTGGCTTGATCGCTGCGATGATCTCGATCCGCTTCGTCAGCGCCGCGAGCGCCGCCGCGCCGGTCCAGGCTTCCAGCTGGTCACGCCCCGGATCGTAGGGATTCATCGTGTGCTGGGCGACCAGCACCGAATCGAAGCCGAGCGCCTCGGCCTCCAGCACCAGGGCGCGGTTGCGCTCCCAGCTGGCGTCGTCCGGCTCGTCGGGATCGTGGTGGGAGGCGCGGGAGCCGTGGACGGCGGCCCAGATGCCGAAGCGGGGTAAGCTCGTCACCGCGTCAGCCCCGACCGGAGGGGATCGCGAAGATCGGCACGTCGGTGGCGTCGATCCGGCGGGGGATGAGCTTCGCCTCGTGGAACACGTCCGCGATGGCCTGCTGCTCGCCGAGCTGCGCCCGCTCCACCGGCTCCACCGCGTAGGTCCGGCGGCTGTTGGCGGCGGCCACGACGGCGGGCGGCAGGTCTCCCCAGATCGGGGCCAGGAGGGCTACGGCTTCCTCCGGGTTCGCCTTCATCCAGGAACCGGCCTCGACGAGGGATCGGTAGACGATCGCCACCACCTCCGGCTGCGCGGCCACGAAGCTGTCGTTGACGAGGTAGTAGCGGTGGTAGCTCGTCAGTCCCGTGCCGTCCGCGATGACCCTCACTGGGCGCTTGGCCTCGGCGAAGGCCAGGAACGGATCCCAGATCGACCATGCGTCGAGGGCGCCCTGCTCGAAGGCCACGGCCCCCTCCGGCGCCTGGAGATAGGCGGGCTTGATGTCCGCGAAGGTCAGGCCGGCGCGCTTGAGGGCGGCGGCGAGCACGTAATGGCTGCCCGAGCCGCGCGAGACGCCGACCGTCTTGCCCTTGAGATCGGCGACGGTGCGGATGGGGGAGTCGGCCGGCACGATGATCGCCTCGGCCGACGGCGCGCCCCGCTCGCGGGCGTAGAAGGTGAGGGGGGCCTTCGCCGACTGGGTGAAGATCGGCACGGCATCGGCGACGTCGGCATGGATGTCGACCACGCCGGCATTCATCGGCTCGATGACGCTGGTGAACAGGTGCCAGGTCGGGGTGAAGCCCAGCGGTGCGAGACGCTCGGCCAGCGTGCCCTTCACCTTGAGCACGGTGAACAGCACCGACGAGCGCTGCAGGCTGATCTTCACCTCGCGGGGCGCCGCGCGCACGGCCGGAGCGCCGAGCGCCAGCGCGGCGGCCCCGCCGAGCCCACCGCGCAGGAGCGTGCGGCGGGAGTGGCCGAACCGGCCCGGCAAGTCGTCGATCATCGAGCACTCGCGAATCGTGGAATGAACAGAAGGGCAGGGCGCCGGAGCATCATGGCCGGCATGCTCTCCATTGAAGGCCAGCAGGGCACACCGGATCAATGAAACAGGTTTTCGATTTGGGATGAGCCCGGAGAATTCTGTGCCTCGAACCGGCCCCCATGGAAGACATCTTACTGTTCGTCCGAATCGGGACGAACAAATGCTCATGGAAGTTGTGGGAATTCCGCAGGGGAACAGTCTTCCGAGAAGACTTGCCGCGGTAAAACGAAAATCTTCTTGTCGCGTTGCTCACGGTACGTCGATCCCAAAGACGAAATCCGACAGAGAATCCGTCTTGAGATCGGGGGCTGGCTCGCCGATTCCTCCCGCAAAGGCCCCCCGGGGCGATGTCGGAAATCGGAAGGTTGAAGCCATGTCGCAGACGGATGCGGGCTGGGGCGCCGGGCCGAGCGGGCGCTACGAAACCCTGGCGGACCGATTCCGCCCGGTCTTCGCCGAGATCCGCGCCACCGCCGTCGAGCGGGACCGGGAGCGCCGCCTGCCGCAGGCCGAGATCGGCTGGCTGCGGGAGGCGAACTTCACCACCCTGCGGCTCGCGCCCGAGGAGGGCGGCCACGGCGCCAGCCTGCCGGAACTCTTCGCCCTGCTGATCGAGTTGTCGGCCGCGGATTCGAACGTCACCAATGCGCTGCGGGCACATTTCGGCTTCACGGAGGATGCGCTCGGCTCCTCCTCGCCCGAATGGCGCGCGGCCTGGATCAAGCGGATCGGCGCGGGGGAAACGATCGGCAGCGGCGTCTCGGAGACCGGGCCCGCCAAGGTCGGCGCCTTCGACACGGTCGTGCGGCGGCGGGACGGCGGGTTCGTGGTCGAGGGGCGGAAGTTCTACACGACCGGCTCGCTCTTCGCGGACTACATCCACCTCTCCGCCGAGGACGAGGCGGGCGGGCCGGTGACGGCCGCCGTGCCGGTGCGCGCGCCGGGCGTCACCATCGTGGACGACTGGGACGGGTTCGGGCAGGCGCTCACCGCCAGCGGCACCGCGACCTTCGAGGGCGTGGCCCTCGACCCCGCGCTGATCAAGCCGGATCCGGCCCGCTTTCCCTACGCCATGGCGTTCTTCCAGCTGGTGCACCTCGCGACGCTGGCCGGCATCGGCCGGGCGGCGGCGGACGACGTGGCGCGCCTCGTGGCCGGGCGCACGCGCGTCTACAGTCACGGCAATGCCGGGCGCACCGCCGACGATCCGCAAATCCAGGCGGTCGTCGGCCGCGTCCGCGCCAATGCCTACGCGGCGGGCGCGGTGGTGCTCAAGGCCGCCGAGGCGGTCCAGAGGGTCCACGAGGCGCACCAGGCCGGATCGTCGGAGGCGGAGCGGCAGGCGACGCTCGCCGATGTCGAGGTCAACCAAGCGGTCGGCGTGGTCACCGACCTGATCCTGAGCGCGACGACGGGCCTGTTCGACGCGCTCGGCGCCTCGGCGGTGAAGGTCGGAGCCGGGCTCGACCGATACTGGCGCAACGCCCGCACCATCGCCTCCCACAACCCGCGCATCTACCGGGACCGCAGCGTGGGTACCTTCGCGATCACCGGCGAGGCGCCGCCGCGCCAGTATCGCGTCGGATCGGCGTGAGGTGGCGACGGGCATGGCACGCCGCGACCGCATGCGCCTCGGCGCCTTCCTGTATCCCGGCGGGCACCATGTCGCCGCCTGGCGGCACCCGTCCTCCGACGCGGACGCCGGGGTCAACGCCGCCCATTACCGGCAGCTCGCCCGCACGGCCGAGGCGGCGAAGTTCGACCTGATCTTCCTGGCGGACGGTGTCAGCATCCGGGGCGACGACCTCGACGCCCTGAGCCGCACGGCGATCCGCTATGTCGGCCAGTTCGAGCCGCTGACCCTGCTGTCGCATCTCGCGGCGGTGACGGAGCGGATCGGCCTCGTGGCCACCGCTTCCACGACCTACAACGAGCCGTTCCACGTCGCCCGCAAGTTCGCCTCCCTCGACCATCTGAGTGGCGGCCGGGCGGGCTGGAACCTCGTGACCTCGGCGGACCCGCGGGAGGCCTGGAATTTCAGCCGCGAGAGCCACCTCGCCCATGCCCGCCGCTACGCCCGGGCGGAGGAGTTCGTGGACGTCGTGCGCGGCCTGTGGGACTCCTACGAGGACGACGCCTTCGTCCGCGACCGCGAGGCCGGGCGCTTCTTCGATCCCGACAAGCTGCACCTGCTGGCCCACGAGGGCGAGCACTTCTCGGTGCGTGGCCCCCTCAACGTCCCGCGCCCGCCCCAGGGGCATCCGGTCGTGGTTCAGGCGGGGTCCTCGGAGGCGGGCAAGGCGCTCGCCGCCCGCACCGCCGAGGTGATCTTCACCGCACAGCAGACGCTGGACGATGCGGTCGCCTTCTACGCCGACGTGAAGGGCCGGATGGCCCGCCACGGTCGCGATCCCGATCACCTCAAGATCATGCCCGGCGCCTTCCCGGTGGTGGGACGAAGCGAGGCGGAGGCGCAGGACAAGTTCGCGTCGCTCCAGGAGCTGATCCATCCGGTGGTCGGCCGCTCGCTCCTCGAACAGCTCACCGGCGCCGACCTCTCGGCCTACCCGGACGACGCGCCCGTGCCGGAGATGCCGGAGACCAACGGCGGCAAGAGCCGCCAGGACCTCTTCCTGCGCCTCGCCCGGCGCGAGGGGCTGACGATCCGCGAGCTCTCCCTGCGCGCCGCCAGCGCCCGGGGCCACTGGACGATCGTCGGCACGCCGTCTCAGATCGCCGACGCGCTGCAGGAGCGGTTCGAGGCCCACGGCGCGGACGGCTTCAACATCATGCCGCCGACCCTGCCCGGCGGGCTCGACGACTTCGTCACCCTCGTCCTCCCGGAGTTACGGCGCCGGGGGCTCTTCCGCGGGGACTACGAGGGATCGACCCTGCGGGATCACCTCGGCCTGCCCCGTCCCGCGCACCGCATCCACTCGGCCGCGCTCGGCCCGGCCGAACGAGGGGCCGCGTGACGGCCAGCCTTCGGGCGCCGTCGGCGAGAGACCGGCGAGAGACCGGCTTCTGAGGCCATGAGCGACGACGACGCGACGATTCGGGCGCTCGCAGGCGTCCTTCTCGTGCCCGGAACCGGCGGCGCGGCCCGGGGCGCGGAGCGGTTCGGGATCGGCCGCCCGGCCACGGAGGCCGAGATCGCGGCCTGGACCATCGACATCGACCGCGACGGCCGGAAGCTTCCGGCGGGGAGCGGCGGCGTCGCCCATGGCCGCGAGGTCGTCGAGGCCCGACGCGCCTCCTGCCACGGCAACCGGGGGAGGGCGGGACCGGTGAGCGTCTAGCCTGTCGCGGAGAAGAAGGCGCCGAGGCTCGAGGGATCCCGGGTCACGGACGGTCTGATCAGAATGACGGTTTGAAGAAATGCGCCGCGCAGGGATCGGATGCCCGCGTCAGCGGACGACGCCCCAGCGCCGCACCGTCACTCGCTCCAGGGTGGCGAACACGACGTTCTCGACGAAGAGGCCGATCAGGATCACGACGAGCAGGCCGGCGAAGACCCGGTCGGTGTAGAGCTCGTTGCGGTTCTGGTAGATGAACCACCCGAGGCCGCCCTTGCCGGAAGCCGCGCCGAAGACGAGTTCGGCGGCGATCAGGGTGCGCCACGCGAAGGCCCAGCCGATCTTGAGGCCGGACAGGATCGCCGGCAGCGCCGCCGGGATCAGGATCTGCCAGACGTAGGCCAGCCCGGTCAGCCCGTAATTGCGACCCGCCATCCGAAGGGTCTCGGGCACGCCCTGGAACCCCGCGAAGGTGTTGAGAGCCAGCGGCCAAAGGACCGCGTGGACCAGCACGAAGACGAGGCTGCCGTTGCCGAGCCCGAACCAGAGCAGCGCCAGCGGCAGCAGCGCGATGGCCGGGAGCGGATTGAACATTGCCGTCAGGGTCGAGAGCAGGTCACGGCCGAACTGCGTCGAGACCGCGATCGTCGTCAGCCCGAAGGCGAGGAGGGCACCGATCGCGTAGCCCTGTGCCAGCACGGCGAGGGAGATGCGCACACGCTCGATCAGCTCGCCGTCGGCCAGTCCCCCGGCGAGGGCGGAGAGGGTCGCGGTGAAGCCCGGCAGAAGGAGATCGTTGTCCTTGCTCCACGCCAGTCCCTCCCAGACCGCTGCCAGGATCGCGAGGATCAGCGCCTTGCGCAGCCAGCCCTGCCGCCAGAGGCGCGCGCCGAGCGGCAGGGCGCGGGTGACGGGCGCTTCCACGAAGGGCGGCAGAACCCGGTCGATCTCCGGGCGGATCGGGGGCACCGTCCGTTCGGCCGTGGCGTGAGCCGTCATGCGGCGCTCCCGTCGGTCTCGAACAGGCGCTCGTGCAGGCGCCGGGCGGCGGCCTGGAAATCCAGGCTCCCGAGACTCGTCAGGTCGAAGGCGTGGCTGTTGATCTCGCTGCGCACCCGCCCCGGATGCGGCGAGAGCAGCGCCACCCGATTCCCGACGACCAGCGCCTCCTCGATGGAGTGGGTCACGAACAGCAGGGTGAAGCGGATCTCGTCCCAGAGGTCCAGCAACTCCTCCTGCATCCGGCGCCGGGTCAGCGCGTCGAGGGCCGCGAAGGGCTCGTCCATCAGCAGCACCCGGGGCTGCATGGCGAGTGCCCGGGCGATGGCCACGCGCTGCTTCATGCCCCCCGAGAGCTGGTGCGGATAGCTGTCGGCGAAGGACGTGAGGCCGACCTTGTCGATGGCGTGGCGCGCCCGCTCCGTGGCCTCCCGCAGGCCGAGGCGGCGGGAGGCGCGCAATGGGAATGCCACATTCTGCAGCACCGTCTTCCACGGCGGCAGTTGATCGAATTCCTGGAACACGACGATGCGGTCCGGCCCCGGCCCGCGCACGGGCGCGCCGCCGAGGGTGATCTCACCCTCGACCGGCGGGATGAACCCGGCGATCGCCTTGAGCAGGGTGGACTTGCCGCAGCCCGAGGGGCCGAGCAGCACGAAGCGGTCGGCCTCGTAGACGTCGAGGTCGATGCGGTGCGCGGCGCGTACGACCCGTGCCGGGGTGCGGTATTCGAGGCTGACGCCCGCGACGCGCAGGAGCGGATCGGGCAGGGCGGGAGTCGCCATGGCCGGGCCGCTCCAAGCCGCCGTCTCCGGCTCCGGCGGCACGGCGCGGACGCCTGTTTCCAGGAGGGTCATGCGCCTGCTCAACTGCCGGTGGCGGTGCGCGGACTGGCGAAGAAGTAATCCGACAGGCTCTTCGGCTCGCTCTTGATCGCGCCGACCCGGTGCATGAACTGGCCGAGGCCGAGGGTGTTCTGTGGCTCGATCTTGAAGCTGACCTGCGGGTTCTTGATCACCTTCAGCAGCAGCGCGCGGTCGAGCTTGCTGTTCGTCGCCTTGAGGTAGATGTCGGCGGCCTTTTCGGGGTTGGCCGTGACGAACTTCGCCGCCTCGTCGAGGGCGTCGATGAAGGCCGCGTAGGTCTTGGGGCTCTCCGTATAGAAGCGCCCGGTCGCGTACAGCACCGTCGAGGACGAGGGGCCGCCCTGGACGTCGTAGGAGGTCAGGACGACGTGAGCGTTCGGGTTTTCGGCGAGTTCCTGGTCCTGGAAGGGCGGGTTGGCGAAGTGGCCGGTGACCTCTGTCCCGCCCTTGACGATCGCCGCCGTTGCCTCGGGGTGGGGGACGGCGACGGTGAGCCTGTCGAGCTTGGCGAAGTCCTTGTCGCCCCAGAGCTTGGCCGACGCCCATTGCAGGATGCGCGACTGGACCGACACGCCGACCGCCGGCACGGCGATGCGGTCGGCATCGGTAAAGTCCGCGATGGTCTTCACCTCCGGCCGGTTGCTGACGAGGGAGTAGGGAAAGTTGCCGAGCGAGGCGACGCCCTTCACGCCCTGCCGCCCGCGGGTGCGGTCCCACAGGGTGAAGAGCGGCCCCACCCCCGCGCCGCCGATATCGACCGCGCCGGAGAGCAGCGCATCGTTGACGGCCGAGCCGCCGGAGAGTTGGACGTACTCGACCGCGATATCGAGACCCGTCTCCTTGCCGTGCTTCTCGACGAGCTTCTGGTCCTCGATGACGTTGAGGAGCAGGTAGACGACGCCGAACTGCTTGGCGATGCGCAGCTTGCCCTCTGCCGCCGCCACAGGTCCGATCATCGAGCCGGCCAATGTGATGCTGCCGATCAATGCGGCGACCCGCCGGCGCGAGACGGAGTTTCGTCGCAAGAAGTTCATGTCGGCTCTTTCCGGATTCGTGGCGTTGTAACAACGCGAGACGATCACAAAAACGAGACGAAGGTTTGTATCGCGAACGTCTTGCCGTCAATGGTAAGATCTAATGCAAATACTCGATGCGATGGCATCGTGTTTCGTTGGGCGGGTGATTTTTAGCGAAATGTTCCCTGTCGCGTCGAATGCCGTCTCGCGCTCGTCGAGCAGATGCGGTCCGGCGCGGATCGCCTCGCTGAAGGTATTGTAGCGGCCGGAGGCGGGAAGGCCCTCCGCCACGGCGTGCAACTCCGGACTGAGAGAGACCGAAACGGTCTTGCGTACGGACATCGCGACCTGATGCCCGGTGCGAACGGATACGACCACCGGTCGGCTCGTGCAGATCCGACCGTAGGCCGGGGCCGCCTTCGTACCGTGCTTCCCGACCGGGTGAGGGGATCGATGACCGCAACGGGGCTGGCACGGATGCCCCGGGACGGTGAATCCGCCAGGGCGATACGCCCCGCGACCGCGCGGGGCATCTTGTGCCGTCCAGACCGGCAGATACTCTGATGCCGGTTCACGCTGGGTGAGGTCGGGCGATGATCTTCGTGACGGACGTGCGCGGCTCCTGCACCTACGCCAGTCCCGAATGGACGACGCTGACCGGTCAGGAAGTGGCCGAGGCGTTGGGTCACGGATGGTTGGCTCGGGTCCACCCGGCCGACAGGACCGTCGTCGCGGGAACGATGGCGGCCGCAGTCCGTCGTGGGGAAGAGTTCAGCGTCCGGTATCGATTGCTCATGCCGGACGGAACCCTTCGCTGGGTCGGGGCCGGCGGCGTCCCGTCGTTTGGCGTGCATGGTGATACTTTCATCGGCCACCTCGGCACCGTGACCGAACTGGCCGCGGGCGCGACGGATACGATCACGGCCTACGGCAGCATCGAGCGGTTCGTCCCGCCGCCGCCCCATCCGAACACGATGCCGAACTCCCGCCTCGACCAAGTCGCCGACTATCTGATCCTGGCTCATTCGCTGATCGAGGTCGATGGCGGCAAGGAGGCGCTCCCAGACCTGCGCAATGCCCTGTTCAAGATCGGTCGGGCGCTGGCCGCGCGGATCAGGGTGCAGGGGCAGCTCAACTAAGCCGTCGAGGGCGGGAAGGTGCTGGACTGCCCATCGGACCGGCGCAGGGGGAACTCGATCCCGCAGGGCTGCCCGGAGGCGGCCGCGGCAGCCATTCCGAACGCACGGCTGCCAGATGGTCCGGATGGATGGCCTCGGCCCGGTCCACCCGGCCGGGTTCGTCCTGCGGCTGCCCCGTGTCCTCGTACCGGTGGGCGTTACAGGAGGTTACCGTGCCCGACGCCCGGAACCGGGTGCCGTCCCTTCGCTGGGGCCAGCGCTCGCCGGGGGCGCTACCGACTTCGGGAATCGGTGGGCTCCCACGCCGAGGAACGGCGTCCCGTAGCGTGTTCCCGCATGGTCGGCGGCCCAATCACAAGGTGGATGTCCCGGGGCGGCATCGAGGCCGACCTATAGCCCAGCCGAACTCAGGCGGGCTTTCGACGCACGCGAAGTCATCATGGACCGGGAACGGCGCGCGGCCCCCGATGTTCGCAACAGGGTTCCGTTCTCGACCCGATACGTCGAACCCCGCATCCGCTGCGCTCTCTCCCGCCGCGGGTCGCCTCAGTTCCCCGATCACCGTGAGGAAGATTGTGACCTATCTTCGATACGCCCCCGACATCGAGAAGCCTGCTGCGGACGAGCAGAAGACGATCGACGGCATCATCCAGGGCATGACCCAGCAATCGGAGACGGTGGAGAAGCGGGAGCATCACGCGGTCCGTGCAAGCCACGCCAAAAGCTCGGCCTGCGTCACCGGCGAGTTGACGGTTTCCGCCGGCCTGCCATCCGAACTGGCCCAAGGGTTGTTCGCCACGCCCGGCATCCACCCCGTGGCGGTTCGTTTTGCTCAAGGGCCGGGCGAGACCTTGGGTGACCGGGTGTCGACCCACCGGGGCATGTCGATCAAGGTTTTCGACGTCCCCGGCGAGAAGCTGCCCGGCCACGCGGTCGACACCCAGGATTTCGTCCTCGCGACCGGGACGACCTTCCCGTCCGGCACGGCGGCGGGCTTCCTGCGCGACGGCACGGTCATCGGCAAGTCGACCGGCCTCCCGGAGGGCGTGAAGGGCGCGGTGTCCTCCACCATGCGCAACCTCAACAAGGCGCTCCATGCCTTCGGTACCGAAAGCGCTTTCGCCGACTTCTTCGGGCACCCTTACAGCCACCCGCTGGCGGACAGCTACTTCAGCCAGGCGCCGGTCCGCTTCGGCGATTACGTCGCCAAGCTCGGGGCCGTGCCTGCGACCGAGGCCCAGCGTGCGCTGTCCGAGTGGAGGCTGGACCCGAACCAGGACGAGGACGGCTTCCGGCACGCCACACTCGCCTTCTTCCGCGAGAACGAGGTGGTGTTCGCGCTGAAGGCGCAGCTCTGGGCGGATGCCGAGCGGCAGCCCATCGAGGACGCCTCGGTGGACTGGCCGGTCTCGGTCAGCCCCTACCGCACGGTGGCCACGCTACGCCTGCCGCGCCAGGACGCCTATTCGCCCGAGCGGGTGCGCTACTTCGATGAGGTGATGACCTTCCGTCCGGCGCACAGTCTCGCGGCGCACCGGCCGCTCGGCTCGGTGATGCGGGCACGGTTGCAGGTCTACAGGGCGCTGAGCGACTTCCGCCACCGCGAGAACGGCGTGGCGGCCGAGGACACCGCCGGCATCGACCGCATTCCGGCGTGAGGAACCGCGCGACCTGCGCCTCCGAGTGAACCCTACACTTGGGAGGATGATGACATGAGCTTGCAGGGCAAGAGGATCGCGATCCTGATCGCACCGCGCGGCACCGGGGTCGACCGGGAGGTCAAGGGGCTCGTCACCACTTTTCGGTCGCCTGGAGGCTGGTCTCGCGGGACATGGTGTGCCTTGGGGCTCGGGGCTGACGAAGGCGCGCCCGGCGCCTCGACGTACGGGAAGCTCCCGCCACGGTCGGACGTTGCCGGCGCCGCGCGCCACCGAACCGGCATCCAATCCGGCGGAGATGCCCTAGGGCATCGATCCGGACGGAGGCGTCGGCCGAGTCTGGAAAAATTGATGCGAAAGCGAAGGGCTAGGACAGAGGCGCATGAACGGAGTGAGTGCGTCACTGTCCTAGATGGCGATCACCCGCACCCGGTGCCAGCAGGCGCATAGGTAGCCCTTGTGGTTCCAGGTTTCGTCCGGAAGTGCCGGCTGCGTCTGGCCCGCTTCGTCCCAGGCGCGCACGGCGAGTTCATGCTCGCCCGGAGGCAGGTCGAGGTCCGTGCTCCAGAACGTCCAGGCGAACGGAGCGTCGGCCTCGTGTTCGAGCTCGGCCTGCACCCAGGACCGGCCGCCGTTCCCGGAGACGTCGACGCGAACGACGGCCCGATCCCCGCTCACCGCGTAGCCGCGGACCCTGTGACCCCCTGACTTGAGGGTTGCCCCAGACCCGGGCTCGCAGATCGCGGCGTTCAGCGGCATCGTATCGATGGTGTGCCCCTTGGCCGGATCGGCGGTCTCGGCGGTCACGTCGGCCGGGTACAGCTTGTAATCGCTGGCCTGGATCGGGTTGTCCGAGGGGTGGTCCTGAACGCTCAGGCGCCTGAGCCATTTGGGACTCCGCACGCCGGCGAAGCCCGGCACCACCGCGCGGACCGGAAAGCCGTGCTCCGGAAGCAAGGCTTCGCCATTCATGGCGTAGGCCAGCAGGGTCTCGGGCGCCATCGCCTTCGCGAGCGGGATAGAGGCGCCGTAGGGGTGCCCGTCCACCGTGTCGTGGCTCTCGAAGGCGACATGGAGACCTTCGTTTTCCGCGACTCCCGCCGCGCGCAGGATGTCACCGAGGCGCACCCCGGTCCAATCGGCGGTGCCGATGGCGCCGGCGTCCCACGGGTCGCCCGAGACCGGGGCGACCGCCCGCATGTCGGCGCGGCGATTGCCGGCACACTGCATCGTGGCCCTGACCGTGGCTTCCGGAAAGCGAGTCCGCAGATCGGGCAGCGACAACTCAAGCGCTGAGCCGGTTCCGCCATCGACGGTGAGGCGCCAGGTTGCCTCGTCGAGGTCCGGTAGGTCGCCGTGCGAGCGGACGTAGAAATCCCTGGCCAGCGTCCGGTAGGAGGCCCGCAACCGGTCGAGGGGCGGTTCGGCGTTGTAGGGCTGGTCGCCGTGGACAATCAGACGTGCCTTGCGCTCGGTCAGGCTCGACATCGGGGCTCCCGTACGGGTTGGATTACGGCAGTGAACGCGCCGGGGGCCGTAAGGGTCATTCAGCGGACCAGGGGAGGGGGTTCGAACATGGGCCGCGACGGCGCCATGGCCACGGCGCAGTCCGGCTGCCCGACCGCGGGCCTGTTCGGGTATTCGCACCTCACCGGCGGCCATGCCGGCGGGCAGGCGGAGTACGTGGGCGTGCCGATGGCCGACGTGGCGCCGATGCTGGCCCCCGAGGGCGTCGATGACACGCCGACCATCCTCGTCCGCGCCGCAGGCGTCGTCGGCGCGTCCGGGGACTTCCTCGGACCGACCATGAAGGTTCGTGGCCAAACGGTATGACGAGCGAGCCTTGTCGTCAGGATTCTCCCCCTGTTTAACGGGTGTGATTTTACAGCGGGCACTTTTCAGAAAATCTGGTGGCGCCAGAAACGTTCTGGTCGGTCCTGCCGGCTATGACCTATCGCCCCCTCCGCACGGCTGGCAGGACCGCTTCTCACCGACGAGGCTGTGATGATGCAGGCGAACGCATCGGCGCGACCACAGGAGTTCTGGGACACGATCTCAGCGCATGTCGCTGCCATGGTCCAGCCGACCCTGTCTCGGGAGTATCGCGAGCGCGAGCCGGTGATCGCGTACTTGCGCGACCTGGAGGCTGTGGCGAGACGCGAGTGCGAAAGCCGAGACGCAATCCAGATCATCGCCTCGGGCCGTCACGTCTTGGGTGATCGGCAGGAGGTTGGACCGGTGAATGGCCCGTTCTGCCAGTTCCGAGCGGGCTGAATTCGAGAACGGACGTGTGATCGGCTTCGTGCATGACCTCGCCACGACAGCCATCGTTCCGCTGCGGGATCAGACGCGTTTTCTCGCGCCGAACCGGCATCCACTTCGGCGGAAAAAGCTCTAGTCGCCGTCGTCAGTGGCGGGACGCACGCCGGCGGCCGTCGCGATGAGGACAGCTTCCGGCAGGGTGTGAGCGCCGAGCGCCTCCATGACCCGGGCCCGGTGGATCTCCACCGTGCGTGGGCTCAAGCCCAACGCCCTGGCGATGACCTTGTTGGTCCCGCCCGCAAGCAAGCCCTCCAGCACCTCGCGCTCGCGGGCGGAGAGCGCTGCGATCCGGCTACGGGCTTCGTCGTCCCTACGCGCATGATCCGCCTTCGCCTGGAGTTCGGCGAGCGCCGTTCCCACCGCGAGCAGCAAAGTCTCCGGCGACCAAGGGACTTCGAGGAAATCGATCGCTCCCGCCTTCATGACGCGGACCGCGATGCCGACATCCCCCCTGCTCTCGCCGATCGCCACCAAGGGCAGACGCGCGCGTGCCGCCTTCAACTCGCTTACGACGGCCAAGCCACCGGCTCCGCCGAGATCGAACACGACACAGCCCGGTATCAGCGAGCCCGCCATCTTCAGGAAGGCCTGACCACTCGCAAAGGCGCGGACGTTGTAGCCAGCGGCCCGCAGGGTTCCGACGAGGCCGAGCCGAGCGTCATCCCTGGCCGCGACCACGTAGGCGTGAAGTCCCGTGTCGACGGTGATGTCCTGCGCGATCCCACCCGCCGACCGGATCCGCCCGTCGAGGCTTGGGATCGGGAAGAAGGTGTCGTGGATGCGGCGCACCGCTTGGTCGGATGCGCGAAGAATCCGGTACTCCAGCACGAGTGTCTCGCCACCGCCGACGCGCTCGATCGCCTGCGCGGCGGCATCGCGGTCGTCGGGATGGACGCTGGCGAGCCAGCTCGTGAGATCCGGCATGTCCTCGGCGGGCATACCCCAGACCCGCGTGAAAGCCGGGCTGAGGTAATTGAGCCACCCGCTCTCCAGATCGGCGAGCCAGAGCACGTCGGCCGTATGCTCTGCGAAGCGCCGGAAGCGCTCCTCGCTCTCGCGCAGGGCCGCCTCGGCCTGATGGCGTTCGGTGATGTCGATGGAGACCGCAAGCCCACCGACGATGGCGCCGGACCCATCGCGAAGCGCGCTGACGACGTTGCGCACCCACACGGCCGTACCATTCGGACGCCGGTAGCGCTTCTCGATGGTGAAGGATGCGCCTTCTGCCATGGCGCGCCGGTAGAGGGGTTCGTTGAGTGTCCAGTCGTCCGGATGGGTAAGCTCCTCCACGGTGCGGCTGAGCAGATCGTCCCGGCTGCGCCTCAGCATCTCGCAGTAGCGGTCGTTGACGAAGCTCACCCGATGAGCGACGTCGACGATGACGATACCGGCCTCGGCTTGCTCGGCCACGGCCCGGAAGCGCTCTTCGCTCTCGCGCAGGGCCGCCTCGGTGCGAGCACGGTCCTCGGCTCCCCGGTACTGCGAGATGATGATCGCCGCGGCCTGGGTCAGGGTGGCGGCGAATGCATGATCGCGGGGCGTAGCCCCACGCGGCTCGCGGAAGTACACGGCGAACGTGCCGATGATCCGCCCCGCCGCGGTTTCTGCCGGGAACGACCAGACGGCACGGATGCCGTGCTCCTCGGCCAACCAGAGCCAAGGCTGCCAGCGAGGCTCCTTCCGCACGTCGACGGTGATGACTGGCTGGCGGGTGAAGGCCGCCAGTCCACAGGCGAACGAGTCCGGCCCGATCGTGATGCCGCCCACGGCCAGGGCATAGGGCTCGGGCATGCCGGTGACGTGTTGCAGCCCGGTGCCGTTAGGATCAATCAGGTAGAAGGCCGAGCGAAGGCGACCATCGGACTGGGAGTGGGCAGTATTCACGAGGATGCCTAGCGATTCTGCAAGCGGCGCGCCGTCCGTCGCAGCCTGAAACGCTTCCTTAAGGGCTGAAAGCCACGCCGTGTGCTCAGCCGGACTGCCGAATACCTGGGAGCCGTTCGGGGCTCGCGATATGTCGCCCATAATTGTTCACAGCGTAACAAGCGGCCAGTGACGTATACCGAGCACCAACCTAAGCTAGAGACATAGGAAATATTGCCAGATATTGTATCTTAGCGATCTTCGAAGGGAATGTCTATAACATGGGGCAGTAACGCGCCGGCATCATTGGCTGCGAGTTCCAAGGCCGTCTTCCCACTCCGGGTGCTTTGTTTGACGTTCAGGACCACATGGTGGGCGCCGATCACGCGGAGTGTCGATCCGGAGGGATGCCATGACCGATGTCTTCCAGCCTGAAGACCGCGATGTCTGTGCCCGCCAGGCCGCTGCGGCGATCGACGCGGTGCTCGATCAGCGGTGCCCCGAGATGAAGACCGCCTTCTGGCGCGCCGTCGAGAGATACTACCGGCAGGACACCAAGCTCGACGAACGGCCGTTCGCGGCGCAGGGGGTGGACCTCGACGATCATCGCCCCGTCGGCCTTCGGTGAGGGCCGTCCCGAGTTCGTCAAGCGGAAGCATAGCGATCTGCGACCGCGCCTCCTAACCTTGCGATAGCCTCCCAGGCGGAACATCGGAGCGCGTGGATCGGAGCGATCCTAAGGAAGGGGCCGGATGTACGTGCCTCGCCGGGGCGGATGAATGGAAAATCCATCCCGGAGTAAGCACCATGGCGCCGTCCACCCTCACGATCGCATCGGATCCCGTGGTATCGCAAAAGGAGCGCCGGCCGTGGAATCTCGTTCCGGAAGCCGGCGGCTCCGTTGGGGCACTGGTCCGCAAGCTCGGTGGCTATGCCGTGCTTGGGGCGGAGGATCGAGCGGCACTCGCCGGGTTGGCCGGCTTTGTCCGGTCGGTGGAACGATACACGGTCCTCGTGGAGCAGGACTGCGTGGCCGACCATGCACTCATCGTCTGCACCGGATTCGCCTGCCGGTACAAGCGCCGGATCTCAGGCCGTCGCCTGATCTTCGCCTACCTCATCCCGGGTGACCACTGTGATCGGGGCGCGGTCTATGGGTATCCGCTCGACCATACGATCGAGGCACTGACTCGTGGTCAGATCGCGAAAGTCCCACGCGGGCACTACCTCGATATGCTCGAACGCCATCCCCGTATCGCACTCGCATTCCAACGTGCGAAGCTCGCCGAGGAAGCGACGGCCCGCGAGTGGATGGCCAATATCGGCATGCGTCTTGGTCCGGAGCGCATGGCCCACCTTCTGTGCGAACTGCTCGAGCGCCATGGGTCCATCGGACAAGTCACCGGGGATCAATTCGACTTGCCGTTGACCCAGGCGGATCTCGCGGACGCCCTCGGCTTAACGAGCGTCCACGTGAACCGCGTGCTGCAGGCGCTGCGGCGCGACGGGCTGATCGCGCTGCGGGGACGTCGCCTGCGGATCCTCGCGCCACGGCGGCTGCGTGAACTCGGAGAATTCGAGGCGAGGTATCTTTAGCCCCGACCGGATCTCGTAAAGCCCGGGATGGCCGAGTCGAGCATGCAACCCGGCGCATGACGCTGGACAGGCGGCCAAGCCCCGATCGGGCCGGGTTGGGTGGATCTCCGGTCATACGCCCGGATGCGGCTGGGGACGCCACCACCCGACAGGACATCGCCGGAATGCACAGCGGCACGTCGCCCTGTCGCTCTCGAAGCCCCCACCGGCGTTCCAGGCCGCCCGCGAATCAAAGTGATTTAGAATTCGGTATGATGAGCGAATATTGCTGAACATGCGCTCAGTCGGAGACAGTCCCAGATCGGGCGACGCTGTCCGGCCATCGATCTTGGCCCACTGATCGAGCGACCTGATCACGCCTCGGCGGGGTTCGATCCGTCCGGGGGCTCTGCCCTCCCCGGAGGTGTCCTAGGGGATCATCCGCAGAACGGTCCTACCCTGGGTGGGTTCACCTCACAGCACACCCGACCACCATCCTCGTGAGGATCCGATCCGAGAAGGCGACGAAGGCCCGGATGGCTTCCTCACACCTCAACCGATGGGAGAACAAGGCATGCGAGCCCTGGTTTGGCATGGGAAGGAAGACATCCGCTGCGATACCGTCTCCGACCCGGAGATCGAGGACGGGCGGGATGTCGTCATCAAGGTGACGAGCTGCGCGATCTGCGGCTCCGACCTGCACCTGTTCCACAACTTCATCCCCGCCATGCTCCCCGGCGACGTCATGGGTCACGAGACGATGGGCGAGGTCGTCGAGACCGGGCGCGGCCTCAAGAACAAGCTGAAGAAGGGCGACCGGGTCGTGGTGCCCTTCACGATCGTCTGCGGCGAATGCGACCAGTGCAAACGCGGCTACTTTTCCGTGTGCCAGAAGAGCAATCGGAAGAAGCACCTCGCCGACAAGGTCTTCGGTCACACCACGGCGGGCCTGTTCGGCTACACGCACCTCACCGGGGGCTATCCGGGGGGGCAGGCCGAGTACCTGCGCGTGCCCTACGCCGACACGACGGTGCAGAGGGTGCCCGAGGGCATACCCGACGAGAAACTCCTCTTCCTCTCGGACATCTTTCCGACCGGCTGGCAAGCCGCTGTGCAGGCGGACATTCAGCCGACCGACACCGTGGCGATCTGGGGATGCGGCCCGGTCGGCCAGATGACGATCCGCTCGGCCGTTCTCCTCGGCGCCGAGCAGGTCGTCGCCATCGACAACATCCCGGAGCGCCTGGAGATGGCCGAGGCCGGGGGCGCCATCACCATCAATTTCGACGAGGAGAACGTCGTCGAGCGCCTGAACGATCTGACCGGGGGCGAGGGACCCGAGAAGTGCATCGACTGCATCGGCATGGAGAGCCACGTCTCGCCCAGCATGCCCGATACGGTCTACGACCGGGCCAAGCAGATCCTCCTGGCCGAGAGCGACCGCCCGCATGTGCTCCGGGAGATGATCTACGTGTGCCGCCCCGGTGGTCTGATCTCGATTCCCGGCGTCTACGGCGGCTTGGTCGACAAGATCCCGATGGGTGCGGCCATGAACAAGGGGCTGACCTTCCGCATGGGGCAGACCCACGTCCAGCGCTGGACCGCCGACCTCCTGCGGAGGATCGAGGAGGAGCAGATCGATCCCTCCTTCGTCATCACGCACGAGGCTCCGCTCACGAAGGGACCCGAGATGTACCGGACGTTCCGGGACAAGCAGGACAGCTGCATCAAGGTCGTTCTCAAACCCTGACACCGCGAGAAAGAGACCATGACGAACATCGCAAGCTTTGCGCGCCTGTCGCATATCACCCGGTCCGAGGGCGACCCGAAGGTCCTCCAGTCCGGGCCGAGTTCGAGCGGCGTCCCCGATGGCCTCGCGAGGGCACTCGGCTGGTTCAGCCTCGGCCTTGGCCTCACTGAACTCGTGGCGCCCCGGCGCATCACCAGCGCGCTCGGAATGGACGGCAAGGAGACGCTCGTGCGCGTGTACGGCGCTCGCGAGATCGCCAGCGGCGTCCTCTCACTCTCGGTCGATAAGAATCTCGGCCTCTGGAGCCGGGTCGCCGGGGACAGCCTCGACATCGCCACCGTGCTCACGGCCCTCCGGTCGGACAACCCGAAGCGCGGCAACGTCGCCGTGGCCCTGGCGCTCCTGCTCGGCGTGACCGCGATCGATCTGATCGACGCCCAGGCCAGCACGGCACGGCACAGCCGCGCGGTCGGCCGGAAGCGATCCTACCGGGATCGCAGCGGTTTTCCGCGCGGCGTCCAGGCCGCCCGCGGCGCCGCCCGGGATTTCAAGACGCCGGCCGACCTGCGGCATGCCCCCGCGCTCGCTGCAGTGTCGCCGAGCACGTCTGCCGCATGAGACGGACGTTCTGTGAGAGGCCGCATGGCCATCGCCCGAACGCTGGAGCATGTTCCGCTGGGGTGGATGCCGGTTCGGCGTAAGGAAATGCGGCGGAAGCATTGGGTTAGAGCGCTTCCTGTGGTCCAGGGATAAACGTCCTTTCGAGGGTGATGACCGGCATCTGGGCCACGCGGCAGAGTCCTTCGACCGCTGCGGCCTCATGCAACCATGCGGTGTCCTCGCCCGCGCGCGTGCCGCGGGTGAGCGAGACGGTATCGAGGGCGACGCAAACCTGCGCCGGGACTGAGTAATGAGGTTCTCGGAAGCGGAAATAGAATGGCACCGGGTGGAAGTGATGGGTCTCCTTCATCTCGGCCATCGCGTTGCCAAGCGCGACGAAGGGCTTCCAGAACGCTGTGCACCTGCGTGTAGTCGGGCGTCTCGGAGCCGGCGTGCTCCCGCGCCATCCGCAGCCGCATGCCGCGACGGGCGGACGCGCGTCAGGGTCAGGGGGCACAGGGGGGGCCGTGCGAGCGGCTCCGAACGGCCTCACCCTGTCTCGACCCTCGGCGTGATGGGCAAACGTCGGCGGGAGTCCCTGGTTTGATACGGGGTGTCCCTAAGGATGGTCTCGTCGGTTGTATCTCTCCCCGGTACGGCGGCGTTTGCTGTCCTACCGGAGAGCACACGCCGAGAGGACCGTTTGATGGACCAGTTGACGCCCAGGGAACCGGTCCGGATCGCCCGATCCGGCGCGGGACGGCCGGGTTTCGTCACGGTGAGGGGCGCCAGGGAGCACAACCTGCGCGACGTCGACGTGGAGCTGCCGCGCGACGCCCTCGTGGTGTTCACGGGCGTCTCCGGCTCCGGCAAGTCCTCGCTGGCCTTCGGGACGCTCTATGCGGAAGCCCAGCGTCGTTACTTCGAGTCGGTCGCCCCCTATGCGCGGCGGATGATCGACCAGGTCGGCGTGCCCGACGTCGACGCCATCGAAGGGCTTCCCCCGGCCGTCGCCCTGCAGCAGCAGCGCGGCACGCCCAGCGCCCGCTCCTCGGTGGGCAGCGTCACCACCCTGTCGAGCCTCGTGCGGATGATGTACTCGCGCGCCGGCACCTACCCGCCGGGCCAGCCGATGCTCTACGCGGAGGACTTCTCCCCCAATACGCCGCAGGGCGCCTGCCCGTCTTGCGGCGGGCTCGGGCGGGTCTACCGGGCCACGGAAGCGTCCATGGTGCCCGACCCGTCGCTGACGATCCGCGAGCGCGCCGTCGCCGCCTGGCCGCAGGCCTGGGGTGGGCAGAACCTGCGGGATATCCTGGTGAGCCGGGGGGTCGATGTCGACACGCCCTGGAAGGACCTGCCGCGGGCGATCCGGGACTGGATCCTGTTCACGGACGACCAGCCGCAGGAGCCCGTCTATGCCGGGCTCTCCCCGGAGCAGACGCGGCTCGCGCGCAGGCGCCGCCTGGAGCCGAGCTATAGGGGCACGTTCACGAGCGCCCGCCGCCACGTCCTCGGGACCTTCACGAATTCGCAGAGCGCCCTCATGCGCCGGCGGGCGGCCCGCTACCTCGTCAGCGAGGACTGCCCCGTCTGCTCCGGCAAGCGTTTGAAGCCCGAGGCACTCTCGGTCACCTTCGCCGGCCTCGATATCGGTGACCTGTCGCGCATGCCGCTCGCCGACCTCGCCGCGGTGATGCGGCCGGTCGCCGAGGATCGGCTGCCCGATAATGACACCGCCGCCGAGGCCGAGTCCGGGACCCTCGATCGCGAAGCGGG
>JAKONI010000034.1 GCA_022702015.1 Beijerinckiaceae bacterium | reverse complement strand
CGTCCCGGCAGCGCCAAGTGCTCGATCTTATCGTGGCGGGCCAATCCAATAAGGAAATTGCCCGCTCGCTGTCGCTCAGCGAGGGCACGATCAAGATTCACGTCACGGCGGTGCTCAGGGCCCTGGGCGTGCCGAACCGCTCCGCCGCCGCAGCGTGGGCGGCGGTCAACAGAGGCCCTTCCATACCGGCGATCTAGGCCACCTCGCCGGTCCAGGCGGATCGGATCGTCCCTTCGAGCGACATCCGCATGGTTGGGATGACACCAGAGGAGCGGTTTGTTTCAATGCGCCCCGTGCCGTCGCAGGAGGGCGTCGGCGAGTCGGCGCCCGCCCCGCAACGAGCTCCTGCCCTCGGACATGCTGCCAGTGGCGAGGAGGAGGTTGCGCGCCCCCGTGACGGGGGACCCGCCTTCCCTCCTGGGGTTGCTCCGGTTCGGCGGCGCGCGGCGAATGCGTCAATTCTCCTTGAACGCCCTGGCGACCTGATCCTGCAGGGGCTTGATGAGATAGGAGATCGCCGTGCGGGATGATGTCTGGAAGTGGACCTCCGCCGGCATCCCCGGCAGCAGGCGGAACGTCCTGCGGTCGCCGGACCCGCCCCCCGTGATCGCGATCCGCGCCACGTAGAACGAGGGGCCGGCCTGCGGGATGGGAGCCTCCCCCTCCCTGCGCACGTCGGCGGAGACCCGGGTCACCCGACCCTCGATCTCGGGCGTCGTCCTCTGGTTGAAAGCCGGGAAACGGATGAAGGCGACCTGGTCGGTCCGGACGTGGTCGATGTCCTGCGGCGCGACCTTCGCCTCGACCACGAGCATGTCGTTGTCCGGGACGATCAGCATCATCGGCTCCGACGGCGAAATCACCCCCCCGACGGTGTGGATGGTCGATTGATGGACGAACCCGCTCATCGGTGCCCGGATATCGATGCGCTTGAGGGTGTCCTCGGCGGAAATCCGCCGCTCCATCAGCTCCGCGATCTTCCCCTCCGTCTCCCGCAGATCCTTGGCGACCTCCGTCTTCATGTCCTGATCGACCTGCAGGATCTGGAGTTCAGTCTCGGCGATCTTGCCCTTGGATTGCGCGATCGACGCGACGATCTGGGCGCGCTCCCCTGCGATCCTGGTGGCCTCCCGGCGCAGCTGGGTCATCTTCGAGGCGGGGACCAGCTTCTGCGTTTCCAGCGGCGCGAGGTCGTCGAGTTCCTTGCGGATGAGCGCAATTTCCTCGATCTTGGCCACCTTCTGCGCCTGGAGGCCGGCGATCTCCTCCTGCAATTGAGCGATCCGCTCCCTCAGTTGCGAGACTTGGCCCTCCCGGGACGTGCGGCGGTTCCGAAAGATCGTGCGCTCCCCCGCGACGATCTCGGCGATTCCAGGCCCGGCGATCCGGGCGGCCAGGGCCGGCGGTGGCAGCAGGTCCGCGCGGTCGTCGCGCTCGGCCATCAGCCGCGCCTGACGCATCGCCAGTTCGTCGAGCTGGTTGACGACCACCATGAGGTTGGCCCGCGTGACCGTCTCGTCGAGCCGGACGAGAATATCGCCGACCTGCACGAAATCCCCGTCCCTCGCGCGGATCTCACCCACAACGCCACCGCTCGGATGCTGAACCTTCTTGACGTTGCCATCGACCACGACCGTGCCGCTGCCCACGACGGCGCCGGCGAGGGATGTGGTGAAGGCCCACATTCCCAGTCCACCGACGAGGACGAGGATCGTCGCCAGGCCGAGGACCGTGTCGCGCCGGATCGTGTCGGGACAGCCGCCGGCGTGCGGAAGGAGGGTCGCGGTGTTCATAGGCGCGTCTCCGAGGAGTTGAGGACGGCTCCGAGGCGGCCTGAATCGACCCGGGGCATCCTGATCCCCTCGGCCCATGGCGCCGGGCCGGGGGGGCGGCCGGAGCGGTCGGGCGAGGGGGGCCTCGACTCCCGCCCGCCTGCGGTGGCCTTGCCCTGGGCGAGGCCGGCCAGGACCTGATCCTTGGCGCCGAAGGCCTGGATCTGTCCGTTGGCCAACACGAGGAGCTGATCCACGGCCGCAATCGCGGAGGGCCGGTGGGCGATCACCACCGCGATGCCGCCCCGGGCGCGAACTCCGGCGATGGCGGCCGTCAGTGCCGCCTCGCCCTCGGCGTCGAGGTTCGAGTTCGGCTCGTCGAGGATCACCAGGAAGGGGTTGCCGTAGAGGGCACGGGCCAGGCCGATCCGCTGGCACTGCCCCGCTGAGAGGGTATGCCCATCCGAGCCGATCGGGGTGTTGAAGCCCTGCGCGAGGTGGAACACCAGATCGCGCACGCCCGCGGACTGGGCGGCCTCCAGGATCGCCTCCGACGAGGCCTCGGGGTCGAACCGCGCGATATTCTGGGCCACGGTGCCGTCGAACAACTCGACATCCTGCGGCAGGTAGCCGATGGCGGCGCCGAGCTGACCGGGGGGCCATTGCTCCAGGGAGGCTTGGTCGATCCGGACGCAGCCCTGGCCCTGTGCCTGCCAGATCCCCGCGAGCCCCCGGGCCAGGGTGGATTTGCCGGAGGCGCTCGGCCCGATCACGCCGAGGGCCTGACCGGCCTCGAGGGAGAACGACACGTTGCGGATGATGGGGGTCGTCCGCCCCGGCGCCGTGAGGCTCAACCCTTCGACCGTCAGGCCGATGGTCGGAGTGGGAAGCGCCATCGGAAGGTCCGGCTCCCCCGCCATCCTCAGCAGGTCCTTCAACCGGCCATAGCTCTGGCGGGCACTGACGAAGCCACGCCAGTTGGCGATGGCGACTTCGACCGGGGCGAGCGCCCGGGAGGTCAGGATCGAGGACGCGATCATCACGCCCCCCGTGGCGTCGCCCGAGATGGTCAGATACGCGCCGAGCCCCAACATCCCCGACTGGAGGACGATGCGGACCACTTTCGTCACCGCTCCGATCGTCGTCACCACGTCCTGGGCCCGGACCTGATCGGCCAGATATCGGGCGCTGGCCGCCTCGAAGGTCGCGCACAGCTGCGGCTCCATGCCCATGGCCCGGACGACCTCGGCGTTGCGCCGGCTGGCTTCGGTCAAGGTCGCGAGCCGGCCTCCGCTCGCGGCGGCGGCACGGGTCGGCGCCCGGCTGCACGCCTCGGTCAGGAGGGTGAGACCGACGAGCAACGCCGCCCCCACCGTCGCCATCACCCCGAGCCAGACATGGAGAAGGTAGACGAGGCCGAGATACATCGGCATCCAAGGCAGATCGAACAGGGCCGCCGGCCCGGCGCCCATCAGGAAGCCCCGGACCTGATCGAGGTCGCGGACGGGTTGATGGCCCTCCCCGCGCCCGGCCGCCCGGAGGGGCACGAGCATCATGGCCCGGTAGACCCCCGCGCGCAGAAGGCGGTCGAAGCGCAGCCCGATCCGGTTTGTGATCCGCGTGCGCAACCATTCGAGCACGCCGTTGATGCCGTAGAGGCCGACCATCAGCACCGTCAGCCCGACGAGTGTCGGGACACTGCGGGATGTGATCACGCGGTCGTAGACCTGGAGCATGTAGAGCGAGCCGGTCAACGCGAGCACGTTGATGACGGCCGAGAAGGCACCGATGGTCCAGAACGCCGGCCGGCAGGCGGCCAGGGCGGCCGCGACGCCCTGGCGGGGCGTGCGGGCTGGCACCGGATGCCGTGGGAGCGAGCGCGCGGCACTCCATGCGACCAGGGCGCCCGATGAACCGGAAGCTGGAGATCTTCCTCGCTTGGCTTCAGGCGCAGGCGAGCGATCCCGACTCCGTGAGGAAGGGTGCCCCTGTCAGGGCGTGACGAGGGAGCAGCCGCCTTCGGCCTCCGGACGGAACGCCTTGTCGCCCGGCACCGTCTCGACCACCTTGTAGTAGTCCCATGGGTAGCGCGACTCGGCCGGGGTCTTGACCTGCAAGAGGTACATGTCCCGCACGACCCGGCCATCCCGGCGCAGGTGGGCGTTCTTCGTGTAGAAGTCGTGGATCGGCATCTGGCGCATCTGCGCCATCACCGCCCCGGCCTCGTCCGTCCCGGCCGCCTGGACCGCCTTCAGGTAGTGGGTCACGGCCCCGTATACGGCCGCCTGGAGGCTGCCCGGCGCGCGCCCGTTGAAGCGCGCCATGAAGCGTTTGGACCATGCCCGCGTCGCGTCGTCCATGTCCCAGTAGAAGCTGTCGGCGAGCAGCAGGCCCTGCGCCTTCGGGAGGCCGAGGGCGTGGATGTCCGGCAGGTTCACGAGAAGGGCGGCCAGGGTCTGGCCACCGGCCTTGATCCCGAACTCGTCCGCCTGCTTCTCGGCATTGATGAAGTCGGTCCCGGCATTGGCGAGCCCGATCACCTCCGCGCCCGACCCCTGCGCCTGCAGAAGGTAGGATGAGAAATCCGCCGTGCCGAGCGGATGGCGCACGGAGCCCTTCACGGTCCCCCCGTTCGCCTTGACGACCCGGGCCGCCTGCTCTTCGAGGGCATGGCCGAAGCTGTAGTCGGCGGTGAGGAAGAACCAGTTCTTCAGCCCCCTCCGGACCGCGGCGCCCGCCACCACATTGCCGAGGGCGTAGTTGTCGTACGCCCAGTGGACGCCGAACGGGGAGCAGGCCTTGCCCGTGAGGTCGGGGGTGCCCGGCCCGGTCGCCAGGAAGACCCGCTGCTTCTCCCGGGAGATCGCCTGGACGGCCAGGGCCACGCCCGAGGAGACTACCTCCGTGATCGTGTCGACGCCGTCCTGATCGTACCATTGCCGCGCCAGCGCGGCGCCGACATCCGCCTTGTTCTGGTGGTCGGCGGAGACGATCTCGATCCGAGCGCCGTTGACCGTGCCGCCAAGATCCTCCGCTGCCATCTGCGCGGCGAGGACCGACCCGGCGCCGACATTGTCGGCATACGGACCACTCATGTCGGTAAGCACGCCGACCTTGACGACGCCGCCGGAGATCTCGCCGGACTGCGCCCCGCCGATCGCCGCACAGCTGATCACGATCGCAAGCGCGAGCAAGGGGTTTGGCAACGTCATCTCCCGCAGTAGCGCGCGGCGGCTCGTTGGACGGCACACCTTCGCTTGCGACAGTGCTTGCGCGCGCCGGCTGGCGCACATCAAGTTCCGAGACGGAACGATCGGTTGAGTATTTGTCACGGCCTTTCCCGGACACCGGGGTCGAATACCCGCCATCGGAGAAAGGCCGGATGACTTCTACCGGAATGGCGCCGATCCCGGCCGGGAAACGTCTGGCGCCAATCCGACTCAGAGGATCTTCCAGATCCCCTTCGCCGTACCACGCACCTCATCGCCGACTCGGAGATCCCCACGAAGACACGGGAGCGATCGGGTCCGCCGCACGATCACAGCCTCGATCTCGGCGAAGTCTCCGATGCGGACGGGTCCGAGGAACTGGACATCGAGGTCCATCGTCGCTTGTGGCCGACCGCGTTACGCGGCGGAGGACGTCCTGCCCGGAGCAGACGAAATCCGGGATGCCGTTCGTCCGCTGAAAAAGGTGGGCCAATTCCAGGCCGCTGCGGGATCTTGGCCCGGAGCACGCATCTCCTGTGGCCCAGCCGGCAGCCATTCCGGATTTCAAAAAGCCTACCGAGACGTTTGCTCCGCAGCCTTCACAAGAGGGCAGTCGCCCTGGTCGAGGGGCCGGAACGCCTCGTCGCCTGGTACGGTGGCGAGCTGGTTGTAGACATCCCACTCGCCGGTCGACTCCTCAGGCTTTTTCACCTGCATCAGGTACATGTCGTGGACCATGCGCCCGTCGATGCGCAGCTTGCCGTTGCGGGCATACATGTCGTTGACCGGCATCTCTCGCATCCTGGCCATGACGGCCTTCGGCTCGTCGGTCCCCAGGGCCTTCACCGCCTTCAGATAGTGCAGGACGGCGGAGTAGACGCCCGCATGGTGCATTGTCGGCATCATCCTCATCTCGGCGTAGAAGCGCTTGGAGAAGGCACGGGTCTCGTCGTCCCGATCCCAGTAGAAGCCCTCCGTCGTGATGAGGCCCTGGGCCATCTTCAGCCCGAGGGCGTGGACATCGGCGATATTCATGAGCAGCGTGACGAGGGATTGGCCGCCTTCGGTGATGCCGAACTCATGCGCCTGCTTGACCGCGTTCATCATGTCGCCGCCCGCGTTGGCGAAGGCGATGACCTTGGAGTGGGTGGCCTGGGCCTGGAGCAGGAAGGACGAGAAATCCGAGGTGCCGAAGGGCGCGCGGATCGCCTGGATCAGCTTGCCGCCCGACCGCTTGAGCTCATCGGCAGCGTCCCGCTCCAGCGCCTGCCCGAAGGCATAGTCGGCAGTGATGATGGACCATGTGGAGAGGCCCCGCTTCACCGCGGCGGCGGTGGAGACATGGGCCAGAGCGTAGGTATCGTAGTTCCACTGCGCCGTGGTCTCGGTGCATGCTTTCCCCGTGATGTCCGAGGTGCCGCCGCCGGAGACGATCAGCATCCGGTTCTTTTCCTTGGCGATCTGCTGGACCGCCAGCGCCACCGAGGAGGGCGGCGCGTCGAGGATCACATCCACCTTCTCGACGTCGTACCAGCGCCGGGCGATGGCGCTGCCGATATCCGCCTTGTTCTGGTTGTCGGCGTAGACGACCTCGATCGTCTTGCCGAGCACGCTCCCGCCGAAATCCCGGGCCGCCATCTGCGCGGCGACCACAGAGCCGCGCCCGGTGGCATCGGCGTAGAGGCTCGACATGTCGGTGAGCACGCCGAACTTCACCACGTCGTCCGAGATCTGCGCGGGGCTCTGCGCCCGGGCCGCCCCCGTCAGGGCGAGCCCGAGGCCGCCGACGAGCGCGAGGCGGCGCAGCGCGGCGCGGGTCAAGGCTGGTCTTATGCGAAACACCTTCATCACACGGGATCCCAGCTGAAGACGTCGCTGGAGCGGTCCAGCGGTGCGAAGCCGGCCTTCAGGGCGGGGATGGCCCGCGTGGCGAGCGACGCGGGAGTCCAGCCTTCGGCGTCGTGGACGCTGCGGATCGGCCGCATCGCGTTGAACAGGAACACCTCGTTGACCCGCGTGGCGAAGACTTGGCCGGTCACGCCCGCCGCCGCCGCCGAGGCGAGGGTGACGACGAGGGGCGCGTTGGTCTGCGGGGTCATCCGCTTCATGCGCTCGACCCGCGTCTTCTCCTCCGGGGTGGTGGAGGGGATGGAATCGGTCATCCGGCTCCAGGCGAAGGGCGCCACGCAATTCGAGCGGACGCCGAAGCGCGCCATATCGAGGGCGATGGATTTCGAGAGGCCGACGAGGCCGAGCTTGGCCGCCGAGTAGTTGGCCTGCCCGAAATTGCCGATGAGCCCCGAGGTGCTGGTCATGTGGACGAAGGCGCCGCTCCCCTGGGCTCGGAACGGGTCGGCCGCCGCCCGGCTCATGTAGAAGCTGCCGTTGAGGTGGACGGCGATCACCGCCTCCCAGTCGGCCGGGTCCATCTTGTGGAAGATGACGTCCCGCAGGATGCCGGCATTGTTCACCACGGCGTCGATCCGGCCGAAATGGTCGAGGGCCAGCTGGACGGTGCGCTTGGCCGCCGCCCATTCCGAGACGCTCTCGCGGGAGATGACCGCCTCACCGCCGATCTCCTCGATCAGCGCCTTGGTCTCGTCCGCCGGCGTCGCGGAGGTCTCGCCGGTTCCGCCGAGCGAGGTGCCGATGTCGTTGACGACGACCTTCGCGCCGGCCTTGGCGAATTCCAGGGCGACGGCCCGGCCGATGCCGCCACCCGCCCCCGTCACGACGACGACCTTGCCATCGAGCCCCAAATCCACGCCGTTGCCGCCGATGCCCGCGCTCATGCCGTCTCTCCTCCCGTCCCCGTGCCCCGGCTGGTCATCGTCCGAGCCCGAGCACCTGCCTCGCCACGATGTTGCGCTGGATTTCCGACGAGCCGCCGTAGATCGTGCTCGGCCGCGCCTGCAGGAACGCGCTACCCGGATGCAGGGCCGAAGCGCCGGGCAGGGAGCCCGCGAGCCCGCCGAACTCGCCGGCCAGTTCCAGGATCCGGTCGGTGATGCGCTGGTAGAGCGCCGACTGGTTGATCTTCAGCATCGACACGTCGGGGCCGAGGGGCAGCCCGCGCCGGGCTTGGTTCGCGAAGGTGGCGTAGAAGGACTTGTGGTCCTCCAACTCCATCCTCAGCCCCGCGACCGTGGCCGCAAGGGCCTCGCTCCGGCCGAGATGGGCGGCGAGCCGCTCCAGATGGTCCAGGGCGCCCTCCGCCTGCTTCGGCGAGCCGAGGAAGAGCCGCTCGAAGCCGAGGAGGTTCTTGGCCATGGTCCAGCCGGCGTTCACCGCGCCGACGATGGCATCGGCCGGGACGCGGACGTCGTCGAAGAACACCTCCGCGAACTCGTCGTGCCGGTCGATGTTGACGATCGGGCGGACGGTGAGGCCGGGACGGTCCATCGGCACGAGGAAGAAACTGATTCCTTTCTGGTTGGGCGCGGCCGGATCGGTGCGGGCGAGGACGAAGATCCAGTTCGCGTCCGTGCCGAGGGTGGTCCAGATCTTCTGGCCGTTGATCACCCACTCGTCCCCGTCCCGCACGGCGCTGGTGCGGAGCGCAGCGAGGTCCGAGCCGGCATTGGGCTCACTGTAGCCCTGGCACCAGATGATGTCGCCGGAGAGGATCCTCGGCAGATGGTAGGTCCGCTGGGCCTCGGTGCCGTGGGCGATCAGCAGGGGGCCGACCATGGTGATGCCGCTATCCGGCAACCGGGCGCAGCCGTACCGCTCCATCTCCTCCATCAGGATCAGGAGCTTGCCCGGGGGGAGGCCCATACCGCCTTGGGCGCGGGGCCAGCTCGGGCAGAGCCACCCCTGGGCCGACAGGCG
The DNA here is from genome assembly GCA_022702015.1 of Beijerinckiaceae bacterium. Lineage (GTDB taxonomy): Bacteria > Pseudomonadota > Alphaproteobacteria > Rhizobiales > Beijerinckiaceae > Methylobacterium. The sequence goes on along the minus strand of JAKONI010000034.1, from coordinate 9,904 downwards.
CTCGTACCAGGGCATCACCTGCTTGGCGTGGAGGCGCTTCGGGGGGTTGCGCAGGTCGGCCGGGTAGTTCGCGGCGATCCAGCCGCGCACGGTTCCGCGGAAGGTCTCGTCGTCGAGGGCGCCGAGATCGGCATGAGGCGCGGGATGGGCTGCGGCGGAGGGCGTCACGCTACTCTCCCTTGAAGACGGGGGCGCGCTTCTCGAGGAAGGCGCGGCGGCCCTCGGCGGCATCGCCGCCGAGCATCAGCATCGGCTGGACGAGGCGCTCGAAGTCCAGGGCCCGGTCGAGCTCGGCGGCGAAATGGTCCTTGACGTAGGCGCGGGGCAGCGGCGCCATGGCGGCGGCCTCGCGGGCGATCCGAGTCGCGGCGGGCAGCGCCCGCCCCTCCGGGACGAGTTCGTCCACGAAGCCGAGGCGGTGCCCCTCCGGCGCGTCGACCGTCGCACAGGCGAGCAGGAGGCGCTGCGCCCGGCCCGCGCCGATCCGGGCGGGCAGCGTGGCCAGCAGCCCCAGGTCGGGGATCAGCCCGATCTTCCCGAAGCTCGCGGCGAACCGCGCGGTCTGCGCGGCGACGACCGTCTCGCAGGCGAGCGCCAGGGAGAAGCCGCCCCCCGCGGCCCACCCTTCGACGGCGGCGACGAGGGGCTTGGGGAACCGCGCCATCCGGCCGACGAGGGTTTTGACGTGCGTGAACCGCTCCCGGGCCTCGGCGAGGCTCGTCACCGTACCCTGGTCGCGGATGTCCCCGCCTGCGGAGAAATGCCCGCCGGCGCCGGTCAGCACCACCGCGGCCACGCTCCGGTCGGTGGCGGCCTCCGCGAGGCGCGCCGCCAGCGCCTGCCGCACGGCGTGACCCACGGGGTTGCGCCGCCCCGGCTCGTCGAAGGCGAGGACGAGCACGTCCCCGTCGCGGGACAGGCTCAGGCCATCGTTCGCCGGCTCGCTCATGACGCGCTCCCCGGCAGGGCGGCGTAGCGAGCCCGGTGGAAGGCGGCGCTGCCGTAGCGCGGTGCCAGCACCATCGCCCGGCGCAGGAACAGGCCGATGTCGGCCTCGTCGGTATAGCCGATGGCGCCGTGCATCTGCACCGCCTCGCGGGTGACGGCGAGGGCGGCCGTGGCCGCCCGGGCCTTGGCGCGGGAGACGAGGGCGCGGCTGTCCCCGCCCGCATCCATCGCGGCCGCCGCGTCGCGCAGGGTCGCCTGCGTCAAACCGATCTCGATCCTCAGATCGACCGCCCGGTGCTGGAGGGCCTGGAAATGGCCGATCGGCTGGCCGAACTGCACGCGGGTCTTGAGGTAGTCGAGGGTCGCGGCGAAGGTCCTCTCCATCAGGCCGAACAGGGCGGCGGAGGTGGCGAGCGCCGCCGCCTCGAAGGGGAGCGCCGAGGGGGCCGGCAGGCGCTGCGCCGGAACGCCGTGGAGGACGAGGCGGCCCACATGCCCGCCATCCAGCGTGTCCTCGCAGGTCAGCGTCAGACCGGGGGCCTCGGCCTCGACCAGGAAGCAGGCCCCGGACGTGACGACGAGGAAGGCGTCGGCCGCCGCCGCCATGGGCACGAACAGCCGCTCCCCGGTGATGCCTCCGTCGCCCTCGACGATGCCGCCCACGGGCCCAAGCCCGTCCGGCCCGTCCATCCAGGCGGGCAGGACCAGCCGCCTCCCCGCGAGCACCTCCGGCTCGGCGGCCTCGCCCATCAGGTCGAGGGCGAGCCCGGACTCGATCACGGGCTCCGGCAGCAGCGCCGCGCCGAGCTCGCCGCACAGCCCCGCATAGGCGGCCATCCCGAGCCCCGCTCCACCCTGCGCCTCCGGCAACCGGAGGCTGAGCCAGCCCATCGCCGCAATGTCCGACCAGCGGGCGCGGTCGATGCCCGGCTTGCTGAAGCGCAGGCGGCGCACTGTCTTCAGGTCACCGTCGCGGGGGGCGATCCCCGCTGCGCTCTCGACGAGAAGGCGCAGATCCTCGTCGTCCTCGGAGCGGGGGTTCAGGGCATCCATGGGGCGCGCTCCCTCAGCCATCGATGCGGGCGAGGCCGTTGCCGATCGCCACCACGTCGCGCCCGGCGACGCGGACGCGGAACGAGCCGTCCGTCCAGAGGTCCACAGACAGGGTCTCGCCGGGCGTCACCGTGGCGGTGAAGCGCGCGTCGAGCCCCTTGAGGCGCGCCGGCTCGTCGGCGCAGAGGCTGCGGACGACGGCATGGGCGGCGATGCCCAGGGTGCAGAGGCCATGCAAGATCGGACGCCCGAACCCGGCGCCGGCGGCGATCTCGGGATCGAGGTGGAGCGGGTTGTCGTCACCGTTCCAGCGGTACCACAGGGCCTGCTCGGGCCGGGTCTCGACCGTGCGCGTCATGTCGGGCGGCGTCTCCGGCAGCGCATGGGGCGCCGGGACCGGGCCGGAGGCTCCGCCGAACCCGCCGTCGCCGCGGAGGAAGGTGGTCGAGCGGGTCGTCGCGTAGAGGAGGCCCGTTTCAGCATCGCGCAGGTCCTTTTCGCTGAACAGCAGCGCGCCGCGTCCCGCGCCCTTGTCCACGAGGCCGGTGACGCGGGTCCGGCCGACGACCGTGCCCCGCGCCGGCAGGGGTGCGTGCAGCGAGATTCCCTGCCCGCCATGGACGACGCGGGTCGCATCGACCCCCGTCGCCGGGTCGGCGAGCCAGAAGCCCGGATGGCCGAGCACCAGGGGTAGGGTCGGGAACGGCACCGGTTCGCGGAGGCCGACGAAACGGAGGTCGCCCCGGTCCATCGGGTCCTGCCCGATGCCGATCGAGAGGGCGTAGAAGGCGGTCTCGCGGGGGCCGTAGCTCTGGACGACCTCCGGGACGGGATAGGCCAGCAACCGGTCGGGATCGATCATCGCGCCGGCTCCGGGTCGATCTCGATGACGGCGTCGAGGGCGTAGGCGCCCTCGGGCAAGGCCATGACCGGGTTCAGGTCCACGGCGCGCAGGCGCGGGCCCGCCCCGGCGGCGAAGTGCGAGAGCCGCGAGAGCATCCGGGCCAGCGCGTCGAGATCCACGGGCGCCCTGCCCCGGGCCCCGGTGAGGATCGGGGCCGCCCGGATCGACAAGATCATGGCGCGCGCCGCCGCCTTGTCGAAGGGGCAGGCGCGGATTGCCACGTCAGCGAGGATCTCCACGAAGATCCCGCCGAGGCCGAACACCGCGACGGGGCCGAAGGCCGGGTCACGGCTGATCCCCATCAGGCACTCCACCCCGCCGGACAGCTGGCGGGCCACGAGCACGCCGCCGAGCCGCGCCTCCGGGGCCGCCCGGCGGGCCGCCGCGAGGATGGCGTCGTGGGCCTCCCGCACGGCCTCCGCCCCGACGAGGTTCAGGCGCACGCCGCCGATGTCCGATTTGTGGACGATGTCCGGCGACACGATCTTCAGGACAACCGGGAAGCCGAGGGCCTCAGCGGCCGCCACGGCCTCCTCCGCGCTCCGCACGACCCGTTCCGGCGCGGAGGCGATGCCGGCCTCCGCAAGGAGGCGCTTGGCGGTCGGCTCGTCGGGCGTCCCCGCCGGAAGCGTCACCGGGGGGACTGCCGGACGGGGGGTCCTGGTCGGCGCGGCGGCAAGCTGGTCCCCCACCCGGCCCATGGCGGCGAGCGCCCTCACCGCCCGGCTCGGGTCGGCGAAGGTCAGGAGGCCCGCCTCCTCGTACAGAGCCACGACGTCCTTTCCCGCGATCATGCACAGGGCCAGCAGCCGGTCGGGAAACTCGGCGCGGAGCCGGCGCAGGGAGTCGAGCAGGCGCGGGGCGAGTTGGGGGCTGCCCGCGACATAGGTGAGGAACAGCAGCACCGAGCGGTAGCCGCCCTCCGCCAGGGCGGAGCGGGCATAGGTGTCGAACAGCGACAGGTCGTTGAGGGCCTGGGCGGTGCAGTCGAGGGGGTTGGCCGGGGAGCCGAAGGGCAGGAGCTGCTTCAGACGCTCCTGCGCCTCGGCCGGCATGGGCGGCATCGGCAGGCCGACCGCCTCGGCCTCGTCGGCGGCGACGATGCCGCCGCCGCCGCTGATCGTGATGACCCCGAGGGTGTTGCCGGCAGGATAGAGGCGCAGCCGCGCGGCGTAGGCGAAATCGAGCATCTGCTCGGTGTCGCGCACGCGGATAGCCCCGTGTTCGGCCAGGATCGCGTCGGCGACGGCGTCGTCGCCCGTGAGCGAAGCCGTGTGCGAGGCCGCCGCCGCCGCGCCGAGGCGGCTGCGCCCGGCTTTCATCAGTATGACCGGCTTGCCCGCCGCCCGCGCCGCCTCGAGCGCCGCGACCATGCGGGCCCCGTCGCGGAATCCTTCCTGGTAGGCGCAGATGACCTCGACGGCGTCGCTTCCGGCCATCCAGCCGATCGCGTCCGCCACCGTGACGTCCACCTCGTTGCCCGTGGTGACGAGGACCGAGGTGCCGAGCCCGCGCTCGCGGGCGGCGACCGCGAGGTGGACGCCGTAGGCACCGGATTGGCTGGCGATGCCGACGGGGCCGGGTCTCGGGTAGCCGGAATCGAGGGAGGAGGAGAAGGTGCCGTAATAGCCGATCCCGGCATTGAAGACGCCGAGCGTGTTGGGGCCGAGCACCCGCATCCCGTGGCGCCGGGCGATGGCCAGGATCTCGTCTTGCGCCCGCTCGCCCTCCGCCCCCGTCTCGGCGAAGCCCGCCGAGAACAGCGTGACCGCCCGGCACCCCTTCTCCCCGAGCGCCGCCACCGTCTCCGGGGCATGCTTGGCCGCGACGGCGACGATGCCGACCTCCGGCGCCTCGGGCAGGTCGGCCACGGAGGCGAAGCAGGGCAGGCCCTGCACCTCCCGCCGGCCTGGATTGATCGGGAAGATTCGACCCCGGAACCCCGCCGTCTTCATGGCGGCGATGGGCCGCCCCCCGATCCGCATCGGGTCGTCGGAGGCGCCCACGATCGCGACGGAACGCGGCGCGAGCAGGAATCCGAGCGCGGAAAAGTCATCCCCGGTCCGGGCCGTCACAGCGCCGCCTCCGAACCCAGGAAGGCCGTGACTTGGCTGGAGAGGGTGCCGCCGTTGCCGTGCAGGAGGGCGATGTCGGCGCGCTTCAATTGCCGCTCGCCGGCCTCGCCCCTAATCTGGGTGACGCCCTCGGCGATCAGGAACATCCCGTACATTCCCGGATGCACGCAGGACAGGCCGCCGCCGTTGGTGTTGACCGCGAGCGTCCCTCCCGGCGCGATGCGCCCATCCTGCACGAAGCGCCCGCCCTCCCCCTTCGGGCAGAAGCCGAGATCCTCCAGGAACAGGATCGTGTTGATGGTGAAGGCGTCGTAGAGCATCAGAAGATCGACATCCTCCCGCGAGACCCCCGCCAGGGCAAAGGCGCGGGGGCCGCTCTCGCTCGCGGCGGTCACCGTGAGATCCGGCATGGCCTGGATCGACCGGTGCCAGTTCGCCCCGGCGGCACCGAGGAAGTAGGCAGGGGGCTTCGGGAAGTCCTTCGCCCGCTCGGCGCGGACAAGCAGGCAGGCCGCCGCGCCGTCGGTGACGAGACAGCAATCGCCGGCGGTGAGCGGGTCGCTGACCATGCGCTTACCCAAGACGTCGGCGCGGGTCAGGGGCCCGCGGGCGAAGGCGTCCGGGTTGAGGTTGGCCCATTGCCGTGCGGCCACCGCGACGTCGGCCAGCATCTCGCGGCTCGTCCCGTACTGGTGCATGTGCCGGGCGGTGGCCAGCGCATAGGCGGTGATCGGGTGGCGCGGCCGATAGGGCGTCTCGTGCCATTGCGGCTCCGACATGGAGACGAGACGCCCGCCCGCCGTGCGCTGGTTGGAGCCGTAGCAGATCAGTGCCACGTCGCAGAGCCCCGCCTCCAGGGCGAGCGACGCCTGCAGCAGGTGCATCTCGAAGCTCGACCCGCCGATATTGGTGCTGTCGAAATACTTCGGCCGGAGCCCGAGATATTCGGTGACGCTCATGGACGCGAAGGCGTGGCTGCTGGTCGCCGCGAAGACGGCGTCGATGTCGGAGAGCTTCAGCCCGGCATCGTCCAACGCCGCGCGCACCGAGAGGCCGAGCAGTTCCATGGCCGAGAAGCCCGGCGCCTCGCCGACGCCGGCGAGCCCGAGGCCGACGATGGCGGTCCTGCCGCGAAGGGAATGGCTCACGGGCGCGGCTCCACCGGATCGAACACGACGCGGGGGCTCTCCCCGCGTTCCACGCGGGCCTTCACCTGCGTGCCGATGGGCACCGTCTCGACGCCCACGACGGTCGCCATCATCCGGGGGCCCTCGTCGAGGTCCACGAGGGCGATGTTCACCGAGCCGTCCCGGCTGCGGTTGACGGTGATGGCGTAGACGGTTCCCAGGCCGGACGCCTCGACCCACTCGAGATCGGTCTCGCCGGAGGCGGACAGGGTCCTGGGATAGAAGACGTATTCACCGGTGGCGCGGGCCCGCTGGATCATGAAGCGGCCGCGGGCAAGATAGTCCTCGTAGACCTTCTGCGGGCCTGCCCCCTCGTCCATGGCGTTTCCTCCGGCATTCGTTACGCGGTCAGCCGCACCCGGCGCCGGTGCGGTCGCCGTGATCGGGTCGAAGCCCGTCACCGCCGCGTTCATTCCGCGAAATTTTCTATAGCGAATGCCTTTTGTCAATCAGAAAGAGGCGGGGCCACGGCACGTTGAGTTTCGTTTGCCCCTGGGCGAAAGGGTACGGCGGGAGAGGCGATGACGATATCTTCGGATCGACCGGACGAGGGGGAGGCGAGCCCGCGCAAGTTCGTCGGCGCGGTTGAGAACGCCGTGTCGATCCTGCGCTTCCTCGCCCATGCTCACGCTCCGGCCGGAGTCGCGCACATTGCCCGCGAGACCAAGATCAACCTCTCGACGACGTTCAACATCCTGCGGACCCTCACCAAGGAGGGCCTGGCGAGCTTCGATGCGCGATCGAAGGAATATCGGCTGGGCATGGGGATCCTCGAGATTTCGATGCCGCTCATCGGGCTGAATCAGGTCGACATCATCCGGCCGTCGCTGGAGGAACTTTCCCTGAAGCACCGGGCGCTGATCGGACTGTGGAAGATCACGCCGCAGGACCGCATCGTCCTCGTGGACCGTCTGGTCAAAGGCAACGTCGTCCATGTGGACATGATGCTGGGCGCACGGCTTCCGACCCTCGTAGGAGCGGTGGGGCGATGCATCGCCGCGAACCGCGACCTGCCGAAGACGGAACTCCGGCGGAAGTTCAAGGAGTTGCGGTGGGAGAACGCGCCGAGCTTCGAGATCTATGCGCAAGAGGTCGCGCAGGCACGGCGATCGGGCTTCGCCTTCGACCGTGGGAACCTGTTCCGCGGCCTGGACATCGCCGCGAGCCTCATCCTTGACCACGGCGGGCAGGCCCGCTTCGGCGTCAGCGGCATTGCAGTGGCGGGGCAGGTATCAGAGAGCGAGCTCGAGTCGCTTGGCCGAGAGTTGGAGCACGCCACGTCGAAGATTGCGAAGGCCCTCTACGGTCGTCAGGTCGCGGCGAACCACGAATCCGCACGCCCCAAAACGTAGCCGATCTGATCGTTCGCGCCGTTCGTGACTATCGCTCAAAAGTCTAGTCAGCAGCGGAACTCGCTGTCGGCGGATCATGATCAGCATGCGTGAGCGGGTCCGCTCGATTGAAAGGACCTCGTCTGCTTTCTCGAACTTACTTGGATCGGATCGCCTCCGATCACATGGGCCTCAGACCAATCACCGCGAAGGGACATGGCTCCTCCATCCCAACGGTGACCGCTGTCGCCGAATACCTTCGACGACAGGCGGCTTTCGGTGCAGGGGCGTGCCGACCGGCAAATTGCGTTCTGGCAAATGGCGGGTCCACCGACATCTCTACAAGCTGTTGAGTGTTCCGAAACGAGCGTTGAGCAGGGTCCATTCCCCAGGTCCGATGCCGCGCGAGAGGGGTGATCGACGGCCTAACCCCCTGTTGTCGTACTCCTCCGGCTTTGGCTGAGGATCCTGGCGCCCCGCGTCTTCAGCTGCGCGATAACGACGAGATCGCGAAGGATGCGCCCGCCCGCTCTCGAACGGCAGCGCACGGAACCGGACATCCCCAGACGATGCCGGGATGCCCTGTTTCGTCACGCCCGAGAGGATCGGGCATCCGGCGATGCTCATGGCCAAAACCGAGCACATCTCGTTCGGGAGAGGGGCTCCGCCAAGTCATCGTCAGGTTCCTGACTAGTGTCCCGGACGACAGCGGGCGGTCAACGATGAATTCCTCCCATACTATATCCGGGTGGACGTCGAGCGCCCGCAAGAGGGTGAGGCCGCGACCGGTCACGGACGTCGAGCGATAACTTCGGTCGAGCTTGGCCCGGCCCATGCTTGGCAACTTCCGGTCGTATACCCGGAGCGTGCCGCGATGCTGAGCAGACGCAACTTCATGGCCCTGTCCGGCGCGGCACTCGCGGCACCGGCCCTTGCCCAAGGATCGAGCGCCCGCACCCTTCGGTTCATCCCGCAGGCGGACCTCACGGTTCTCGATCCGATCTGGACGACAGCCTATGTCACCCGCAATCATGGACTGGCGGTCTTCGACACCCTTTACGGGCTCGATGCGAGCTATTCAGCGCGTCCACAGATGGTGGCCGGACATTCAGCCGAAGACGACGGCAAGACGTGGCGCCTCATCCTTCGTCCCGGGCTCCGGTTCCACGACGGGACGCCGGTGCTGGCCCGGGACTGCGTGGCCAGCATCGCCCGCTGGGGCAAACGCGATGCCATGGGCCAGTCACTCATGGCCGCGACGGACGAGTTGTCCGCCCCGGACGATCGCACCATCCGGTTCCGGCTCAAGAGACCGTTCGGCCTCCTGCCCGACGCCCTCGGCAAGGTCGGCTCCTCGATCTGCGCCATCATGCCGGAACGCCTCGCGAAGACGGATGCCTTCACCCAGGTGACCGAGATGGTCGGAAGCGGTCCGTTTCGTTTCCGCGCGGACGAGCGGGTGGTCGGCGCCCGGGTCGTCTACGAGCGCTTCGCCGATTACGTGCCCCGGGAGGACGGCGAGCCGCAATGGACGTCGGGTCCCAAGCGAGTCTTCGTGGATCGGGTCGAATGGACGGTCATCCCGGATCAAGCGACGGCGGCCTCCGCCATGCAGACGGGCGAGATGGATTGGTGGGAGCAGCCCCCCGCCGACCTTGTTCCGACGCTCCAGGGTCTCAAAACCGTCGTCAACGATCCGACAGGTCTCATCGGCACCCTGCGGATGAACCAGCTGTTGCCACCCTTCGACAACCCGGCGATCCGCAGGATCCTGCTGAAGGTCGTGGACCAGACGGATTTCATGCAGGCGGTGACCGGCACCGACCCCAGACTGAGTCACGTGCCGGCTGGCTATTTCTGCCCGGGGATGCCGATGGCGAGCGAGGCGGGCCTGCAAGCCATCGCAGGTCGGCGTGACTACGACGCGGCGAAGAGGGACCTCGCGGCGGCTGGCTACAAAGGGGAAAGGGTCGTGCTCATGGGCGCCTCGGACTTCCCGACCCTGAAGGCCCTCGCCGATGTCGCCGCCGACATGCTGAGCCGGGCGGGTTTCAACGTCGATTATCAGGTCATGGATTGGGGCACGGTGGTCCAGCGGCGGGCGAAGAAGGATCCTATCACGCAGGGCGGGTGGAACGTGTTCTGCACGTTCTGGGCGGGGCTCGATCAGGCGAACCCGGCGGTCAGCTCCTTCCTGCGCGCCTCGGGCTCGACCGCTGCGATCGGCTGGCCCACCAGCGAGACGATCGAGACCCTGCGCCAGAACTGGCTCGATGCCCCGACCGTCGCGGAGCAGAAGGCCATAGCGAGCGCGATCCAGGTCCAAGCCTTCGAGGATCTGCCCTATCTCCCCCTGGGTCAGTACCTTTGTCAGACGTCGTTCAAACCGTCCCTGACGGGTATCCT
>JAKONI010000024.1 GCA_022702015.1 Beijerinckiaceae bacterium | reverse complement strand
CGGTTCGCCTTGAAGGCGGCGTCGAAGATGTCGCCGGCCAGCGGCACCGCGCCGATCACCCCGTCGAAGGCGACGTTCAGCGCCATCCGGCCGATCAGCCAGCGCGGGGCGCCGAGCCGCCGCGCCTCGTAGACGATGAAGGACGAGATCACCATGCCGGCCACGTCACCGATGATCGGCACGAGGCCGATCAGCGCGTCGAACCCCACCCGCCGGTTGATGCCGGGGATGACGAAGGCGGTATCCATCAGGTGCGCCAGGGTCTCCAGCCGCGCGAGGCTCGCCTCCCTGCCGAGATCCGGGGCCGCGAAGGTCGTGTCGCCCGGCCGGGGGCCGGTCTGGTGCGGGAAGTCCCGCGGGGGGAGGGGTGCGAAGCTCATCGACATGATGACGATGTGGCCGTGCCCCCGGTTCCCCGCAAGGACGGGTCGCGGGTTTCAGAAGGGCGCCCGCGCCAGCCCGGCCATGCGGTCGAGGGCTTCGTCCAGGGTGGCGTCGGCCTTGGCGAAGCAGAGGCGCACGAGGTGCCGCACCGCCCCGTCGGGGTAGAAGGCGCTCACCGGAATCGCGGCGACGCCGGACCGGGCCACCATCGCCTCGCAGAAGGCCACGTCGTCGGACAGGCCCAGCGCGCCGATGTCGATGTTCAGGAACCACGTCGCCGCCGCCGGCAGCACGGAGAAGCCACGCTCCGTCAGGCCCGCCGCGAGGCGGTCACGGGAGCGGGCGTAGCCGGCCCGCATGGCCTCGAACCACGCTTGGTCCTTGGCGAGCCCGAGGGCCACCGCCGCCTGGAGGTTCGGCGGGGTGGTGAAGGTGAGGAACTGGTGCGCCTTGGCGAGCACCCGCATCAGCCGCGCCTCGGCGGTCACGAAGCCGACCTTCCAGCCGGTGAGGGAGAAGATCTTGCCCGCCGAGCCGATCTTGACCGTGCGCTCCCGCATCCCCGGCAGGCCCATCAGCGGCACGTGGCGGGCCCCGTCGAACACCACGTGCTCCCACACCTCGTCGCACAGGGCGATGACGTCGTGCGCGCGGCAGAACCGGGCCAGCGTCGCCAGATCGTCCCGCCCGAGCAGCGTCGCGCCCGGGTTGAGGGGGTTGTTGAGGAGGACCAGCTTCGTCCGGTCGGAGAACGCCGCGGCCAGCGCGGCCTCGTCGAGGCGGAAGGACGGGGGCGCCAGGTTGACGATCCGCGGCACGCCCCCCGCCCGGCGGACGAGCGGCAGGTACGCATCGTACATCGGCGCGAACAGCACCACCTCGTCCCCCGGTTCGATCAGCGCCAGCAGCGCGCCGGCCAAAGCCTCGGTGGCCCCGGAGGTGATCATCACCTCGGTCTCCGGGTCCAGGGCGAGGCCCTGGTGGCGGGCGTAATGGGCCGCCACCGCCTGGCGCAGGGCCGGCAGGCCCATCATCGGGGGGTACTGGTTCGGGCCGTCGATCAGCGCCCGCGCGGCCGCCTCGCGGATATCGTCCGGTCCCGGATCGTCGGGGAAGCCCTGGCCGAGGTTGACCGCCCCATGCTCGCGGGCGAGCCGGGACATGGTCTCGAAGACGGTGGTGGGGAGGTCGGCGAAGACGGGGTTCATGCGGAGGCGGGGCGGGCGAGGGGATGCGTGGGGCGCTCTACCATGCGAGGACCGGGATGCGCAGTGTGTGCCCGCGCACAGCACCCTTGGGATCGCCCGATCGAACGACTGACGATTATTGACATTCATCACCCGGGTCGTAGGTTCGCCTCACGACAGGGCGATGCCCGCGGTCGGCGGGGCTCTGCCCCCTCGCTCCGCAGGCTCGCGGCGCACCGCTCCCGTCGAACGAGAGGGCCACCGGCTGATCGGCCGGTGGCCCTTTCCGTTCGGGAACGCTACAGCGGCCTTCCCGCCGGCCGGAACCCGTCACCCATGCAGCGCGGCCTCATCCTGGCCCTCGTCGTCGCCGGCCTCGGCCTCGCCCTGCGGGTGGCCAATCCGCCGCTGCCCGTGGATGAGGCTTTTCGCGACGTTCTGCGTTCCTATGGCGCCGAGATCAGCAATACCCGCGAAACGTCGTCGCCCTAGTGCAGGCTCATTGGAAGCCTACCTCTGAGGCTTCGTCCTTCGTTGCGGATGGCGGCGATTGGAAGGGACAGCCGGGTGCCATCGCGGCGATGATGCGGATGGGCGAGCCGGCCGGGATGTGCTTGAGTCTGGCATGAACGAGAGTTCGCCGATCCGTACCGACACCGCTCGTGCCTACGAGCCGGGCCCCGCCACGGCTCCGGCGCGGACGCGGCGTCGCTTCCGGCCGATCCGCTGGCTGCTTCTGCTGCTGGCCCTGGCGGCGGTCGGCGCCGTGGCGCACCGCTGGTACGATGCCCGCGGCCAGAAATCCGAGCAACATGCGTCCGGTTCCGGCGGTGGCCGGCACGGGGGCAAGCGCGGGGGCCTCGACATGCCCCAGGCGGTGGGCATCGCCCCGGTGACGACCGGCGACATGCCCGTGGTGCTCCAGGGCCTCGGCACCGTGACGCCGCTCGCCACCGTGACGGTGAAATCGCAGATCAGCGGCTACCTCACGGAGGTGAAGTTCCGCGAGGGCCAGATGGTCAAGGCGGGCGATCCCCTCGCCCAGGTCGATTCGCGCCCCTACGAGGCGCTGCTCGCGCAGTACCAGGGCCAGCTCGCCCGGGATCAGGCCCTGCTCCAGAACTCCAAGCTCGACCTGCAACGCTACCAGACCCTGAACCGCCAGGACTCGATCTCGAAGCAGAACGTCGACACGCAGGGCGCCCTGGTGAAGCAGAACGAGGGCACGGTCGCCGCCGACCAAGCCCTCGTCGATCAGCAGAAGCTGAACATCACCTACACGCACATCGTCTCGCCGGTGGATGGCCGGGTCGGCCTGCGGCAGGTGGACCAGGGCAACTACATCTCGGCCGCCTCCACGGCGATCGTGGTGGTGACGCAGCTTCACCCGATCTCGGTGGTGTTCACCCTGCCGGAGGACGACGTGGCTCGGGTGATGCGCCGGGTCCGGGCGGGGGCCAGCCTCGCGGTGAACGCCTACGACCGGGGCGACGCCCACGAGATCGCCACCGGCAAGCTCGACACGGTGGACAACCAGATCGACACGACCACCGGCACGGTGAAGCTGCGCGCCCTGTTCGACAACGGCGACGAGGAGCTGTTCCCGAACCAGTTCGTCAACGCCCGGTTGACCGTCGACACGATCAAGGGCGCGACCCTGGTGCCGAACGGCGGCATCCTGCACGGCAGCCCCGGCGCCTACGTCTACCTGATGGACGGCGACGAGAAGGTGAGCGTCCGGCCGGTCAAGACCGGCGAGACGGACGGCAACGCCACCGTGGTCCTCTCGGGCCTGAAGCCCGGCGACCGGGTGGTGACGGACGGCACCGACCGCTTGAAGGACGGGGCCAAGGTGCGGATCACCGAAGGGGCGCAGGCCTCGGCGGCGGATGGCAAGGCGACTCAAGCCGCCGGCCCGCAGGCACCCGCCGCCGACGCGGCCAAGGAGGCCACGGCCGAAGGCGCGCCGCAGCAGGGCGGGCGCAGGCGGCACCGGCAGGCGCAGTGATGGGCCGGACGCGCATCCCCTCTCCCCGCCTGCGGGAATCCCTGTGAAATTCGGTCATGGCTTCTCAGCCCGCTCTCGCCCTCGTCCCGAGGTGCGGCGGCGCCGCCTCGAAGGAGGCCTCCAGGGACCGCTGCGGCTTGTGGAGTTCTCCTTCGAGGCCCGGCGAGCCGGGCGCGTCAG
>JAKONI010000022.1 GCA_022702015.1 Beijerinckiaceae bacterium | reverse complement strand
GAGCATGCCGAGGGCCAGCGGGCGCCGGGGGGCCTCAAGGGCCGGCTCGGGACCATCGCCGTCGCCGGCGCCGAGGTGAACCGGGCGATCTTCTTCTCGGCCACCATCATCATCGTCGGCTTCCTGCCGCTCTTCACCATGACCGGCGTGGAAGGTCACATCTTCGGCCCCATGGCCAAGACCTACGCCTACGCCCTGGTGGGCGGGTTGATCGCCACCTTCACCGTCTCGCCCGCCCTCTCGGCGCTGATGCTGCCGAAGAAGGTGGAGGAGCGCGACACGCTGATCGTCCGGGTTCTGCGGGTCGGCCACGAGACCGCCCTGCGCTTCGGCCTGCGCAACCGTGTGCTGTCGATCGCCGTGATGCTGGCGGTCCTCCTCGTCTCCGGCCTGACGGCGCGGCAGCTCGGCCTGGAGTTCCTGCCGAAGCTGGAGGAGGGCAACCTCTACGTGCGCGGCACCATGCCGTCCTCGATCTCCCTGGAGGCGGGCAACGCCTACGTGCAGCGCCTGCGCAAGATCTTCCAGGAAGTGCCGGAGGTCACCACCGTCCTGTCGCACCAGGGCCGGCCCAACGACGGCACCGACGCCACGGGCTTCTTCAACGTCGAGATCCTCGCGCCGTTGAAGCCCATCGACCAGTGGCGCAAGGGCCTCGACAAGGAGACCCTGATCCGCGACCTCGGCGCCAAGCTGGGGGAGGAATTCCCCGGCATCGAGTTCAACTTCTCCCAGTATATCGAGGACAACGTCCAGGAGGCGGCCTCGGGGGTGAAGGGCGAGAACTCGGTCAAGATCTACGGCACCGACCTCGCGCAGCTGACGAAGACCGCGAACCAGGTGAAGGCGGTGCTCTCCACGGTGCCCGGCATCACCGACCTCTCGGTGTTCGAGTCGCTCGGCCAGCCGACGGTGCGGATCGACGTCGATCGGCACAAGGCCGCCCGCTACGGCCTCTCCATCAGCGACGTGAACACCACGATCCAGGCGGCGATCGGCGGCCAGACGGTGGGCGACCTCTACGAGTACGGCTCGGACCGGCACTTCCCCATGCGCGTGCGCCTCGCCAAGGAGTTCCGCTCCTCGCTCGCCACGATCCGCAACATCTCGGTGGGGGCCCAGAACCCCAACGGCGGGGTGATCCCGGTGCCGCTCTCCGAGATCGCCGACGTGGACCTCGTCTCGGGGGCTTCCTTCATCTACCGGGAGGACCAGGAGCGCTACATCCCGGTGAAGTTCTCGGTGCGCGGGCGCGACCTCGGCTCGACGGTGCTCGAAGCGCAGCGCCGGGTGCAGCAGGAGGTCGACATGCCCTCCGGCTACCATCTGGAATGGGTCGGCCAGTTCACGAACCTCACCGAGGCGGCGGCGCGCCTGAGCCTCGTGGTGCCCCTCACCCTCCTGCTGATCGCCTTCCTGCTGTTCGTGAACTTCTCCTCCGTCACCGACATGCTGCTCACCCTCTCGGTGATCCCGATGGCGATGGTCGGCGGCATCTTCGCCCTGTTCCTCACCGGCACGCCGTTCTCGATCTCGGCGGCGATCGGCTTCATCGCCCTGTTCGGCATCTCGACCATGGAGGGCGTGATCCTGCTCGCCTACTACAACCAACTCCTCGATGAGGGCTGGGAGCGGTCGGAGGCGATCTGGAACGCCGCCGTGGTGCGGATGCGGCCCGTGATGATGACCTGCGTGGCCGCCTGCGTCGGCCTGTTGCCGGCGGCGGTCTCCACGGGGATCGGCTCGCAGGTGCAGAAGCCGCTGGCCCTGGTGGTGGTGGGCGGCATCATCCTGGCGCCGAACCTGATCCTGGTGGTGGTGCCGATCCTGATCTCCCTGTTCTCCCGCCGGAAGACCAACCCCGAGGCCCGCGCCCTGCGCGAACACCGGATGGCGGCATGAGGACCGGCGGCGCAGCGTCTGTGGCCTCCGCAGCGGCCGTGGCGTCCGCAGCGGCCGTGGCACACCGGACACAGGGCCGCCCCGGACCCCGTGCTCAACAGGCACGTGCATTGACTCCGGTCATCCCCCCGGCCCTGCTGAGGCGGGGCCGGACCGACGATCCGGCCACGGCGGGGGTATGATGACGAGGACGGCCCGGAACGGTGCCGCGCGGCCCGCGGCGGCGCGGATGGTGCGCGGCATGATGGCCGCGTCCCTGGCGGCCGGCTGCCTGTCCGCCTGCGCGGTGGGGCCGACCTTCGTGCCCCCCGAGGCCCCCCCGGTCTCGCGCTACACCAAGGAGCCTTTGAGGAACCCCTCCGCCGCCGATGCGGTGCGGACCCGGCAGGGGGGCTCGGCCGACCAGAGCTTCGTCTCGGGGGCGGACATCCCGGCCGAGTGGTGGAAGCTGTTCCACTCGAAATCGCTGAACCGCCTCGTGGAGCAGGCGCTCGCCAACAACCCGAACCTGGAGGCCGCGCAGGCGTCCCTGCGCATCGCCCAGCAGAACGTGCTGGCGCAGAAGGGCACCCTCTATCCGAGCCTGACGGCGACGCCCCTGGCCCAGGAGGCCCGCGCCCCGGGGCTCGATCTGCAATCGCCCCTGCTGAACCAGACGCAGTACCTCTACTCGCTGTTCACCCCGCAGGCGGTGGTTTCCTACAACCCGGACGTGTTCGGCCTGAACCGCCGCCAGATCGAATCCCTGGAGGCGACCACCGAGAACCAGCGCTTCCAATTGGAGGCCGCCTACCTCACGCTGACCGCCAACGTGGTCGCCGCCGCCATCCAGGAGGCGTCGCTCCGGGCGCAGATCGACGCCACGAAGAAGGTGATCCAGGCCCAGACCGACGTGCTCGGCCTCTACAACAAGCAGTTGTCTCTCGGGCAGATCGCCGGGGCCGACGTGGTGCAGCAGCAGGCGGCGCTCGCCCTGTCGCAGCAATTGCTGCCGCCGCTGGAGAAGCAGCTCGCCATCCAGCGCGACCTGTTGACGGCGCTGGCCGGGCGCCTGCCCTCGGACGAGGTCTCCGAGACCTTCACCCTGTCGGGCCTGCGCCTGCCGAACCGCCTGCCGGTGAGCATCCCCTCGCGCCTCGTGCAGCAGCGGCCGGACGTGAAGGCCGCCGAGGCGCTGGTGCTGCAGGCCAGCGCCAGTGTCGGCGTGGCGGTGGCCAACCGGCTGCCGCAATTCACCATTTCCGTCACCGGTGGTTCGAGCGCGGTGCGACTGCCCCAGGTGGTGAACCCCGGCGCGTCGTTCTTCACCATCATCGGTCAGGCGACGGCGCCGATCTTCGACGCGGGCACCCTGTTCCGGCGCCAGCGGGCGGCGGAGGAGGGGCTGACCCAGGCCCAGGCCCAGTACAAGGCCACTGTGATCTCGGCCTTCCAGAACGTCGCCGACGCGCTGCGCGCCCTCCAGGCGGACGCGAAGGCGGTGGCCGCCGCCGAGGCGGCCGAGCGGGCCACGGGCCAGAGCCTGGAACTGATCCGCAAGCAATACACCGCCGGCGCGGTGAACTCGACGCAGGTGCTCATCGCCCAGCAGGGCTTCCTCTCGGCGCTGATCACCTCCGCCGGGGCGCGGGCGACGCAATACGCGGACACGGCCGCCCTGTTCGTGGCCCTCGGCGGCGGCTGGTGGAACCGCAACGACGTCGCCCCGCCGCCGCCGGAGACCGACCCGCTGAAGTTCCTGTAGCCTCCGTCCGCAGGGGCGCGGGGGGCTACACGTACATGGTGAGCGCGTCCTGCAGCATCTCGTTGGCGGCGTTCAGGACCTTGGTGTTGGCGCTGTAGGCCTGCTGCGTCTCGATCATCTTCGAGAACTGGTCGGCGATGCTGGCGTTCGACTGCTCGACGGCGCCGGAGGTGATGCGGGATCCGGCGAGGCCGTAGAAGGCCGAGCCCGACCGGTCGGTGGCGAGATAGGTGCCGCCGTCGAGGGGGGTGAGGTTCTCCGGCCCGTCGAACTGGGCGAGGGTCATGGTGCCGAGGCTCCGGGTGGTGCCGTCGGCCTGGGTCGCGGTGAGGGCGCCGGTGGACGAGACGGCGAGGCTCGCCGGGGCGTCGGTACCGGTGGCGACCCGCACGGGGGCGCCCGCCGAGGGGCCGGCGAACAGGTAGAAGCCCGCGCCGTTCACGAGGTAGCCGTTGGCATCGGGCGCGAAGTCGCCCCGCCGGGTGTAGCCCGTCTGCCCGTTGAAGCTCGGCGAGGACGCCGAGCCGGCATTGGCCCTCACGACGAAGTAGCCGTCCCCGGAGATCGCGAGGTTCGTGGCCACGCCGGTCGTGGTGACGGTGCCCTGCAATTGTAGGCTGGTGCGGGTGCTGAGGGACACTCCGCCCGCCGGCTGGGACCCGGCCTCGGTCTGCGCGAGCATGTCGGCGAAGTGGGTCTCGGTGCTCTTGAACCCCGCCGTGGTGGAGTTGGCGATGTTGCCGGAGAGGTTGTTGAGGGCGAAGGCCTGGGCGGACAGGCCGCTGGTCGAGTTCGAGACCGCGTCGAGGAGGCTCATGGCGACGTCCTGCCCGGAGGGGCCGCGCGGGGAAGGCGGGCCCGGTCCGGCCACGCGGTTATGGTTTCGGAGCGGTTAAGTCCGGGTGTGTTCCCGAATGTTTCGCGCCACGTACGCCCTCGCCCCTTTGCGGGGGAGGGCGCGCGAGGGGGCGGCGGCTACCCTCCCATCACCCCGAGCAGCACCTCCCGGCGGTGCGGCCGGTCGCGGTGCTCGATCAGGTAGATGCCCTGCCACGTCCCGAGGCCGAGCCGGCCGCCGAGGACCGGGATGACGAGGCCGGAATCGGAGAGCATCGTGCGGATATGGGCGGGCATGTCGTCCGGCCCCTCCGA